>NZ_WKZE01000001.1:0-449341 GCF_009678315.1 Finegoldia sp. BIOML-A2
ATATGAGGACAAAAAAACCAGAGACAAATATTTCTAAATGTCTCTGGTATAAAGTCCAACTTTTTGGGGTCACCTTAGCCACCATATGGTGGCTTTTTATTATTAATCTACTATTTTTCTAATCTTAATAAATTTTATTCATAGTAAGTTTGGAATTGTTGTACTAATTGAGCTGCGATTACACTTGATGGTCTAATTTTTGCCAATTCTTGTTTTGCACGATCAATTGCTTTACCAACTTCTGCTCTCTTGTCGCCATGTCTTCTAGCTCTTATAGCTTTGTTCATAGCTTCTTTTAAAGCTTCAATTTCAGTTTTACTTGCTCTGTAATCTTCGCTGTTCAATGCTTCAAATACTGCTTGATCTAATCTGTCACTTAATTGATAAATTTCAGCTACAGTTGCTTGTGGTCTTAATCTTAAAGCAGTTATTTCTCTAATTTCTGCAGTTAATTTATCGATTACTGCACCAGACATATTCTTTAATTCATGGAATTTTAATGATCTAGCTTTTGCTAATTTGTGATCTAAGTCTGATCTTACATAGATGTTAGCAGTATCATTTAATCCTGCATCTGGGTAGCTTAATAATTTTTGTGATAATGCTTCGAATTGTGCCATGTAAACTTTCATATCTTCAACTGTGTGGAATGGAGATGCTGCTATTACGAATCCTCCGAAGATGTATTCAGCGATTTCTGCGTGAGCTGCATCTACTTTGTATCTTAATTGAGTTGTAGCAAATCTAATTGCTCTTCCCATTCTACCTAATAATAGCAATCTTTGTGGAATAGATGATAAATCATAAACATCTGCTACTCCCATTCCTACTGCTGTTTGGTCGATTTTGTCGCTGATTTCAAGAGAAGTTTCGTTGAATTTGTCAACCATTTCTTGTTCGTCTTCTCTTTTAACTTGGATTGAGTTAACTTCGTTTTGAATTGATTTGATTTGTCTTTTGTAAACTTCTGCTTCATCAATTCCTAATTTTTCAGTTTCTTCTGCTCCTTGAACGATTTCAAGTTTATCTTCTTGTGCATAAGATACTGCTGGTGCTACTGTTCCCAATAACATACTAGATAGTAATACTACTGATAATGCTTTTTTTAACATATTTTTCATCTCCTAATAATTTAGTTCAAATGTTTTTACTTGGTCTTTTAATTCGATTTTAACGTTGAAATCTTTAACCCATGTTCCAAATTCAAATCCGTTGTATTTAACTGATGCAACTCCGTTGTTGAAGTAAACTTCTCTTTCAATTGCTTTTTTAGTGTTTGACACTGTTACTTTTGCTGGTCCGTTGTACTTTTTACCATTTTTAGTTGCTTTGAATTCGATTGAGAATATTCCAGCTTTTCTTTCTGAAGGGTTGATTTCTGTTATTTGATATTCGTCTTTGTCAACTTTCTTGATTACGTTTAGTTTAAATTTATTAGTTACTCCGTTTTTTGTAGTTGCAGTTATTGTAGTTGATCCTTCTGCAACTGCTTCGATTGTTCCTTTTTCATTAACTGTTGCGATAGCTTCGTTATCTGACTTATAAGAAACTTCTTTTTCTAATGCATTTTCAGGGAATACAAATGTTTTTGATTTTAAATCAAATGTATCTCCAACTTTTAATGTAGTAGATTTTACTGAGAAACCAATGTTTTTAACTTCATAAATATCTTTCCCAACTGAAGAGTTATCTCCAACTACTCCACCACCATTTGTATTAGTGTTAAGATATTCTGAGTTTTCTCCTGTAGCTTGTAAGAATGGAATTCCTTCTACGCTGTGACCAGGTTCTACGATGTGAAGTTCAAAGTTTGATTTTGCACATCCATCTTTTGAAATTACTGTAATCATAACAGTTCCAGTTCTAAGTGGAATGATTGTTTTTCCAACGACTCTTGCCATGAATGCATTTGACGAGTAAATGAACACTTCTTTGTCTTTAACTTCGTTTGGTCTTACTACTGGGCTGATTGTTGTTGTTTTATTGATTGAGATGGCTCCCATATTGCCTTCTTTAAATTCAATTTTTTCAGCTTTGATTTTTGGTCCAGTAATTTTTTCCATTGCTTCGTGAAGTTTCTTAACTTGTTCATCTAATTCACCACATTTTACTGTGATTCTAAATTGCAAACTTACTGTTTTTGAAATTTCTTCACTTAATTCTCTTACGATAAATGAATTACCAAATCTTGTTCTTGAAGCACGTACTTTTTTAGCTTCTCTGATTTCTCTCCAAACTGCAGCTTTTTTGTAGATAGTGGCTATATCATTTGGCCCTAAATCAGGATAAGCTAACAATTCTTGTTCTAATTGGTCAAATTTTTGGATGTAATCCATAATTTGAGCTTCACTAGCAAAAGGATTAACAGCATATAATAAACCAGTTATTATATATTCTGTGATTTTAGTGTGAGCTGCTACGACTTTGTTAGATAATTCAGTAGTTGCAAATCTAATTGCTCTACCAATTCTAATCATCAATTGTACTCTTACTGGAATTGTAGATAAATCATAGATTGTGTTTTCTAATGCTCCTACAGCTTCACCACTTCCTACTGCTTGGCGTTGTTTCATTTCGGCTACTTTGATTTCTTTGTCTAAGAAATCATGTGCTTCATAAAACTGATCCATAACTTCCTTGTACTTTTCATCAGCTGGTTCTATGTCTTCAACTGATTTTACAGCTTGTGTCAAACCTTCTTTTAATTCTGAGATTTCAAGTTTAGGTTCTTCTTGTTGTACTTCCAAAGAATCTGCGAAAACCTCACTCAAAGGTGCAACAGCTATAAAAGTCATAGCAAACACTAAAATCATTGCTAATGATTTCTTTAAATGTTTCATATTTCCCTCCTATGAACTAAATATTTTGTTTAACAATCGGCACTACCCGTTATTGATTAAAACCCAAATTTTACTGTCTCTTCATGATTTCTAATAGTTATAGTCGCTTCGAAATCTTTTCTCCACACTCCAAATTGTCCTCCGTGGAATTTAGATTGTGCATGACCTGAGTTGAAATATATTGTTCTATTTAATTTTCTATTGCCACTTTTTACTGTTAGTTTTGCTGGACCAGAATATCCTCTGTCTCCTTCTTTTGCATCTATAAATACAGTGAATATTCCGGCGTGTCTTTTAGATGGTGCAAATTTTTCTACAGTAATTTCGCCTTTTTCTTTTGGTATTACAATTATTGTAATGCTTGTTTGTAATCCTTCTTTTGTTTTGATATCTAACTTTGTTCTTCCGATTTTTTTAGCAGTAATCACTGATTTTGAATCGATGTCAATTATGTCATGGTTACTTATATTGAAATCAAAATTTCTTGTAGCAGTTTGTGGATAAGTTAAAATTTTTGGATCCAAATTAAACTTATCGCCTTGTTTAATAGTCACTGATGGAACTGATACTCCCAAACTTCTAACAACTTTAGGATCTAGTTCTTGATTATCTATCGGTGGTTTAGGCGGTATAACTGGGATTTCTGTATTATCTGGATCTGTTTTTGGATCGTAATCATTATCCCCAATTACCTCAATCATTTTTCTATCAGGAACTCTAATTCCTTCTGGAGCTACCAATAGATTAAATCTTTGTGTAATTTTTCCATCGACTGTTTTTATCAAAATATTTGCATTACCAACATTTACTGGATAAACTGTTCCGTCGTTTTTAACAACTGCAACATTTTTGTCCAATGATTCAAAAACAACCGGATCGTTGTTGAATTTTTCTGGTTGAACTGTCGCGTGAAGTTTTCCTTTTTTCTTAACGCTAATGAATCCTTGACTACCTTCTTTTACAGTGATTGAAGTTGGCTCTTCGATTACTTCATCCGGATCAACTTCTGGAACTGTATCTCTTGGAAGTACTTCTCCAGTAGTTCCGATAGCTTTTATACAAGCATTTGCGTTTTTAACTTCCTTAGTCAAATCAGTCCATTTGTCTCCTTGTGATGAAACATAAGATTGACCTTCTTGCGCTTTTGCTTTGGAAGCATAATCTGCAATCGGCATTTCAATAGGCATTGGATATTTGTAATTAGCAGCTGATGAATCCATGTACGCTACTATTGCAAATCTTTCGCCTTTTTTTACTTTGATTTGGGTAGTATTTAATGTGTAATATCCTGGGTATTCAATCACACCGCTGCCGATTTCTTCTCTTTTAGCTGCCAAATCATCTGTAGATTGTAAATCTCTTACAATGTACAATTTGTATTGTGTATTCATAGCAACTGTGAATAAACCCGCTTGGTAAATTGTTTGATCTTCATTAGAAGTAAATACATTTGCAATGTATCCTTGCATATTGTATCCAACACTTCTTGTTGCTCCGAAATCGTCGTATTGTGAAATTACCGCATTAGGATCTTTCCTTTGAGGAATAAACACTGCATTGGATTTTCCACAGAAACCATCGTAATACGATACGTAGTAGTAACCGCCATCCATGAAGCTTGTTCCCCAACTATTTTTTACAATCCATGCTCCATCTCCAGGAGCCTTTGCTTGGAATAAATTTTTTGAAAAGTTATCATCCCATCCTACAATTGTTCCTGCGTGATCTGCTTTTCCGCTTCCAGGATTGTAGTAACTTTTAGTTTCTTTCTTTTCGTAATATTTTTGAGAACTTAAAGTTGTATACACTCCACCATATTCCATAATAGCTTGTTTGATAACATTAGTTTCATTTGCATTGTGAACATCAGGTAGATAAATAACTTTATCCAAATCAAATGCTCTTTTCACATTTGTAGGTGAAACATTAATGTAAGCATCGTAAGGATCGTCTTTTTCTAAAATCGGACCTGTCCCTCTAGCAAGATATGATGTTGCAATATCTCTGTTACCTCCATCATTTGGACCCCAATCGAACCCATGCATGTTTCTCATGTGTTTTTCACTAAAATCAAATTCTTTTCCAAATAATTTTAAATAAGATTCCATGGAACCATATGTAGCAAATGTCCAGCAAGAACCATTTTGTCCTTGATTTTTGACTGAGGAAACTCTGTTAGTTTTTCTCAAATCATATTTTGCTGGCAATGCTGCTCTAGAAGCTGAACGAACTGAATCGTAAGATGTCTTCAATGGAGAGATTAACAATTCGTCATCCTTGGAATTTTCTTTAAAACTATTTTCAACGGGACTTAATTCTAGTTTAGAATTTTTGTTTTCATCTGCAAACGTTGGACCAGTAACTAACATCGATGAAACTAGAACTGTTCCTAGTAGTAGACTCAAAAACTTTTTAATTTTCATAACGCCCTCCTATTGAAATATGCTACTAAATTAATAGCCTTAATAAATATGCTCTAATTCTTAAAATTATTTTGAATCTAGATATTTATTAATTTAGTTTTTGGTATTTGTTGATTTTATTATATCACATAATTTCAAAAAATCTATATTATTAAGGAAATTTTACATTAATTATTTAAAAATTTACATTTTTTAAAATGGATTTTAACATACTACAGTGTTAAATGACTGAAAATCACAATATTCATCATTTTTTTGAATTTTCGAAGATATATATTTATTCTTCCAAAAGTAGTATAATATAGTTGTTAATTCTTAATAGTGTTAAGTATACTATTTTAACCCTGAATTAATATTTAAAATCATTGCAAGGAGTTGAATATGAAAAGAAAAAATTTATTGCTTTTTATTGCGGTTTTTACGTTGCAATCACTGTTTTCTACAAGTTTTGCAGAAAGTCAAAACAAATTCAAATTAAACGATGATTTAACTGTAAAAGAAATCGATTTTTCTGAAGCGCCTCGTAATCCCGCATTTAGCAGACAAATGAGTAGTCCTAAGACTACTAAAAACTACGGTTCAAACGAAGATCCTTTCTTGGTTAATACAAACTACGATTTGTTTAATCAAAAAGAAGACATTCCAAGACAAAAGGCTTATGGAATTCCTGCAAACTACGATTTGCGTCAGCACAACAGAGTTACTCCAGTAAAAGCTCAGGGACCAAACGGATCATGTTGGGCGTTTGCTACTTATGGTTCTGCAGAATCGAATATGCTCACGAATGGTCAATTCACAGATTTTTCTGAAAAACATTTGAGAAACACTCATGGTTTTGACTGGGGTCCTGATCAAGGTGGTACAAGAGCAGTCGCTGCAGCTTATCTATCAAGATGGTCTGGACCAATTTGGGAAAAAGATGATCCTTATTCTGCTTACGATTTTAGCTCTCCCTATAATTTACTTCCAGCAAAGGAATTGAAGGAAGCTTTGTACATTCCAGATGTAAACAATAATCAAGATCGTGACAGATTAAAAAGAGCGATAATGAGATACGGTGCATCTTACACAACTGTAAATGGTGACACAAATTATACTAATTTCTATACTATGAGTCATTACAATCCTGGTTATGGTTGGCAAAATCACGCTGTAACTATTATAGGATGGGACGATGATTATTCAAGATACAATTTCGGTATAACTCCTCCTGGAGATGGTGCTTGGCTTGTAAAAAATAGTTGGGGCGATCGTTGGGGAAATCAAGGTGGATATTATCATGTATCGTATTATGATGCTCACATTTCTAAGGGAAACTGTATTTTTGTTTTAAAAGAAAAAGATAGAAATAAATCCATCTGGTATTATGATGATTTGGGAATGACAGATAGCATCGGCTACAATCAAACTGGTTGGTTTTCAAATATTTTTGGTCCTGTTAGTAGAACTAGCCAAATCGACGAGGTTGGTTTCTTCGTTCCATCAAACGGTGCCCAATACGAAATTTATGTAAATACAAATATCGGTGGAAATAGTGGTTTCAATGATAAAGTTTTGGTTGCACGTGGAACTGTGGAAAACGCAGGATATACAACTGTCAAATTCAATCCACAAAAAATAAATGCAGGAGCTTATTTTGCACCAATTGTAAAACTTACAACTCCTGGTTACAGCTACCCTATTCCAATTGAATCTATGATTTACGGATATTCTTCAAGAGCAAGAGCTGGATACAATCAATCATTTATTTCTAACGATGGATATAATTGGTCTGATTTGGCGAGAAACAGAGCAAACGCAAATGTATGCTTGAAAGCTTTCACAAAACCTTATTCAGGAACCAATGTCAATCCAACACCAGACCCTGATCCAGTGGATCCTACTCCACAACCAGATGTTCCTGAACCTGATCAAGAAATTAGAGTAAATAAAATCACAGTGTCAGAAGATAATATTTCTTTAAGAGAAGGAGAAGACACACAAATCAATGCAAAAGTTTATCCAGAAAATGCGACAAACAAGGACTTGATGTGGTCATCCTCTAACACAAATGTATGTGCTGTAGATAATTCTGGATTAATAAGAGCTTTAAGTCCCGGACAATGTTATGTAACTGTTAAATCTGCAGACAATCCTAGAATTTTGCAATACGTTAGGGTCAATGTACTAGAAAATGAAAAGCCAAATATTGATGATAGTGTTGACAAAGATGTTAAAGTCCAAAGTATTATTATGTATCCTTCCTATAAAAAAGCAAAAGTTGGTGACAAATTCAGAATAGATACTAGAATATTACCTGCAAATGCCAAAAACCGCGATATAACTTGGGAAAGTTCGGACGAAAATATCGCATCAGTAGATAACGCTATGGTTGTATGTAACAATCCAGGTAAAATTAAAGTATTTGCAAAAGCAAAAGATGGTTCAAATGTTTCAAACTTTGCTATAATTTATGTAGAGGGTGACAGCCCTGAAAGCAATATGGCAGTAAATATTAAGTCCAATGTCTACAGAAATTCAATATCTATAGGTAATACTAATAATATTTCCGCTGTAGTAACAGATTCAAACAAACGAAATATAAAAGGTGCAAAAGTCAAATTCACAATTACCAAACCATCTAAGAAATTAATAGAAAAAGAATTGACTACAAACTACCGTGGACAATCTATACTATATTTAAAAGCCGACGAATTAGATGAAGCTGGAACTTACGATGTAAATATCACTGCGACAGATTCAAAAGGCAATACTAACGAAGATAATGTAAGTTTTGAAGTAAAAGATAACAGAATAGCTTTTGAAACTAAAGTTGATTTGGACAATACAGAAATCAAATTGAACCAAAATTCTATGATAACTGTAACTTCTAAGACTCATACAAGAAGAATTTCAGGTGCAGATGTAGTATTAAGCATAACTGATGAAAATGATAATAAACAAGAAAAAAGATTTAGAACTGATAGCTACGGTAATTGTTACTACACATTCAGACCAGAAAAACCAGGAAGATATTATATTGAAGCCACAGTTTCAAAAACAGGCTACAAAAATTCTTCAGCAAACACAACACTTATTGTAAAAGATACCGAAAACAAACCTGAAACAAAACAAACTGTAAAGTTGAAGTTCGAAACAGATAAAAAATCTTATAATCTTACTGATATAGCGAACATTAAAATATTTGCTACAGATGAAAACGACAGGAAAATTGCTAATTTAAAATTAAATATTAGAATTAGAAATCAAAAAGGATTCGACCAAACAATTACTAAAACAACTGATTCGAATGGTGTCGCAACCATGTTTATAAAACAACAAACTGCAACATCACCAACAGATTTCACAGTAAAAGCTTGGTGTGAATCAAATCCAAACACTTCGTTTGATTTGAAGGTTTCATTTGGTAGTTCAGATAAACTTCAATTCAATTCAATCTACAGTCCGTATAATTTGTATAGCAAATATAACAACAATTATGTAATTCACAATTACATTAGAAATATTAGATAAAATTAACGCCCTTTATCGTATGTGATAAAGGGCGTCTATTTTAGTTATTCAAATAATTCTTCAAAAATTCTTTAACTCTTTCGTGTTTTGGATTTGTGAACATTGTTTTTGGATCTGTATCTTCAATGATGTAGCCTTCATTCATGAAACAAACTCTTGTAGACACATCTCTTGCGAATTGCATTTCATGTGTTACTACTACCATTGTCATTCCAGATTCTGCAAGTTTTGACATTACTTGCAATACGTCGTTAACCATTTCAGGATCTAGTGCAGATGTTGGTTCGTCGAACAATAAAACTTCTGGATTCATACACAATGCTCTTGCAATAGCAACTCTTTGTTTTTGTCCACCTGATAACATGCTTGGTTTCTTATGTGCATGGTCAATCATTCCTACAAGTTCCAAATATTTTTTAGCTTCTTTAACTGCAGATTCCTTGTCTCTATTCAAAACTTTGATTTGTGCGACAGTGCAATTATCCATTACACTCATATTTTCAAACAAATAAAATTGTTGAAATACCATACCTACTTTGGATCTGAATTTATTTTGATTAAATTTGGAAGAAAGTATGGATTCTCCATGATATAAAATATCTCCACCTGTTGGTTTTTCAAGTAAATTGATGCATCTTAGCATAGTAGACTTACCAGAACCAGATGATCCGATTATAGATAGAACTTCTCCTTTTGATATCGTAAAGTTGATATCTTTTAGAACTTCTACTCCGTCGTAACTTTTTTTCAAATGCTGTAATTCTATTATTTTATTTTCCATTGAACATTCCTCCAGTAGTAGCTTCCATTACGTATTCTCTGTTATTTGATTTCTTTTCAATAAATAATAAAAGTCTAGTCAAAGAGAATGTCAACACGAAATATATAATGCAAGTAACTGCATAAGTTTCAAATATATTATAAGTTGAGCCTGCAATTGATTTAGATACGAAGAATAATTCTGTAACACTGATTACGTTCAATACGGATGTATCCTTAATGTTGATTACAAACTCATTTCCTATAGAAGGCAAAATGTTTTTGATTGCTTGTGGCAATATTACATTAATCATGGATTGACCGTGTGTCATTCCCAAAGCCTTACAAGCCTCCATTTGTCCGACATCCACAGAGTTAATTCCACCACGTACAACTTCAGACAAATAAGCTCCAGTGTTAACACTAACAATGAACAAAGCTGCACTAATTGGCGCCATATCAATTCCAAGATATAATTTGGCTCCAAAATAAATCAGCATTGATTGTACCATCATTGGTGTTCCTCTGAATATTTCAACATAGCAAGCTAGAATAAAATTGATAACTTTGTGAAGATAATAAGTGAATTTATTTTTATCTTTATCTAGTTTCATATTTCTAATAACTGCAACCAGTATTCCGATTAGAAATCCAATAATTGTCGATACACTGGCTATAAACAATGTCATCAAAGCTCCATTTAAGAAAAGTGATCCGTATTCATTAAAAATGCTTTTTACTTTTGATAAAAATCCTTGTGGTTGGTCTTTTTCCACGTTCAATCTTACCATTTCCTGCATCAACTTATCTCTTTCTTCTGGACTTATTTTCTTCAAAGCTTCGTTGATTTTTTCTGTCAAATCAGAATTTTTCTTCACACCGATTGCAATTGATGTATCTTCAGCTGATGTTTCAAATCCCGAACCTTTTTCAAATTCAATGTATGAAAGCTCAGCATTAGATGCTTCTGCACTTAATGCTTGTGGTTTTTCAGCGACATATCCATCTATCTTCTCTGCCAAAACTGCAGACAGCATTGATGGAAAACTTTCCATTGCAGGTAGTTTGTCACAATCTTTGATTTGATCAATTACTGTATAGTGGAATGTGTTCAATTGACCAGTAATTTTAAAATCTTTTAAATCATTTAATGATTTTGCTTTGATATATTTACTGTCTTTTTTTGTTACAATTACCAAATCAGAACTGTAATAAGTATCCGAAAAATCAATTTGTTCTTTTCTTTCTTTTGTTGGACTCATTCCTGCAATTATCGCATCAACTTTTCCGCTCATAACTGCCGGTGCAAGTCCGTCCCACTCCATTTTTACTACAACTAATTTCTTGCCCAAACTGTCGGCAATTTTTTTAGCTATTTGCACGTCGTATCCGTTTGCATATTCACCTTTGCTGTTTTCAATAGGATAAGCTCCATTTTCATCTGTCGATTGTGACCAGTTAAATGGTGCGTAGTTCGCCTCCATTCCTATTACAAATGTATCTTTTTTTGCAAAAGATTCGGTGTCAATGAAAACAAACATCATCATTAGTAACATAAGTACGCTGATGAGTTTTCTGGTAAAGTTTTTCATTTACTCCCCCTTTTAATATTCGATATCCATTAAATACAATCCACAAGGTTCAATCGTAATTCCTGCAGACTGTCTGTCTTTATTTTCCAAAGCATTTTTAAGCCATTCTATGCTTTTTCTCCCTCTGGCTACATCAACCATGCTTCCAACCAAAATTCTAACCATATTCCTAAGAAAACTTTCAGCCTTAAATGTAAATACAATATCGTCGTCTATTCTTTCGATTGTAATTTCATCAATAGTTCTAATTGGATTGGTATCTTCTTCCAAATCATTAACGAATGATGTAAAATCATGTTTTCCAATGAGCATATCTCTGCATTTTAGCAACAAATCAAAATCTAAGTAGTATTTTCTGTGACCCTTATAATCATTAAACCAAGGCTCCATATAGTATTTGTTGCATAAAATGTATTTATATGTCTTTGATTTTGCACTAAATCTCGCATGAAAATCCAAATCCACTTCTTCTGATTTTACTATGACAATTGAATCACTCGTGAAGTGGTTGACTCCCATTAGAAATTGGTTTGCTGAAATATCTGTGTCAACAATGAAGTTACACACTTGGCCTTTTGCATGAACTCCTTTGTCAGTTCTTCCAGCGCCATTTATTTTGACTGGTTGATTAACCATTTTTGTAACTGCTTTTTCTATTTCTAATTGTACGGATGGCAAATCATTCAACTTCTGCCATCCGTAAAATTTTGAACCGTCATATTGAACTGTCAATTTTATGTTTTTCATATTATTCTACTCACAATAATTAAAATGAATAATAAAATAATAACAGCATAAGCTATGAAATCTCTTTTTTGATACGATAATTCGTTAAGTCTTGTTCTTCCTTCACCACCACGATAACATCTAGCTTCCATGGCTATTGCAAGTTCTCCTGCTATTTTTAAAGCATTTATAAACAGTGGAACTAGAAGTGGTACGAGGTTTTTAGCTCTCTTGATTATATTTCCCGATTCAAAATCTGCGCCTCTAGCCATTTGAGCTTTCATTATTTTATCTGTTTCTTCAAATAGTGTGGGGATAAACCTAAGTGCTATTGTCATCATCATTGCAAATTGATGAGCAGGAAAGCCTATTTTAGCAAAGGGATGAAGCATTTTTTCCATAGCATCTGTCAATTCGATTGGTGATGTTGTCAAGGTCAATAAACTCGTACCTAAAACCAAGAATATCAATCTAAATGCCATAAAAAATCCCAAGTTCAATCCTGATTTTGTAACAGTAAATATTTTCCATTTCCACACAACTTCACCTGGTGTCATCAATACGTTAAGTATAAAAGTCAACAAAATAATTGGAAGAAGTGGTTTAACTCCTTTGAATACAAAATTTGGTTTTATTTTTGAAATTTTGATTATAGCTATTAGGAACACCAATACAGGTGCGTATACCCAAAGTTTACTTATAAGAAATATCGCAATAATATATAAAAATACAAATGTTACCTTTACTCTTGGATCAAGCTTGTGAATAATACTATCAGATGCAAAATATTGACCAATTGTTATATCTTTTATCATGATTTTGCCTCCATAGCTTTTTTTATGCTTTCAAAAGCTTGTTCAACATTCAAGCAATCCGTTTTGACATCTAGTCCTTTTTCTTTCAATCTTCTCACAACTTGTGTCGATTGTGGGATGCTAAGTCCAATTTCTTTTAGCTCTTTTTCTTTGCTAAACACAACTTCCGGCTTATCGTCCATAAAGATCTGACTTTTGTCGATAACAATTACTCTGTTGCAAAGTTTTGCGATATCTTCCATGCTATGGCTTACCAAAATAACTGTCATGTCTTCTCTTTCAAAAAGTTGTTTTATTTGATTTAAAATCATATCGCGTCCCAATGGATCGAGCCCTGCAGTTGGTTCATCTAGTACTAAAAATTTTGGTTTCATCGCCAAAACACCGGCGATTGCTACTCTTCTTTTTTGTCCACCAGATAATTCAAATGGTGATTTTTCTTTCATGTGTTCGACATCTAATCCAACAGCATCGCAAGCCCACTCTACACGTTCTTTAATTTCTTCATCTGTAAGCCCCAAATTCTTCGGTCCAAATTCAATGTCTTTGTAGCAAGTTTCTTCAAATAGTTGATACTCTGGATATTGAAATACTAATCCAACATTTTTTCTTATATCTGTTTTTACTTTTGTCTTTGTTGATATTCCGTCAACTAAAACATCGCCACCTGTTGGTTCCAATAATCCATTCAAATGTTGTGCGAGTGTTGATTTACCGCTTCCAGTGTGTCCTATAATTCCAATAAATTCTCCAAGATTTATCTCTAAATTGATATCTTTGAGGGCTACTTTTTCAAATGGATTTGATTTGTTATAAATATGTTCTAAATTTTTGCATTCTATCTTCATATCTATCACCTAACACTCACCTAAAGCTTCAACTAGTTCGTCTACAGTAAGGACATCAGCTCTCACATTTATATTTGATTTATTTAAAAGGTAGCTGATTTCAGTAGGCTCTGGAACATCAAGACCAATTTCTTTCATTTGTTCGACATTTGAGAAAACTTCCCTTGGAGTTCCTTCAAGCACTACATCACCCTCATTAATCACAATTATTCTGTCGGCATTTACACATTCTTCCATGTAATGGGTAATGTGGATTATAGTTTTGCCCATTTCTCTTAGTTTCAAAACAGTATTTAAGATGTCTTTTCGTCCTTGTGGATCGAGCATTGCTGTCGGCTCATCCATTAGCAAACACTTTGGATTCATTGCTAATATACCTGCAATCGCAATTCTTTGTTTTTGACCTCCAGATAATAGTGCTGGTGAATGTCGCTTGTACTCACTCATTCCCACAAGTTCAAGACATTCATCTACTCTCTTGCGAAGTTCTTCTTTTGGAACTCCCAAATTTTCAGGCCCAAATGCAACGTCCTCTTCGACGATTGTCGCTACCAATTGATTGTCAGGATTTTGGAACACCATCCCGCACATTTCACGAATATTCCACAAATTATCGTCATCTTTTGTATTCATATTCCCAACTAAAATATCCCCTTCTGTTGGAATATATTGAGCATTAATGAGTTTTGCTAATGTAGACTTCCCAGATCCGTTGTGGCCTAATACGCAGATGAATTCTCTCTCTTTAATATCTATGTTTAAGTTTTTTAATACTTTTTTTGATGAACCTTCATATTGAAAACTTAAGTTTTTTATTTCTATGATGTTTGTATCCTTTTTCATCAAAACTCCTCAATTTTATAAAAAAAGGGATGCTAATTCACATCCCTTAATTCTTAAATATTATTTATCTTCATCTTGTAATGATTCGTAATTTCCAGATTTTACTGTAGATTCTTCCTCTACTTCAGAATCATTTATTTCTTGTGCTTTTTCAGCTTCAATCATATCTTCTTCAGCTTTACCGTCATAATCTACTTCAATTCTGTCATATTTTGCTATTCCTGTACCGGCAGGTATAAGTTTACCAATTATTACATTTTCTTTTAAGCCTATTAAGTGATCAACTTTTCCTTTAATAGATGTTTCTGTTAATACTCTTGTAGTTTCTTGGAATGATGCTGCAGATAAGAAACTTTCAGTTGCAAGTGATGCTTTTGTGATACCCATTAACGAATGAGTTCCTGTTGCAGGAGTTTTTCCTTCTTTTACAAGTTGTTCATTAGTCATCTTGAAATCTCTCGCATCTACTACACTACCTGATAAGAACCCTGAATCTCCGCTTTCTTCGATTTTAATTTTGCTCATCATTTGTCTGATTATTATTTCAATGTGCTTATCGTCAATGTCTACACCTTGTAATCTGTAAACTTTTTGAACTTCTCTAATTATATAATCACGAACGCCTTCAGCCCCGTTAACTCTAAGAATATCTTGTGGATTGATTGAACCTTCTGTTAATGGTTCTCCCTTTTCAACATGATCTCCGTCGTTAACTCTAATGTGAGCGCCGTATGGAATTTGATAAACTTTTTCTTCGCCGTCTTCAGCAGTTACGATAACATCATTTCTCTTTTTGTTTTCTTGGATTTTTACAGTACCTTCTATTTCAGTAATGTAAGCAAGTCCTTTTGGTTTACGAGCTTCAAATAATTCTTCAACTCTAGGAAGACCTGATGTGATTCCTACTCCGGCGATACCACCTGAGTGGAAAGTTCTCATTGTCAATTGTGTACCTGGTTCACCTATTGATTGTGCGGCAATTATACCAACTGCTTCACCAATGTTTACAGGCTTACCAGTAGCTAAGTTTCTACCGTAACATTTAGCACAAACACCGTGTTTCATCTTACATCCAAGAACACTTCTTACCTTAACTTCTTTGATACCTTTTGATTCTATTCTTTCCGCAATAGCTTCATTGATCATATCATTTTTATGAACTATGATTTCTCCAGTATCCAAATCGAGAATATCTTCGAATGCGTATCTACCAATAATTCTAGATTTCAAATCTTCAACTTGTCTGTTACCGTCTTTGATTTCTTTTGCAACTATATATTCATCTGTACCACAATCATCTTCAGTTATGATTACATCTTGCGATACATCTACAAGTCTTCTTGTCAAATATCCTGAGTCCGCAGTTCTAAGGGCGGTATCTGATAGACCTTTTCTTGAACCGTGAGTAGAAATAAAGAATTCTTGTACTGAAAGACCTTCACGGAAGTTTGATGTGATAGGAATTTCGATAGTGTTACCAGCAGTATCGGACATAAGACCACGCATACCACCTAATTGTCTGATTTGGTTTTCACTACCACGGGCTCCAGAAACGGCCATTATATTCAAGTTGTTATCAGCAGGAAGGTTTGTCATCAAAGCTTTAGTTACATCTTTAATACATTGTTCCCAAATTTCGATAACTTTCTTGTATCTTTCTTCGTTTGTAATATCCCCTTGAAGGTATATGTCTTGAACCATATCTATTCTTTGTTCAGCTTGCTCAATGATAACTTTCTTTGAATCTGGAATTGTAATATCTCCCATTGATATTGTCAAAGCACCAATTGTAGAATACTTGTATCCCATAGATTTGATGTAGTCTAACAATTCAGCAGTTCTGATATTTCCATATTTTCTGAAAGTTAAATCGATGATTTTAGATAGCATCTTCTTGTCAACTTGCAAATCAACTTCAAGTGAATATGGATCTTCTTCTCTGTTCACCATACCCAAATCTTGAGGGATTCCTTCGTTGAAGATAAATCTACCAACAGTGCTTTCTACAATTTTACTTGTACCATCGTTATTCACACTGTCACGTTTAACTTTTACTATTGTTTGCAATGTTACATAATGCATTGCATAAGCTAACATCATTTCATCTATATCTTTGAAGATTAGGCCTTGTCCTTTTTGACCTTCTTTTCTTGTAGTCATATAGAATGAGCCCAATACCATATCTTGTGAAGGAGTCGTGATTGGCTTACCATCTTTTGGTGCAAGAATGTTGTTCGTACTTAACATCAAAAGTCTAGCTTCTGCTTGTGCCTCTGGAGATAGTGGCAAATGGACTGCCATTTGGTCACCGTCAAAGTCCGCATTGTATGCAGTACATACTAATGGGTGAAGTTTGATAGCTTTTCCTTCAACTAATATTGGTTCAAATGCTTGAATACCAAGTCTGTGCAATGTCGGTGCACGGTTTAACAATACTGGATGATCGACTATAATATCTTCCAAAACATCCCACACTTTGTCGTTTTCTCTTTCAACTAATTTCTTAGCATTCTTAACGTTATGTGAAATTTCTCTTTTAACTAATTCTCTAATTACAAATGGTTTGAACAATTCAAGAGCCATTTTCTTAGGAAGACCGCATTGATAGAATTTCAAGTTTGGTCCGATAACTATTACTGAACGACCAGAATAGTCAACTCTCTTACCTAACAAGTTTTGTCTGAAACGACCAGATTTACCTTTAAGCATATCTGACAAACTCTTTAACGGTCTGTTACCAGGTCCTGTTACAGGTTTACCACGTCTACCATTATCTATAAGTGCATCTACTGCTTCTTGAAGCATTCTTTTTTCGTTTCTTACAATGATTTCAGGAGATCCAATGTCCAATAATCTTTTTAGACGATTATTTCTGTTAATAACCCTTCTGTATAAATCATTCAAATCACTAGTAGCAAATCTTCCACCTTCAAGTTGTACCATTGGTCTGATATCCGGTGGAATAACTGGGATTACATCCATAATCATCCATGAAGGATCATTCTTTGATTCAATGAATGCTTCTACAACTTCAAGTCTTCTTAAAATCCTAACTTTCTTTTGTCCAGTTGCCCCTTCGAAAGTTTCAGTTAAATTTTTGTATTCTTCTTGTAAGTCTATTTTTTGAAGAAGTTCTTTGATTGCTTCAGCTCCCATTTTGGCTCTGAAATCAACATCTTCTTCGTACTTATCACAGTATTCTTCGTATTCTTGTTCAGTTAATAATTGTTTTTCGTATAAATCAGTTTTACCTGGATCTATTACTACAAATGATGCAAAATAAAGAACTTTTTCAAGTGCTCTAGGACTCATATCCAATAACAATCCCATACGTGATGGAATTCCTTTGAAATACCAGATATGACTTACAGGAGTTGCAAGTTCAATGTGTCCCATTCTTTCACGTCTAACTTTTGATTTAGTAACTTCTACACCACATTTCTCGCATACAATACCCTTGTATCTTATTCTTTTGTATTTACCACAATTACATTCGTAATCTTTTGTAGGTCCAAATATTTTTTCACAGAATAAACCTTCTTTTTCAGGTTTTAGTGTTCTATAATTTATAGTTTCTGGTTTTTTAACTTCTCCCCAAGACCATTGTCTGATTTTGTCTGGTGAAGCCAAACCAATTTTCATAGCTTCAAAAGTATTTTTTTGTACCAAGGAGCCCTCTCCTTTCTTATAGTCTATCATCGCTGCCGAATTCTGTAGAATCATCGTCTTCTTCTATCAATTCGACTTCTTCATTATTTTCATCAAGTAATTTAACATCCAAAGATAATGATTGAAGTTCTTTAATTAAAACTTTGAATGATTCTGGAATTCCTGGTTCAGGAATGTTTTCGCCCTTAATAATAGCTTCGTAAGTTTTAACACGACCTACAACATCATCTGATTTTACAGTTAAAATTTCTTGAAGAGTATGAGCTGCACCATATGCTTCTAATGCCCAAACTTCCATTTCTCCAAATCTTTGACCACCAAATTGAGCTTTACCACCCAATGGTTGTTGAGTTACAAGAGAGTATGGTCCAGTTGATCTAGCGTGGATTTTTTCTGCAACCATGTGGTGTAGTTTCAACATATACATGTATCCTACAGTTACTGGGTTGTCGAAGTATTCTCCACTTCTACCATCTCTTAACCAAATCTTTCCTGTCTTTGGATATCCTGCTTCTTCCAAAGCATCTTCTATTTCAATGTCACTTGCACCATCAAATACTGGTGTAGCAACTTTCCAACCCAATTTACTAGCTGCAAGTCCCAAATGAACTTCAAGTACTTGTCCGATGTTCATACGACTTGGTACCCCTAATGGGTTAAGAACTACTTGAACTGGTGTACCATCTGGTAAATATGGCATGTCTTCTTCTGGCATAATTCTTGAAACGACACCTTTGTTACCGTGACGACCACACATTTTATCCCCAACCATGATTTTTCTCTTAGTAGCCACGTATACTCTAACTACCTTGTTAACACCAGGAGATAATTCATCGCCGTTTGCTCTTGAATAAGTTTTAACATCAACAACAACACCTGATTCACCATGAGGAACTCTCAATGAAGTATCTCTTACTTCTCTAGCTTTTTCGCCAAATATAGCTCTCAATAATCTTTCTTCAGCAGATAATTCTGTTTCTCCTTTTGGAGTAACTTTACCAACCAAAATATCTCCTGATTTTACTTCAGCACCAATTCTAATAATTCCTTCATCATCAAGATTCTTTCTCATATCTTCTCCGACATTTGGAATATCTTTAGTGATTTCTTCAGCGCCTAATTTTGTTTCACGAGCTTCTGATTCGTGTTCTTCTATATGAACTGATGTCAATACATCATCAACAACTAATTTTTCGTTTAATAACATCGCATCTTCGTAGTTGTATCCTTCCCAAGTCATGAATGCAATAAGAATGTTCTTACCTAAAGCCATTTCTCCCATGTTTGTACTTGGACCGTCTGCGATTATATCATCAACATCAACCTTGTCCCCTTTATTTACGATAGGTCTTTGGTTGAAAGTTGTACCTTGGTTTGCCTTTTTAAATTTACGAATAGTGTACTTGTCAACTTTTCTATCTTCATCACGAGTTATTTCAATCATATCAGAAGAAACTTTTGTAACTGTACCTTTGTGTTTTGCTTTAACTACTACACCAGAGTCCTTAGCAGCTTTGTGTTCAATTCCAGTACCGATAATTGGTGCTTGAGTTGCCAACAATGGAACTGCTTGTCTTTGCATGTTTGAGCCCATCAATGCACGAGTAGCATCGTCGTTTTCCAAGAAAGGAATCATAGCTGTACCTACAGATACGATTTGTTGCGGACTAACGTCCATGTAGTCGATAAGTTCTCTTGGATAAATATCATTTTCGCCGTTGATACCACGACCAGAAACTCTTTCATTTACAAATCTAGAGTTTTCATCCAATGGTTCGTTCGCTTGTGCAATTATATATTTATCTTCTTCATCAGCTGTCAAATAAACAATATCTTCAGTAACTTCTCCAGTTTCTTTGTCAACACGTCTGTATGGAGTTTCTAAGAATCCATATTCATTAGTAGTAGAATAAGTTGTCATGGAAGTTATAAGACCGATGTTTGGTCCTTCTGGTGTTTCTATTGGACAGATTCTACCATAGTGAGAGTCGTGAACGTCACGAACTTCAACGCCTGCTCTGTCTCTTGACAAACCACCTGGTCCTAAAGCTGACAATCTTCTCTTGTGAGTAAGTTCTGCCAATGGGTTTGTTTGTTCCATGAATTGTGACAACTGACTTGAACCAAAGAACTCTTTGATTGCTGCAGTAACTGGACGAACGTTTATTAATGATTGTGGAGTTGCCAAGTCTGGGTCTTGTGTACTCATTCTTTCTCTTACAACTCTTTCCATTCTTGATAAACCAATTCTAAATTGATTTTGCAACAATTCACCAATAGTTCTTACACGTCTGTTACCTAAATGGTCGATATCATCAGTTGAACCAATTCCAAAGAATAAGTTGAATTCGTAATTAATGGATGCCAAAATATCTGAATGGATTATATGAATTGGAGATAATTGGTGAACATTTTCTTCAATTGCTCTTCTGATTGATTTTTCGTCATCATTTTCTTCCAAGATTTTTTCCATAATAGGATAATAAACTTTTTCTGACAAATTCAAATCAGATAAATCCATATCCAAACCAAAACTATCCAAATCGACAAAGTGGTTACCAATAACACGAACACTTTGACCTTCGTGTCCGATAACATCAACAACATTTATGCCTGCGTTTTCGATTTCGATTGCCATTTCTTCAGTAATCAAATCTCCTGCAGTAGCTAATATTTCTCCTGTTGATGTATCTACAACATCTTCTTTTGCTTTTTGATTAGTAATTCTGTCTCTCAAAGATAATTTTTTATTGAATTTGTAACGTCCTACCTTTGCTAAATCGTATCTTCTACTGTCGAAGAACATATTATTTATCAAAGGTTCTGCACTTTCTAAAGATGCAGGATCTCCCGGTTTTAATTTCTTATAAATTTCAATTAAAGCACTTTCTCTGTCTTTTGAAATTTCTTTTTCGAGAGTTTTTCTTAAAATTTCAGAATCTCCCATAGCTTCAATTATTTCTTCATCAGTGTCAAATAATAAAGCTCTAAGTAATGTAGTAACAGGTAGTTTTCTAGTTCTGTCGATTCTAATATTCACTACACCACTTGCATCAGTATCCATTTCAAGCCAAGCACCTCTGTTTGGAATAACTGTAGATGCGAAGTTGCTGTTACCTGATTTATCAATTTCTTCGGCGAAGTAAACACCAGGACTTCTTACAAGTTGGCTTACAATTACCCTTTCAGCACCATTGATGATAAATGTACCGCTGTCTGTCATCAAAGGGAAATCACCCATAAAAACTTCTTGTTCTTTTACTTCTTCTGTGTCGGTGTTAATTAATCTTACTTTCACTTTTAACGGGCAAGAATAGTTAGTATCTCTGTCTTTTGCCTCTTGGATTGTATATTTTGGATTTTCCTCAAAATAATAATCCACAAATTCCAAAACAAGACTTCCCGCATAATCTTTTATAGGACTAATATCTTCAAAAACTTCCTTAATACCTTTTTTTACAAACCAATCGAAACTGTCAGTTTGAATACCAATAAGATTTGGAAGTCCCAAAACATTTTTGTTCCTAGAAAAGCTAACTCTGTCCGTTACTCCATACTTTTCAGTATGCATATACTTCACCCCTTATACTATCTTAAACTCCTAAATAATCTACTTTATAGCATAATTATCCATTTTTATACTGTATCTTAGAATTATATAACAACAGTTTTATTTTGTCAATTATTTTTTTTACGAAATTTTGGCTATTTTCTAAAATTTAAAAGAAAAAAACTCACAAAACAAAAAATTCATTTTGTGAGTTAAAATTTATTTCGTAATTTTTATAATTGTTTTCAAAACTCCATCTGTAATTAATTTGAAACAAATGACGGAATCTTCTACTAATCTATAAATCTCCACACTTTCACCTAGTTTAAGTTCTTTCTTATATACAACTTCCACCTTTTTAATTGTGTCATCGTCCAGATAATTTTCAATCCATTCGATATATCTAGCATTGTTTGCGTGATAATTGTAATCTATATCCGTTTTTCTTACAATATATTCGCCACACTTTTTATAATCGCCGTCTAACATTTCCACATCTTTTTCTATTATTTCATAACCATCTTCTCTTCCGTAAATCTCTCCAAGTGTATCGCTTATCCTAATTGGAAGCTTCTTTTCAGGATTTACAAGTAGCCATTTTGTTTTAGCTCTTACAATTAGTTCTCCGTTTTTAAAAACATCGTAGTTACGAAAAGCGTAGAATTTTCTAGTATAAGTGTGGTAAGTTTGTATTGTCAAATCGTCAAATCTTTCAGGCATGTCATGTATATCAACATCCCATTGATATATAATCCAACTCCCATTCAAATCTTTAAGCTCTTCTTTAAGAATTTCTTCCTGTTTAATGGAACATTCAAGCATATAATCGAATAACTTGTTCAATCTTATTTTTGAATTTGTCCCACAAAAAACGTTCATAACTTTCGTATTTAAACTAACTTTCATATTACTCCTCTTTTAAATAGTAACTTTCTCCCATTATAGATTTTTTCTTGGTAATATATCCATCATTGCTAAGTTTATTTAATTTGTCTTCCAATTCACTAACACTCAGTTTTATATTGTGTCTTTCTTCAACAATCTTACAAATCCTAAATAAATCAAGAGTTATTGGAAATACGTTATCTTCTTTCAACATTTTAAATAATTCCATATCCGATTCATTTTTCTTTTGAACATTTATTTCCAGCATTCGATACATTTCATCAAAAGGATTTTTAAATTTCGGTTGTGTAGTGTATGCAAGTCTAATTCTTGCAAATAATGTTTTTCCGATTTGAGCTTGGGAAATGAATACATCACCATTTGATAGATATGGAAGTCTTCGTATTTCTTCAGATGACAAATCAGTTTCTTTTCTGATAACTTCAAGGTCCTTTTCGGTTGAAATTCTAAAAATAAATTTTGTAGACAACTGTGCAATTGTAGTCTGCTCGATTGCGGCCATTCTTTGCGATGCTAATATTAGGAACACTCCGTATTTTCTACCTTCTTGGGCAATCTCTTTAATTATTCTTCTTGTAACAGATATTTGATCGCTGCCACAGAAATTGTGGGCTTCATCAAAAACCATACAAATAATCGGAAAATATTCGTTTGTCATAGCATCTACATATCTTCTTCTTTTTCTGTAACAAGAATTTACTGCGTACGATGCATACAAATTTAGCATCTTTTGCGTACCCTGTATGATAACTGTTTTACCGTCTTTTAATGCTTCGAAAAGTTTTTGTGAAGTGTTCAAAAATATATCTGTGTTCAGTAATCTATTAAATCTCCTGATAACAGCTTGAAGTGAATCCACGTTTACAAGTTGTGAAAATCTTTCATAGTATCCCGTCGTGTCATCTTCCTTATCTGACAAGGTTCTGGATATGGTTGTCAAATAATCCAAAAATGCATTAGCACTCGATTGTGTTATTGCGTCTTTATCAAGGATAGCTTCATAAGCAGATTTCATGGATTCCGTGAGTTCTCCTTGTGTTTCTATCAAACTGATAAGCTCATATCTGTTCAAATCAGGAAAATTAATCCCCAAATCTTCCCCAACTTTTAAAACTTCAAATTTGTCAGAAAAATCAACCCCATAATTTTCAAGCGTTCTATCCTTAAATACCATTTGATTATGTGGATCAAACACTATCGTAGGAACATATTTTTTCATTAATTCTTCAATTACTACTCTCAGCCCGTATGATTTACCAGATCCTGATCCTCCAAAAATACCAATATGCGGATATTCAATCATATTGTAATAATTAAATAAATACACCAATTCTTCTTGGTCGTGGATTTTTTGGTTAGAATCCATGATTTTAAGCAAATTTTTGTATTCAACGGGACATGTTTTATAAATCTCTTCAGTATTTTTTATAATTCCTATTTCAAGTGATTTGTCAATTGTACCAGAATAAAACAAGTGTTTAATCTCATCGAACTTTGGTTTTCTAACTGTAGATCCTGCTTCAATCGCAAATGCTGGATCGTCCATCACTCTGAATTTGTAAATGTATTTGATTCCTTCAGAAATGTTGTATCCTACTGCTTGAAGTTTTAGAATTTGTTCTTTGGTTATATAAGAATCGGCGGTGTTTGACTCCATAAATTCATTAACACTGTGAGTTTCTGTGACTTGACACAAAATATCCCCTTGTTTGATATCTTCCACAATCATATACTCATTGATTCTAAGTCTATCGTATTTACTAGCTACAAAACATTCGATTTGGTCGGTCATTCCGACTACTCTAAAGTCTAAATCATTCATTATATAACTCTTTTACTCCTTTGAGATCTAAATATCGATTGGTACATTTCTGTATCCAAGTATTTCTTCGCCAATATTTCAGCTTGTTTGTTGTCAATCCTAGTTTTCTTGTCTACCAAATCTAACAAAAATGGCACTCCTCTTGTATTTTCATCGGACATCGTAAGCACAAAAGAAATTATTTCATCAAAATCATCCATGTTTTGTGAAGGAATGTCGATAGCTATTACACAAGGATCCTTGGAAGTTCTGATGAAAGCTTGTTCTATATTGTACTCTTCTTTTCTGGATTTATGGTTTTTTACGACAAACCCTTCATCCATATCCAATGCATTGAACAAAGCTTCCCTGTCGAAAAGCATCCCCACATAATTATCATTTTCGTTAAAAGTGTTCATGATAATCTTCGTGCTGATTTCCTCGACAACTCCAACTAACAAAACACCTTTCATATCACAAAGTTTCACCAAATCTTCATATAAATCTTCCGCTTCAAGGCTATATCTCATTAAAGTTCCATCCATCATAAGTATTTTGATGTCGTGATGTGAAACTGCTTCAATCGCTACAGCAAGTTCTGTCGCACACAATTTTTCTTTTGAGATTTGGAATTGATCACGTTCCGAATATTCATCCACCAACGGACACAAAATATCCGCCTTAACCAAAGGTTCTTGATCAGAACTTAGAAGAGCCATAGACTGAAAAAACTCCACATAGTTTGGATAATTTGCCCCGATTCTATTAACTGAGCCATCTACGACGCAAATACTACCTGATTCTTTAATTTCTTTTAACTTATTAACATCAAATCTATCATAAACTTTGATGTTCCCAATCTCATTTGTAACTAAATTTCTTACATCTTTTCTGTTTAATCGAGAGACATTTTTTCTATTTTTAAGTCTCTCATTTAAATGAGAGACTTCATCCATCAAATCTTTTGAAATCATAATTCTAAGCTCTCTTTGTAGACATCATTTTTCTTCAAACCGTACACATCGCTGACGATTTTCACTGCTTGTTTTTTTGACATTCCATCATTGATGAGTTCTGTAAGTTTTTCTTTTACATCTATATCTTCATCTTCTTCAATGAGTTTGTCGATTACAATTACAAATTCACCTTTTACAGTTTCGTTTTTTAACATTTCGATAACTTCAGCACAAGTCCCTTTCATAACGGACTCGTGAATTTTCGTTAGTTCTCTTAAAACACAAATCTTTCTATCTTCCAAAAACTCACTGAGTTCTTGCACTGTCGCCTCAATTCTATGAACTGATTCGTATATTATTGTGGTCATAGTCGCGTTTTTGATTTGTTCGTAAAACTTATTTTTGTCAGCGTTTTTCCTAGGTACGAATCCTAAGAATGCAAATTGCAAACTATCGAATCCACTTCTCACCAAAGCAGTAATTGCAGCACTTGCACCTGGCAGCACTTCAATATCGACATCACGATCAATAGCTTTTTCCAATAAAATTTGTCCCGGATCACTGATAGAAGGCATCCCCGCATCACTTACTACCGCACAATTTATATTTTCCAATAAAATTTTGTCGATAATTTCTTCTGATCTGCTTTGTTCGTTATGTTTGTGATAACTTACAAGAGGCGTTTTGATGTCGTAATAATTCAGTAATTTCGATGTATTTCTGGTATCTTCGCAATAAATCACATCCACATTCTTCAAAACGTCCAACGACCTCAAAGTCATATCTGCCAAGTTTCCAATTGGAGTAGGCACGACGTAAATTTTAGACTTTTGTAATTCCATATATATTCATCACTTCTTCCGTGTAGTCTTCACCATCGTAAATAATCAGATTTTTCTCAAAAGTCAAGAAAGGTTTCTGATTTTTCACAAATTGTATCATGACAAGATTGGGCTTATCATTAATTCTCGATTGCACAAACCTAATTCTCTTTGCTTCCATATTATATTTTCTTGCAATACTTAATAAATCGACCAATCTCTCACATCTATTTATCATAAACAAAGACCTGTTTGATTTGAGCTTTAACTTAGCAAATTCAAATAAATCTTCCAATTTCATCTCATTATCGTATCTCGATGTGTGAAAATTAGTATTTTTATTAGAAATACCATGACCATTTTTTTGATAAGGAGGGTTAACTATTATATTGTCGATTGAATCGTTTTTGATGTAGACATTTTTAAAATCATCATTGATAATATCGACATTTTCCAAATTATTAATCGTGATTGTTTCAACCAACATATCTGCAACATCTTTTTGAATTTCAATTCCGATGCATTTTGACAAATTATACATTGCATTACATCTCAACATCAATATTCCCGTCCCACAGCCAATATCAATTAGATTGGTGCCTTTTTTCATTTTTGCAAAATCTGTGAGTAAAATGGAATCAATCGTAAAAGAAAATTTCTCATCATCAGCAATTATTTTTAAATCTGTTTTTGGTATAAAATGTTCTCTTTTCATATTAAAAAAATAGACCACTCAAAAATGAGTAGTCTAATTCTCCCCTAAAATTAGCAGTCTTGATGTGGAGCATCTACTGGACATACGTCAGCACAAGAACCACAATCGATACATGCGTCTTGATCAATTGTATAAATGTCCCCTTCAGAAATACAATCTACTGGACATTCAGGTTTACATTGTCCGCAAGCGATACAATCGTCAGAAATTTTATAAGCCATATTGCTTTACCCCCTTGTAATTTTAGAGCGTATTATGTATTTATGCTCTACAATCATTATTACACACTATTAGAATAAATGCAAGTGTTTAATGACATTTATGATTACATCCACCGCACTTATTAAAATCGATTAGTTCGTCTACATTTACTTGAATTAATTCTTCTGTTTCATCCTCTGTCATCACTTTTACTTTCACAGATTCCAAAAGAGTATTAGTTTCAGTCACAACTCCTTCGCCCATCTCAGTAGTAACTTTTTGACCAACGTGTGGCATTTTCTTTAATTTGCACTCATAGCCTTCTTGCTCATAATTCAAACAACACATAAGTCTTCCACAAAGTCCACTGATTTTTGAAGGATTGAGAGATAATGATTGGTCTTTTGCCATTTTGATACTAACTGGATTGAAATTTCTCATATATCTGTTGCAGCAGCATCTTTGACCACAAGGACCAATTCCTCCTGCAATCTTTGCTTGATCTCTCACTCCAATTTGTCTCAATTCTATTCTGATTCTGAAAATTCTCGCTAATTCTTTTACTAATTCCCTAAAATCAACTCTTTCATCTGAAGTAAAATAAAAAATAACCTTATTGTTATCAAATGTATATTCACAGTCCACTAATTTCATATCCAAGCCGAATTCTTTTACCTTTTCTTTGCAGACTTCGATAGATTCCTTAGCTTTCTTCTTATTTTCCATATAAATATAATCATCTGCACTATCGGCCAATCTTATAATTGGTTTAAGATCAGACGATAATTCTTTTTCATTAATTTCAAAATTTTCTTTTACAACAACCCCATACTCAATACCACGAGCAGTCTCTACAATTACATGATCTCCTAGTTTATATTGAAGATTATTGGAGTCGAAGTAATACACTTTACCAGCTTGTCTAAAACTAACACCAGTTGCATCAAGCATAGTTTTCCTCCATTATATACAATAAAAGCTCTTCCATAGAAAGCTCAAAATTCGCATTAACTTTAAAATATCCTCTTACAGACTCAATCTTGTCCAAAGTATCCACGATAATTCTCTCATTAGCCTTTGGATATTTCTTGTACAATTTCACAAAATCTTTATTCAAAGAAGACTCGTCCTTAGTCTTCACAAATTTCAAAAACGACGAATAAAACTCCATCAAAAAATCAAACAATACATCTGTGTCTTTTTGAAAATCTGACAAATATTCCTTAGAATCTAACATTGTAAGAAGATTTTGCCCCATAGATTTATCCAAAATGTCCAAAGCTATCGTATAATCAAATTCTTCATTTTCTTTTTCACTTAGATAATTAATTACTTGGCATCTGGAAATAATAGTTTTGAGAAGTTTATTCTTATTGTCTGTAAGTAATATAAAATACACAAAAGGCTTTGGCTCTTCCAAATTTTTTAAAAGAGCGTTAGAAGCCTCTGTCCTCATCAAATCAGCCTGTTTTATCAACACGACCTTGTTATTAGATTCAAAAGGCTTTGTGGATACAAATTTTGAAATATCTCTGATTTTGTCTATGGTTATAGAATTTTTCTCAGGTTCTATAACCAACAGATCGGATAACTTATCTCTGTCAAACTTCAACTTCAAATTTGAATTACTAACAAGTAAATTGTATATCAAAGCCTCAGCATCATAATTTATTTCGCTTAAATTCTCACCATATAGTAAATATTGGTTAGAAATTTTATTATTCTTGACTTGATTTATCAAAGTTTTGTTTTTCGGTAACATTAAAACTTTTTAAAATCCTCTAAATCCATAACGAAAATATTAGCCTTTGATTCATTATCAGACTCAATATCATTTTCGTCACATACTTTTTTAATCAAATCTAAAATAGATTGTTCTTTTTCCACATCAGTACCTATCAACATTGTAGTATTTCCTTTTTTCAAAAAACCACCTGTTGATGATAATTTAGTAGAAGAAATTTTGTTCTCCAACAATTCTTTTGAAAGAATATGGCTCAAGTCATCTTCCATAATTACAACTATAAGTTTCATAAAATCACCTAAAATCTCAAATACTTATCTACTTCTAGTAAAAATACAGTAGCTCCACCTACCATAACCTCTACAGGATATGATATGTAGTTAGTTCCTGGCATACTAACAGAAAGCATTGAAGTTGTAGTTTCTCTTGATTTGCAATCATTTTCAATGATTTCCAAACATTTATCTACATTTTCATCTTCAGTACCTATTAACAAAGTGCTGTTTCCTGTCTTCAAAAATCCGCCAGTTGAAGCCAACTTTGTAATTCTAAAACCAGCTTCAGTAAGATCTGCATTTAAATTATATACATCTTGATCTTGAACAATTGCAACAACTAGTTTCATAAAACATTTCTCCTTTTTAAAACTTTTATACATTGACTAAATACGTCTTCTACAGATTGAGTTGCATCAATAATTTCTATATTCTTTTCAGAATTTAGAATCTCTTTATATCCATTATATACCCTTTCATGGAAATTATTACCCTCTTTTTCAAGTCTATCTGCCGTATCCAAAGAAGATTTTCTCTTCAAAGTAGTAATAGGATCAACATCAAAAAACAAAACAAAATCAGGAAACACTCCATTTATAGCAAATTCGTTTATCTTTCTAACATTTTCAATTCCTAAATCTCTTCCTACACCTTGGTATGCAAGGGAAGATATAAGAAATCTGTCACACAAAACAATTTTATTTTCGTTTAATGCAGGTAAAATTGTTTCTTCAACATGTTGTGCCCTAGAAGCCGCATATAACAAAGCTTCCGTTCTATAACCCATTTCGGTGTTTTCAGTATCAAGTATCAAATTCCTGATCTTTTCAGCAATGGGACTTCCACCAGGCTCTCTAGTTTTAATTACATCGTAATTATTCTCGATTAAATAATCGTAAACTTTTTGAATTATGGTTGATTTCCCACTGCCGTCAGGACCTTCAAAAGTAATAAACATAATTTATCCTATAAAAAAAGCGAGTTAACTCGCTTTATTTTTTCTATTTATTATTCTTCGTCTTCTTCTTCAGTTTCACCAACTGTTGGAACATCTGCAGATACTTCTTCATCTTCATCATCAATTACTTCTTCTTTTGGTTCAGATAATGAACATACTGCTTCAGTTTCGTCTTCAAGAACTGTTATGTCAGCATTTTTGAATACATCCAAATCCTTTACTTCGAAAGTATCGCCAATTTGCATATCAATAACTGATACAACAGCTTCGTTTGGTAAGTTCTTTGGTAAACATTCGATTTCGATTTCGTCCAAGAATTGCATCAATACAGATGGTTGAACTCTGATTTCATCTCTTCCTTCTAATACAACTGGAATAGTAAAGTTTGCAACTTCTCCCATTTTGATTGCTTTGAAATCAACGTGAACATATTGATTTTTAAATGGATGCTTTTGAACTTCTCTTATGATTACAGTGTGATCTTCACCATCAACTTTAACATCGATTAAGCTTGAAGTTCCTGCCATTAAGTGAACTTTTCTTAACTCTTTTTCATCAACACATACATTAATTGGTTCTAAGTCTTTTCCATAAATAACTCCTGGAACCATTTCTTTTACTCTTAATTTTCTAACTGCATTAGAGCCAACTTTGTCTCTTTTTTGCATATCTAATTTATAGTTAGTCATTAATTTTCCTCCTAAGTAATCTAAAATCTCTATTAATTATACCAAATAAGTGATTTCTTCGCAACAAATTTAATATTTTAGTTGATAATTTCTTGCTAGATAACAAAGGAATATAAAAATAAAACAATCAATCCCGGAACTCCAAAAATACCGACAATTAACATATCAACTAAATTATACGGAATATGCATATTAAAAAAACTTAAGAAAATATTTAAAACAAAAATTCCTACAAAACCAGAAAGGGCATGCATCCCCAATTTAAAAGAAATCTTAAAGAATAACGCCAAAATCGCAACGCTAATTAATACAATAATAATTGTAGCTGTGCTCATTAAAATCAACTCCTCTTGTTTATTTAAATAAATTTTTGGGTATAAAACATTGTGAATTAGAAATGTAATTATAAGGAGGTCTATAACATGGACAAAAGACAAGAAACAACATTTGGAAACAACCCTGTAACATTATTAGGAACTAAAGTAAACGTAGGAGATAAAGCGCAAGATTTCACTTGCTTAAACGCAGAATTAAAACCAGTAAAATTATCTGATTACGATGGAAAGAAAAAATTAATTTCTGTAGTACCATCAATTGATACTGGTGTTTGCGAATTCCAAACAAAAGAATTCAACAAAAAAGCTAGTGAATTTGACAACACAATTCTATTTACAATTAGCTGTGATTTACCATTTGCACAATCAAGATTCTGTGCAGCTGAAGGAATCGACAACCTATTAGTCCTAAGCGATCACAAAGATTTAGATTTTGGTTTGAAGTATGGTTTCGTTATGGAAGAATTCCGTCTTCTTAACAGAGGTATTGTAATTTTAGATGAAAACAACGAAGTTAAATACGTTGAATACGTGAAAGAAAATACAAATCACCCTGATTACGACAAAGCTATAGAAGCCTTAAAATCACTTTAATAAATTATATCATACAAAAAATTGATAATACTTTCGAAAAGTATACAAAATATTAAAGATTAATAAACAAAAATCTCGTAACCGATTTTGTACTGCCCCCTTATTTCCGTGTCCGGATTTAAAGAGGCATTACATTTGTCGATTACGAGATTTTTTTATTTAAATTATATTTTGTATTTATTCATATTTCTACCGGCAATCATAACCGTTGATAAATTGTGAAGGAGTGCCGATGAAGTATTGGTCAATATTCCCATAACTCCTAATATTATCAAAGTTGAATTGAATCCTACGATTTGTCTATAATCAGAATCAATTCTATTTTTCATAGCTTTTGATAATTTTACAACATCAACAAGCCCTTCTAAGCTGTCTGATCCAATCGAAATATCCGAGATTTCCTTCGCAATATCTGCTCCTTGATGCATTGAAATTCCCACATCTGCGCTAGATAATGCAACAGAATCGTTAATACCATCGCCAATCATTACAACCTTATTTCCCTTTTCTTTTTCTTGCAAGATATAGTTTTGCTTATCTTCAGGTAAAACTTGTGATTGATAATAATCCAAATCCAATAGTGAAGCAACACTGTGAGCAGAATTTTCTGCATCGCCAGTTAACATCGTGATGTTTTTAAACGACAAATCTCTCAATGATTTTACAACATCACAAGCCTCATCTCTTAGAGGATCTTCAATACAAATTACAGCGATTAATCTACCGGCAAATGCCAAGTACAATAGCGAATAATCTTCTTTTAATTTATCTATAATTTGTTTTGTTTCATCATTAATTTTTATTCCCTCATCATCAAGAATAAAATGTTCAGATCCAATCAAGGCATCCTTGTCAACAATCTTAGTTCTGATTCCGTGAGCAACAATGTACTCTGGTTTAGAGTGCATTTCTTCGTGCTTCAAATTTTTATGCTTTGCGTGTTCAACCACAGCTTTAGCAATCGAATGTGGGAAATGTTCTTCCAGACAAGCCGCTATTCTTAAGCACTCATTTTCCGAAATTTTATCGAGAGCTATTACTTTTGCTACTCTTGGCTCAGATTTTGTCAACGTACCAGTTTTGTCAAACACGATTGTATTTGCTTCAGACAAGTTTTCCAAATATTTTCCGCCCTTTACAAGGATTTTTTCTTCAGATGCTTGACTAATCGCCTTCATTACGGCAATTGGAATAGTTAATTTTAATGCACATGAGAAATCCACCATTAAGAAGGACTTAGCTTTTTGAAGATTTCTTGTGAATAAATAAGTCAATGCTGTGCCTATAAATGAATACTTCACAAGACTATCAGCCGTGTTCTCAGCTTTCTTTTGAGCGAGTGACTTGTTCTTTTCACTTTCTGAAATCAAACTGATAATATGAGATAATCTTGAATCATCGTGTTTTTTCGCCGTTTCGATTAGAATAGAACCTTCTTCAATTGCAGTTCCAGCAAATACAACACTACCCGACGTTTTCTTGACAGGATTTGATTCTCCAGTGAATGAAGATTCGTTAACCATGGCAACACCCTTAATGACTTTTCCATCAACAGGAATACTATTACCCATTTCAACTTCGACAATATCTCCAATTTCAACATCTTTAATATTTTTAATGATTTTTTCGTCATTTTCAATGACAAATACATTATCTATATTCAATGCCAAAGAATGTGCCAAATTTTCCTGAGATTTTTTCATTGTATAATCTTCTATTTCTTCACCTAATCCTAACAAGAACATAATATTTGCAGCATCTGCAAACTGTCTTGTTGCAAGAGATACAGAAATAGCTGTTGCATCCAACAATTCAACATTTAGTTTTCTATTGAGTAAAGATTTAATTCCATTTTTTATAAACGGATAAGCTCTAAAGAACAATGCAACTGTTCCTATTGGAGCAGGAAGCATATATTTGAAAAAGATTCTTCGATACATCGCATTTCTCAGAATATTAAACAAATCATTTTCTGATTGTGCTTGAAAATCTACATTATCTATTGATGTATTCTCAATTGTATCCATATCTAAATCAAGAATAAACTTCGCCAATTTCGAAACACAGTTTTCATCATAACTAACAGTAATAGAATTAGTAAGAAGTGAAATCTTACATGATCTCACTCCACTAACTTCTTCTATACAATATTTAAGTTTATTAAGATTTTCTTTTTTTAAATTATCTTCATAAACAAAACGGCATCTGCCCTTTATTCTGTGGGCTATTGACGCTCTCATTATTTATTTTCTTCCTCTTTTTTATCTTCAACTTTTTCTTCAGTTTTTTCTTCTTGTTCTTCAGCTACTTTTTCGATGTCCATTTCATCGTTTTTCTTAGCTTCTTCTTTTTCTTCTCTTTCTTTTACATCTTTTGCTTCTGCAATAACATCCTCTGCAGAAACTCTAATATTTTCAACAGTTTTATCGATAGATTCTTTAACTTTTAATCCTCCAACAACTGTACTAACAGCAGCTTTTTTAGCTAGCTTTGAATTCAAAACTTTTCCACCAATAGCTCCAGCTATTATTCCTGCACCTATGCTAATTATTTTTTTGTTTATCATAATATACCTCCATAATTTTATAACTTAAAATATTTGTAAGTTTTTACATAAAATTTACAATTTCTTTATATTCTATCTCACCATTATTATACAATTTTTTTCTTAAAAATATAAGTGTTTTCTTCGATTTTTTACTTTTTAAAAAGAACTAATCTATTTGTCCTAGATTAGTTCTCATTTGTTTATATTTGATTTGTTATTTTAGCATATCCAAGATATATTCTTTTTCAACCATACCTACAGTAGATTTTATGATTTCTCCATCTTCAAATACTAATATTGTAGGAATACTCATTACTTTGTATTTTCTGGAAATTTCTTGTGCTCCATCGACATTTAGTTTACAGATTTTGATGTTTTCGTCATTGTTTTCTTCATCAATTTCTTCAATTATTGGAGCAAGTCCTTGGCATGGTCCACACCAATCCGCATAGAAATCCACCAAAATTTTGCCTTTTGCTTGAATTACTTCTTCATCAAAGTTTTCATTGTTTAAATAAATCATATTTCACCTCTAATCATTGTTATCATTGTTGTCGTTGTTGTCGTTATCTCTGTCATTTTGATTATTATTTTGTCCATTATCTTCAGAATTTTGATTGTTTCTCTTCCTATCGGAGTTCTCTGAGTTTTCATTATCAGAATTATCTCTGTTATTATTTGAGTTATCATTGTCTGTTTTTCTCTCAGAGTTTTCTTCAGAATTTGATGGTTCTTTTTCTTCGTTGTTTTGTTTGTCGCTATCTTCTTTGTTGTTGTCTGTGTTTGTTACATTTTCATCTGCAACTTTAAGGTATTCTTCCAATGTCAAATTTTGATCGTGAATGATTTTCGCCAAATCAATTCCTACATATCTAAAATGCCATGGAGCAAAGCTTAATCCTGTAGTATCTTTCTTTCCTTCAGGATATCTCAACACAAAACCGTATTTATAAGCATTGTCCATCAACCACTTGTATTCTTTTGATTTTGAGAAATCTAATTTGTATTTAAGTGTGTAATCTTCACCTATCAAATCATAAGCAAGCCCTGTTTGATGTTCAGAAGTACCAGCTTTTACAAATTTTACATCTTCTACATCTTCTAACTTAGATTGTTGTTCGAATGATCTATAATCGCTAACACTTCTTAGTATTACACCGTCATTGTTTGCATCATTAACCATTAAAGTAAATGATTTACGAGCATCTTCATCAATTCCTGGATCGTAATCTGATGGCAATGTGTAGTCACTGTTTACAATCAAAACGCCTTTTATTACTTTGAATTGATTTTTGTTTTCTATATCTGACAAATCAGATTTTAAAATATATCCTTTTTTCCCATTATACACTACGTATGAGAAATCTCCTTGATCTGAGTAATACTTTACATATGCATTGTTAGGGATTTGTTCAAGGACAGTGGATACTTTTTCGCTCTTTTCATACAAATTAGTCATTTTATTTGTCTTTGAGAACTTAACTAATGATTGAACAATCGGTTGTGGTTTTACTGGTGTTTGGTTAGTTATTGTTGTTTGTTGTTTTGGTTTTGCGTTATTTTTATTTGCAACCTTCTTAACCGCGAAAACTATTAAAAGTATCAAAACTATTGCCACAATAGCCGATATAATTCTTCTACGCATCAGCTTTTTCTTTCTAGCTAGTCTTTTTTGTCTAGCTATTCTTTTTCTTTCCATTTCAACCATTTCTGGAGTCAAAACTATTGTTTTGCCCATATCCTGTTCGTGGTTGTAGCTATTTCTTTGTCTTCTTATTTCTCTACGATTTTTTTCGGCATTTTTCTTTCTGCGTCTCATTTCGCTTTCCGAAACTCTTCCGCTTGAAAAATCGTATTTTTTATTAATATCACTATAACTTGATTTTTTTCTATTATCAGCCATATTCCACCTCTCTTATTGATGTTCTACATCCGGAGTATAATTTGGTACGATTTTTTGTAACTGATTTACAATTACTAACTTAGAGTTTTGTTCAGTAGTTTTCTTCAAATCTACTAAATCGTTAGATAATTTATCAATATCGTGAACCACCGGTTCTTCTACAAATATCATATCATATTTTGTCTTGCTTATATTGTTCGCTTCTATTAAAGTTTCTTCGTAAAGTTTTTCCCCTGGTCTAAGTCCTGTAAATTTTATCTTGATGTCTTTGTCTAATTCTAAACCAGATAATTTGATAAGTTTTTTCGCCAAATCTACTATTTTTACAGGATCTCCCATATCTAATACAAATATTTCCCCACCTTCAGCCATAGCACCTGCTTGCATAACCAATTGGCAAGCTTCAGGTATTGTCATGAAATATCTGATAATATCCTTATGAGTAACAGTAACTGGTCCACCTTCTTGTATTTGCTTTTTGAATAACGGAATTACTGATCCATTTGATCCAAGCACGTTTCCAAATCTAACTGCCACATACTCTGTTTTAGAAATTTGATTTTTAGATTGTACTAATAGCTCACAAATTCTCTTTGTGCAACCCATTACAGATGTCGGATTAACCGCCTTATCTGTGGATATCAAAACAAATTTCTTAACGTTATGAATATCGCAACAATCTATAATGTTTTTTGTACCAAATACATTGTTAAGGACTGCTGCTTGTGGTGAATGTTCCATTAAAGGAACATGTTTATGAGCTGCTGCATGAAATACTACATCTGGTTTGTGAATTCCAAATATAGCGTTCATTCTGTCAAAGTTTCTAATTGATTCTATAATAACATCAATAGGTGCATCATGATCATTTCTCAAAATTTCATTTTGTATATCATAAGTAGTGTTTTCATAGATATCAATCATCACCAATTTTTTTGGTTTATATTTTAATATTTGTCTACAAAGCTCACTACCTATTGATCCACCTGCGCCAGTTACCATTACGACTTTATTGTTCAAAAATTCATTAAGGATTTCTTTGTCCAATACTACTTGGTCACGTCCAAGCAAGTCTTCGATTTGAACATCTCTTAAATCTTTCAAATCAACCTTGGAATCTATAAATTCATAATAACCAGGCATTATTTTAACTTTTGCATTAAGCTTTTCGCATTCATTAAGAATTTGTTTCTTTCGTTCTGAATCTATAGTTGGTATCGCTAGAACAATTTCTTCAACGTTGTACTCATGTGCCTTTTTAATAATATCACTTGTGTTTCCAACAACCGGAACTGAAGATATGCTTTTGTTTATTTTCGTATTATCGTCGTCGATTATACACACAGGTTTGGATTTCATTTCAGGATGATTTAACATTTCACGTACAATTAAAACTCCAGCAGCTCCTGCTCCTATTACCATTGAATTAACTTGTCCTTCTATAGTCTGTTCAACAGCTGATTTTTTATCAGTTTGAGTTCTTGCAATCATACGAACTATTAAAATCAAAATAACTTCAAAAACAAGTGCAATCAAAAAGCTTGATCTTGGAAGAGTTGATTTTACCAAAATTAAAAACAATGATGAACCAACACTCGCAATAACAGTGTATACACCAGCTTTTAGGTAGTCTTCAAATGTTGCATACCTCCACATTACCTTGTACATTTTGAAAATAAAAAGTATCAAAATTTGTATTATTGTAACTACGGCTGCATACTTAAGATAGTAACTCATGTATCTTGGAGGTACTTGTCCGTCAAATCTTAAAAGCAATCCTACAACGTACGATATATTAATAATTATAGCATCTAAAATTGCCAATACTATATTTCTGTATTTATTCATTTTAACTCCTCTGACAAATATTACTTATCGTATTCATTATACCATAAATACAAGATAAAATTATTTGGAAAATGACTTTAACGTTTAAATCTCAACTCTCCAATTAAAGTTATCTTCAATCTTTCCAAATTGTAAATTAGTTAATGTTTCGTAAACGTGAAGGCTAGTCTTTCCGATTTGACCATCGTTAATAATCATTTCATATTCATCATACAATAGCTTTCCAACTGGACTGATAACAGCTGCAGTTCCGGTTCCAAATATTTCTAGAAGCTCTCCATTTTTGTAATAATCTACGATATCGTCAATAGAAATTCTTTCTTCTGAAACTTCCATACCTTCGTGTCTTAGTAATTCGATAACAGATTTTCTAGTTATTCCTTCCAAAATACTTCCATTAATCATTGGAGTTATAACCCTATTTTTTAATACAAAGAATATATTCATCGCACCTACTTCTTCGATGTATTTTCTTTCCACACCGTCTAGCCATAAAACTTGTGAATAACCCCTGTCGTGAGCAATATCTTGGCTTTTCATGCTAGCAGCATAATTTCCACCAGTTTTTGCCATTCCCATTCCGCCTCTTACAGCTCTCACATAATCTTTTTCTACATAAATACTAACAGGGCTCAAACCATTTTTGTAATAAGATCCGCTTGGAGAAGCTATTATGATAAGTTTGTATTCATTACTAACTTTTACTCCTAATTGTGCATCAGTTGCAATGATAAAAGGTCTGATATACAATGAGCAACCTTCTTCTTCAGGTATCCAATCTCTTTCCAAATCGACAAATTTGTACAAATATTCCAAAACTTTTTCTTCATCGATTTGTGGAATACACAATCTATCATTGCTTTTATTTAATCTTTTTAAATTTTCTAATGGTCTAAACAAATATACTTTGCCGTCATTTTTATAAGCTTTCATTCCTTCAAAAACAGTTTGTCCGTAATGAAAAACCATAGAAGAAGGATCAAGACAAATATTTTGATATGGAATTATCCTTTCATCGTGCCAACCTTTTTCTTTGTCGTAATCTATTACTAACATGTGATCTGTAAATATTTTTCCAAATCCCAATTCTTCACTATTAGAGTATTTTTGTTTTGGTGTTGTTGTTTTTTCAATTTTTAAACTCATTTATATCTCCTTATATGTAAAAAAAGCTACCATCAAGGTAGCTTAATTTTGTCTTATTCAGCACTGTATGGTAATAGTGCAACTTGTCTAGCTTTTTTGATAGCATCAGTTATTTGTCTTTGATGTTTTGCGTTTAATCCAGTTACTCTTCTTGGTAAAATCTTACCTCTTTCGCTGATATAGTTTTTAAGCATATTTACATCTTTATAATCAATAACTTTTGTTTTATCCTTTTGGAATGGATCTATCTTTTTTCTAGGTCTAAATCTTCTTTGCATATCTTTAAAACCTCCTACTATTAGAATGGAAGTTCGTCAATATCAGTCGGAACTGCATTGTCTCCCATTCCGAAATCGTCATTACTCTTATGAATATCGTTTGAATTTTGGAAATTATTGTTTTGGAAAGAATTATTGTTGAATGATTGGTTATTGTTGTAACCTTGATAGTTACCTGAATTTGGTTGTGAATTACTTGATTCAACAAAATCAAATTGATCGACAATTACATCAGTTGTATAAATTCTTTGTCCTTGTTGGTTTTCATAAGATCCCGTTTGAATGTGACCTGTAATCGCAATTCTATTTCCTTTGTGGAAATATTGTCCAATAACTTCTGCAGTTCTTCCAAAAGCAACGCAGTTGATAAAATCCGCAGTTGGTTGATTGTTGTTTTCAGCTTCCATTCTTTTTTCTTTAGATAATCTTCTATCTACAGCAACACTAAATCTAGCGTTAGCTAATTGAGTATTCGCTGAATATCTCACTTCAGGGTCTCTTGTCAATCTACCCATCAAACTAACATTATTCAAAACATTTCCTCCTCTTACGATTATTGTTCGTCTACTCTAACAACCATGTATCTAATGATTTGGTCGAATAATCTACATCTTCTTTCGATTTCCTTAACAAATTGTGGATCTAAATCGAAGTTTACAATATAATAGTATCCTTCTTTAATGTAGTTAATTTCATAAGCTAATTTTCTTTTTCCCCAATCGTGAACTTCTTCAAGTTTACCATTTTCGTCAATTACTTGTTGAATTCTTGAGAATACAGTATTTCTGTCTTCTTCTGATAATTCTGGCTTAAAGATTAGCACTAATTCATATTTATTCATATGACACCTCCTTGTGGTCTATTTGGCCCCTATCCGGAGCAAGGATTTACCTATATATATTACCATAATCTTCTAAGAATTACAACAAATTCCCAAAATATTTTTTAGTTTTTATGATTTGCTAGAATGGCTTTATCTATTATAATATAAATATGAAATTCATTTTATGGAGGCATCTTATGGAAAAGAAATTTATACCAGAAGTAAAATCTAATTTGAGACACAGAATGGTACATATTCCAGAAGCTATGTACAAAGCATCTGGCATAACAGTTTTAGGTAAAAGAATAAAAACTCTTGTCTTTACAACAGACATTGCAATAATTAATAATACAAATGGTCACGCAATAATGGCAGTATATCCTTTCACACCAACATTATCAATCACAAATGCTATAATAATGTCTTCAAGTCTTCCAGTTTTTGCTGGAGTAGGTGGTGGAATTACATCTGGAATTAGAAGTGTAAATATGGCATTACAAGCAGAGATGTTAGGAGCATATGGAGTAATCGTAAATGCCCCTATGAAAAACGAGACTATTGTTCAGATGAAAAAAGTTTTAGACATACCTATCGTCGCTACAATAGTATCTGCATATGATGATATCGAAGGAAAAATCAATTCTGGTGCAGATATTTTAAATGTATCTGGTGGAAAGAAAACTGCATTTTTAGTTGAAGAAATCAGGAAAAAAGTTGGATATGAATTTCCAATAATTGCAACAGGCGGTGATAATGAGCAAAATGTTATTGATACGATAAATGCTGGAGCAAATGCTTTAAGTTATACTCCACCAACATCAGCAGAAATTTTCCACGAAGTAATGGCAAATTACAGACAAGATATGAGAGAAAAGCAAGATGAGTAGAAGTATCGATACAAAAGAACTCATAAAAATCGCTTTGTTTAGCGCACTCATAGTAATTGGATCTTATATAATAATTCCATTATTTCCAGTTCCTATTTCCTTACAAAGTTTATTTGCAATATCATCTGGATATTATTTAAGCAAAAAATACGCGAATATGTCAGTTTTATTGTATATTGTATTAGGGCTTATTGGTCTTCCTGTTTTTGCAGGAGGAAAGGGTGGTATACAAGCAATATTTTCACCTAGCTTTGGTTATGTAATAGGATTTTTAGTACAAACTTTTTATGTAAAATTCAAAGACCGCAACCTGTCACAATTAAACCTTTTTATTATGTTCATGGTGTCATCACTTATAATTTACGCTTTTGGTGTGATATACATGGGAGTATTGTTCAAATTATCTAATAAACAATTCGACTTATGGAAATTATTATTCACTGGTATGATAGTGTTTTTACCTGGAGATATGTTAAAAGCTTTGGTTTTTAGTTTTGTTACAAAAAGAGTAGAAAAATACATTTAAAAAAGTCATACAAGTTTGATATTAAAATCAAATTTGTATGACTTTATTTATTCTGTAATTTCTTTTAATTTTCCAAATATTTTGTAGTCCAGATTTTTAAGCTCATTGATGTTTTTTGCTCCGAGCATTACCATAAGCATTTTTAATTTATAAATCAAGCTATCCAAAAATTCCTTAGCAAATTCATAACCACCATGCATTAAATAAGATAATACTTCGCCACTCATCGCTGTCATATCTGCACCAAGGACTAGCGCTTTTACAATATCAATTGATGTTTTTATCCCACCACTTGCAATCAAAAACAAATCGTCAGGTTTATCTTGCATGTCCAATAAAATCTTCGCCGTAGGAATCCCCCAACAGTAAAATTCAGAAAATTCCATATCGAATCTTCTATTATCTTCTATTTCAGAAAAATTTGTTCCACCAAAACCAGCAATATCAATGTATCTAACACCCAAATCGTATAAATCATAGATTGTTTTTTTGTTCATTCCGTAACCTACTTCTTTTACGATTATAGGCACATCTACATTTTCTACTATATTTTTAATGTTATCTTTTATTCCGGAAAATTCTCGGTCTCCTTCTTCCATAATCAATTCTTGAATTGGATTCAAGTGAAGGCCAAACATATCAGCATCTATCATCTCAATCGCTTTTTGAACTGATTCCAAGCTTTCTCTTGCAGAAAGATTTCCTATTACGATGTTTTCGTTTTTAATCAAATTTTCTCGTACAAGTTCGAAACTTTCAATCGCTTCATCTTCCACAAGAGCAATTTTTTGACTGCCAACTGCCATTGGAATGTTGAATGTTTTACACAATCTAGCCAAGTCTTCATTGATGTCGCAACAGGAATCTCCACCACCAGTCATTGCGTTTATCATAAAAGGATAGTCAATTTTCTTGCCGTTAAATTCCATCGACAAATCGACATCATTCAAATCTAATTCTGGTAGTGATGTATGCTCTAAATACACACAATCAAATAAATTGTTGCCCTTGTATTCTGATTTTAAATAATTTTCAATGTGTTCTTGCTTTCTTTCCACAAAAATACCTCCCAAAAACAAAACCACTAATTATTTTGAGATTCTTCCTCATCTTCTTTTTTATCATTGTCTTGATTAGTGGTTTGATCATCCAGTTTGTATTCAGCAAATAATCTGTCTACAATTTCTGGTAATTGTTCTTCATCCGCCATATACCAACTAATTCCATCATCTTTATAATCTCCAGGTAGTATATAGCTATGTATTTTGCTAGATGAAAAGTTAGGAATTTTTGTAAGATAAGCCGTCATATCTCCCAATGGAATATTCGTTTTAACATCTCTTTTGAATATTTCAACCATCTTTGGCATTTTTGTAATATTTGCAGGACTCAATAATTGATCTATCAATGTTTTTATAAAATAGTGTTGATTTTCAATTCTCGCTTCATCAGATCCACCTAATGGATGACGTGCCCTCACATATTGTAACGCTTCATCTCCGTTTAGTTTTGATTTTCCTTTTGGGATACGGATATGTCTTGATTCAACAACTATTTCAGCTGGTGAATCAACTTCAACTCCACCCATAGCATCTACGATGTGTTCTACACTATCAAAATCAACTTCAACGTAATAATCCAAATCTATTCCCAATAAATCTCTCAACGCTTTTAAAGATCCCTTCGCTCCTTCATAAGCATGGGCAGCATTTACTTTGTGGATATTTCCATTCAATCTAATCTGAGTATCTCTTGGTACAGACAGTATATCCACATTACCAGAATTAAAGTTAACTTTGCAAACCATTATAGTATCAGATCTTTGATGATCTGTTGTGCTTACTTCTTTGTCAATTCCTAGAAGGACAAATAAAAATTCATCCGGTATATTTTGTTCAATTACATTGTTTTTTCCTAATTCATCGCCTTTAATATCAGAGCCAGTTGTTTTTAAGCTTCCCAAAAATTTACCAGCACCGAAATAAACTCCCAAAAATAGTGCTAGCGAAATAAAAAAGACAATAACAGCTCTTTTTTTCATTCTTTCCTCCAATTACTTTCTTAATGAACAAAGCACTCGGATTCACCGGTGCTTTGCCATAACACTTATTTAATTATATCAAAAACAATGAAAATTTACATTAAATTTGATTTTTTGTAAGTTTTAATTATTAATTTTCTCCTTTGCTTGTGAAAGCATAAGTTTAATTCTATTAATTTGGTTTACTTCACTTGCGCCAGGATCGTAGTCAATTGGAATTATGTTTGCTTGTGGATACAATTGTCTAATTCTCTTAATGACTCCTTTTCCTGTGATATGGTTTGGAAGACAACCAAATGGTTGAATACATACAATGTTGTTAGCATTGATATGAATTAATTCTATCATTTCTGCAGTCAACAACCATCCTTCACCGTATTGATTTCCTAGTGATACAACTTCTTGTGCGTAATCTTCAAGTTCTTGTATCTTAAGCGGATGAGTAAACTTCGATTTTATTAATTGGTTTCTGATGTATTTTCTGTAATGTTCAATCAAATTTACTCCCATATTGCACATGAATCCTGTGAATTTGGATTTGGATAAGAAGTTTCCCTTATGATATTCATTTCTCAAGCAATAAAGTACAAAATCTGTCAAATCAGGCATTACTACTTCACAGCCTTCTTTTTCCAATAAATCTTGCAAATTATTATTGGCTTGAGGAAGATATTTTACGAGGATTTCTCCTACAATACCAACTTTTGGTTTTTGTATATCCAATAATTCTATTTTTGAAAAATCTTCAATAATTTCATCGACAGTTTGTCTAAATAGTTTTGAACTTGATTTCAAAACTCTCTTTTGACATTCTTCAATCCATTTTTGTTTTAAAGTATCAGTTTCTTTTTCCTTTTCGTAGGCTCTTGTGAAGTTTGATAATCTCATTATCAAGTCCCCATATAATACTGCAACAATCATTTTTTGTAATACTAATGGAGAAAGGTTAAAGCCTTCGTTTGTTTCGATATTTTGCCAAGAAATAGCAATTACAGGAATATTTTCATATCCCGCTTCTTTTAATGCTTTTCTTATGAAACCAACATAGTTACTTGCTCTGCATGCTCCACCAGTTTGACTCATTAACAAAGCTAGTTTGTCAGTGTCATATCTACCAGAATTTATAGCTTCCATCATTTGTCCAACAACAGTTATAGATGGATAACAAGCGTCGTTGTTTACATATTTTAATCCCTCGTCGATTACTTTTGAATTAACATCTTTCAAAAATTCCACTTTATAGCCATTATCTTTGAATAAAGATTCCATTATTTCAAAGTGATCCGGCGCCATTTGTGGTGCTAGGATCGTGTATTCTTCTTTCATTTTCTTAGTGAATTCGACTTTTTCAACGTGATATGATTTTTTAACATTTGGAACGAAGTTTTTCTTTTCAAGTGCTTGTATCAATGATCTTATTCTGATTTTAACAGCACCTAAGTTACTAATTTCGTCGATTTTTAATACAGTGTAGATTTTTCCTTTAGCAGACAATATTTCATTAACTTGATCTGTAGTTACAGCGTCTATTCCGCAACCGAATGAATTAAGTTGAACCATTTCCAAATCTTCACTGTTTCCAACAATTTCTGCTGCTCTGTAAAGTCTGGAGTGATATACCCATTGATCCAATACTCTCAAATCGCTATCAACGTCATCATCATAATCAATTATAGAATCTTCTGATAAAACTCCAAGGCCTAATGAAGTAATCAGTTCAGGAATTCCATGATTTATTTCTGAATCGACATGATATGGTCTACCAGCTAACACAATTGCTTTTTTGCCCATTTCACGAATTTTGGACAAAGCTTTCTTCCCTTCAACCTTTACATCTTTTCTGTATTTTTCAAGTTCATCCCACGCTCTATCAACGCTGTTTGATATGTCCTTATCAGAAAGTCCTAGCTCTTTTAATTCGTCGATAAGTCTTGTCTTTAATTTATTTTTATCTTGGAATGATATGAATGGGTTGAAATACTTCGTGTTTTTCAATCCATCGACATTATTTTTAATAACTTCCGGATATCCAGTAACTACTGGACAGTTAATGTGGTTATTCGCCTTATCGTATTCTTGTTTTTCAAAAAATACCGAAGGATAGAATATCATATCGACATTTTTTTCTAACAAATCTTCAATGTGACCGTGAACTAATTTTGCAGGATAGCAACATGTTTCACTTGTAATAGAAGAAATTCCTTTTTCGTAAATTTCTCTTGATGATTTAGAAGACAATACAACTCTGTATCCTAAATTCGTGAAGAATGTATGCCAGAAAGGATAATTTTCGTACATATTCAACACTCTAGGAATTCCTACAGTTGCTCTTGCTTTATCTTTTGGAATGCTCTTATATCCAAATAATCTCTTGTTTTTATAATCGTACATATTTGGAAGCTTGTCTTTTTTATCCAGACTAATTCCAGCTCCTCTTTCACATCTATTTCCAGTAACAAACTTTTTGCCATTTGCAAATTTGTTGATAGTTAATTTGCAATGGTTAGAACAATATTTACATTCTGCTTGTTCTTGAGTATATTCAAATTTTTGAAGTTCATCCTCAGATAAAATCGTAGAATATCCTGTTGATTTTTCTTTTGCAATCAAAGCCATTCCCATAGCTCCCATAAGTCCAGAAATATTTGGTCTTGTAGGAACTTTACCTGTAATTTTTTCGAAAGCTCTTAGTATAGCATCCCCGTAGAATGTACCACCTTGAACTACGATATGTTCACCTAATTTTGATGGATCTCTAAGTTTGATAACTTTTTGGATTGCATTTTTGATTACTGAATAACATAAACCCGCTGCAATATCACTGACACTAGCGCCTTCTTTTTGCGCTTGTTTTACTTTCGAATTCATAAATACTGTACATCTTGAACCTAAATCTACAGGATTCTCTGATTCAAGTGCTTTTTGTTGAAATTCTTGTACGGATAAATTCAAACTATGAGCAAATGTTTCAATAAATGATCCGCAACCAGAAGAACACGCTTCATTTAATTGAATAGAATCAATTATTCCATCATTTACATGCATAGCTTTCATGTCTTGACCGCCAATATCCAAAACAAAATCAACATCTGGATCAAAATATCTTGCAGCAGTCAAATGCGCTATTGTCTCTACTTCACCAAAATCGACCGATAAAGCTTGTTTTATAAAATCTTCTCCATAACCTGTTATACCACTACTTGCAATTTTTTGGTTATCATTTAGTTTAGAATAAATTACAGATAATTGTTCCTTAACTAAATCAAGTGGATTTCCTTGGTTATTTGCATAAAAATCGTAAACAATGTTGCAATCTTCATCAATTACTACAATTTTACTAGTAGTTGAACCTGCATCAATCCCCAAATACAAGTTTCCTTGTACTTCGTCAAGATTTTTGAATTTGACGTTTGATTTCTTGTGATTTTCGTAAAATTCTTCTTTTTCTTTCTCATTTTTAAATAACGGCTCAAGTATTAACTCATCGCTAATTTCTTGTTTTTTGTCATAAGATCTGTTCAACAAATCCTCATACTTCACAACTTTTTCATCCATTGATGCAATAGCTGCTCCCAATGCCACAAATACTTGAGCATTTTCAGGACTGTAGAACGTGTTCACACCATCATCTAGTGTCGTGATGAATCTATTTCTTAATTCTGATAAGAAATAAAGTGGTCCACCCAAAAATACGATATTTCCTTCAATAGGTCTACCACAAGCAAGATTTGATATTGTTTGATTGACAACAGATTGGAAAACACTAACTGCCATGTCTTCTTTTGTTGCGCCTTGGTTGATCAAAGCTTGAATGTCAGTTTTTGCATATACTCCGCATCTACTTGCAATCGAAAATATTTTCTTGTAATCTTTGGCTAATTCGTTAAGACCAGATGCATCTGTCTTTAACAAAGCTGCCATTTGGTCTATGAATGCTCCAGTTCCACCTGCGCAGATGGAGTTCATTCTTTGTTCTACGTTTCCTTTTAGATAAGTTATCTTACTGTCTTCTCCCCCAAGCTCAATACACACATCGGCATTAGGGATATATTTTTTAATAGCTGTAGTTCCAGCCACAACTTCTTGTATAAATTCGATATTCAAATTATCTTCAACATACATTCCGCCACTTCCAGTGACCATAATTGTACAATCGCTGTTTTTGAACTCTGGATGTGAATCGTATGCTTGTTTAAGAACATTTTTGGTAGTTTCTTCTATGTCAGAACGATGTCTAGTGTATTCTTGAAATAAAATTTCGTAGTTTTCATTTATAATGACAAGCTTGACAGTAGTTGAACCTACATCTAATCCCATGTGGATTTTCATTTTTGTTATTCCCTCCATATTCCTATACTAAGTTAGTATATTTCAAACGCACAAAAACTTCAATAAATTTTTTTATGTATTGTATGTTTTAATTTTACTATTTATCTCAGAAATTACTTTCAATTTATCACAAGACCATTTAGGAAGATAAAGTTTTGGCTTGTAAGCATCTCCTGTCAATCGGTGCACAACTGTATCCTCATTTAAAATTTTGAAACTATCTACAACCCAATCAGTGTATTCATCCATCGTCAAAATTTTAAATTTATTTTTTAGATAATAATCGTACAACCTTGAATCTGTTTGTATATATAATGAATGAATTTTGATTCCCCAAATATCATGCATTTGCGTTTGATACACACTTTCCAAAAAATCATCCTCACTTTCATAGGGAAGGCCTGCAATTACATGCGAGATTACTTTAATGTCATTATCCATAAGTTTTTTTGCCATATCAAAATAAACATCATTGCTATAAGCACGATTGATTAATTCTATCGTAGACTTTTTAGTGGATTGAAGGCCCATTTCAACCCACACATCCACCTGTTTGTTTATATCACTCAAAAGTTTTATCTTCTCATCATCTAAGCAGTCTCCTCTGGTGGCTATATCAAGCACCAGCACATTTTCGTTATCAATAGCATCTGAGTAAATTTCCCTAAGTTCATTTACTGGCTTGTAAGTATTGGTGAACGATTGAAAATACGTAATGAATTTATCTGCTTTTTTCTTTTCGGATAATCTTTTAATTTGCAATTCGACCTGATCTTTGATTGAATACTCATTAAAAGTAAATTCACCAGAACCACTTTCAGAACAAAAAATACAACCTTTAGAATTTTTTCTATTAGGACAACTGAATCCACCATCTAACGGTAATTTGTAAACTTTCGTGCCGTATGTTTTTTTCAAATAATCACTTAATCTATTTATTTCTATTTTTTTCACGAATCCTCCTGAAAAAACTCTGCATCAAATCGACACACTCTTTTTCCATAATACTTTTTACTTCTATTTTATGATTGAGTCCTTCGTAATCATTTAATGAAATCAAAGACCCACAAGCTCCTCTTTTTTTATCAAAAGCTCCGAACACAACTTTTGGTATTCTTGAATACACCAAAGCACCTGTGCACATCACACAAGGCTCCAATGTCACATACATTGTACAATCATCAAGCCTAAAATTTCCAATAACCTTAGTTGCTTGATTAATAGCTTTTAATTCTGCATGCATTGTCGCATTGTTGTCTGTTTCCACACTGTTATAAGCTTGAGCAATTATTTCACCATTTTTTACAATAACACATCCTACAGGAACTTCATCCATATCATAAGCAATCTTAGCTTGTTCTATAGCTTTCATCATGAATTTTTCATCATTATTTTCCATAAATTATTAAACACCTTTCCTATCCGATTATATCAAATAGTTTGTGTTATTTAAATTTGAATACGTAAATTGTTTGTGATATTCTTTATATATAATGTAGTATTTAAGGAGGACTTATGTCAGAATCAAAATTTGAAGAGTTTCCATACGGAGAACTTGGAATCATAGCAATGAAGAACATTGAAGGTTTGGCAAAAGAAGTTGACGAACTTTTAATGAAAAAAAACGGTGCAACAGAAAGTTATTTATTAAAGATAACAGAATCCAGATTTAGTAACGGTGAAGGAAAAGTTACAATCGATGAATCAGTTAGAGGTCGTGATATTTTAATCATCTCAGACGTTGGAAATTATGGATTAAAGTACAATATGTTTGGCGAACAAACTATAATTGGTCCAGATGAACACTTCCAAGATATCAAAAGAGTTATCTCCGCAATTAATGGAAAGGCTTCACGTATCAATGTAATGATGCCTCTTTTATATTCATCACGTCAACACAGACGTAAATCCAGAGAATCACTTGACTGTGCAATGGCACTTCAAGAATTAGAAGACATGGGAGTAGATGGAATTTACACATTTGATGTGCACGATCCAAACGTACAAAACGCAATCCCATTGATGACATTTGAAAACATCTATCCTACAGCAGAAATAGTTACTCACTTCTTAGAAAAAGAAAATATAACTACTGATGAATTAGACAAGAAAAATATGATCATTATTTCACCAGATACTGGTGCAATGGATAGAGCAATTTACTATTCAAATATTTTAAAACAAGACATAGGATTATTCTACAAAAGACGTGATTACACTAAAGTAGTCGACGGTAAGAATCCTATTATTGAACACAAATACATCGGACGTGAAGTAGAAGGCAAAGACATATTAATCGTAGACGATATGATTGCTTCAGGCGGATCTGTTATTGATATTGCAAAACAATTGAAAAAACAAAATGCAAACAGAATATTCTGCGCAGTAAGTTTCGCTTTGTTTACTGAAGGTCCTGACAAATTTGACCAAATGAATAAAGAAGGCTACATCGACGGAGTTTATTCTACAAACTTAACATACGTACCAGAATCAATCAAAAACAAAGAATGGTTCCACGCTGTAGATATGAGCGAATTGATGAGCGAATTTATTCACCACATCAACAGAGAAGAATCCATCTCAATTTTATTAGATAAAACAAGAGGTATTAATATTTTATAAGGAGAAAATAATGAAATCATCTCATGGAGCAAATCTTTTTGAAATTCAAAAAGAATACGGATTTAATATAGATGAAATCAAGGATTTCAGTTCAAACGTCAATCCTTTAGGTCCAAGTCCTAAAGCGATGACTAAGCTTGAAAATAATCTTAATAAAGTCGGAGTGTACCCTGACCCAAATTACGATCAATTACTATCATCTATTGAAAAATACGCCAATGTATCAAGAGACAAAATCTTGCTTACATCTGGTAGCACTAATTTGATTTCATCATTTATATCTCTAATCAATCCAAAAAATGCAATAATATTCAACCCTAGTTATTCGGAGTATGAAAGAGAACTCAACAAAATCAACTCCAATATAATTTCTTACGATTTGGACAAATCAAATGATTTTGCGATAGATAGTAAGAAATTATCGAGAATGATAAAAGAAAATGACGTAAGTCTTGTAATATTAACCAATCCTAATAATCCAACAGGATATGCTATCAAAAACGGAAAACTCGAAGAACTCATCAAATCAAGCAATTGCTATTTTATGATAGATGAAACTTATGTTGAGTTTTCAGATGTGGACAAATATTCAGCAGTTAGTTTAACTGAAACATGTGATAACCTACTTGTTATACGTTCTACATCAAAGTTTTTCGCAGCTGCCGGAATAAGATTGGGTTACGGAATAACTGGAAACAAAAAACTTTACGATGATATAAATAAACACACCAATTTGTGGAACATAAATATTTTTGCCGACATTCTTGGTGGCGAGATGTTCACGGATACTGACTACCACAAAAACGTGTTCGCATTTATCAATCGTGAAAAAGAAAAAATGATATCTACTTTAGAAAAAATTGATTGCTTGAAAGTTTATCCTTCAAAATCGAATTTCGTACTATGCGAAATATTGAACAAAAAATTAACTGCACATGAATTAAGAGAAAGATTAATTCCTCACGCTCTTATCATAAGAGACTGTGCATCGTTTAATAATTTGAATGAATACTTTTTTAGATTTTGTATTTTGGATGAACAATCAAACGATAAATTGCTTAAATTGATTGAAGATATCTTAAAATAATTTCAATTTAAAAGATCCCAGATTTTAAAATCTGAGATCTTTTTTGTTTGTTTATATTACTTTTTTATCTTTTTTGTGTTCGTCTGATAATAAAGTTGCCATGTTAACAAATCTTTGAATTGTATCCTCATGATCTGGATGCAAATCAACTTTTTCAACATGAATTGCACACACTTTATACTCACCAGTTCCTGTAATTGGATCGTAGTGATTTGATGTCACTTCGTTTACTGGAGATTCTCTGTAGTGGAATGTCATGAATATCATATTAGGTAATACTCTGTCAGTTACTACAACACGAGTTACGATACTTCCTCTTCTAGATGTAACTCTGATAGTATCCAAATCTTTTACTCCCAATCTTTCTGCATCCACTGGATTGATTTCTGCAAGTTCGTAAGGACTTACTCCATCCAAATCTTTTGAGTATCTCGTAGTTATATTGTAATGATACAACATTCTTCCTGTACTTAAAATCATTGGATAATCATCATCAGGCAATTCTTCTGATGGTCTGTATTCTATTTCCATCATTTGACCTTGACCTCTTGCAAATATTCCTTTGTGCAAGTATTTTGTACCGGGATGAGATGTTGTAGGACATGGCCATTGTAATCCAACTTTGTCAATTCTTTCGTAAGTCATACCTCTGTAACTTGGCATAGTTACTCTCATTTCTTCAAATACATCTTCACTTGTTTCATAATCAAAGAATACATTTGGATTGATGATTTTACTTACATCGCATAAAATTGACCAGTCATTTCTAGCTTGTCCCGGAGGAGCAACAGCTTTTCTAACTCTTTGAACTCTTCTTTCAGTATTTGTAAAAGTTCCATCTTTTTCTGCGTAGCAAGTTGCAGGGAATACAACATCTGCAAGCTTTGCTGTGTCAGACATAAATATATCTTGAACTACTAACAATTCTAAATTGTTCAAAGCTCTCTTAACGTGATTTGCATCTGGATCTGATAAAACAGGATCTTCTCCCATTATATACATTGCTTTAACATTTCCCTTAACTGCTTGATTAAACATTTCAGGGATTTGGTATCCAAGATTTGGACTCAATGGAGTCTTCCATACGCTTTCGAAAAATTCACGAGCTTTTGGATCAGTAACTTTTGCATAAGCAGGATAAGTGTTAGGTAATGCTCCTAAATCACATGCTCCTTGTACGTTGTTTTGTCCTCTGATAGGGTTTATACCGCCAGATTCAATTCCAACGTGTCCAGTTAGCATTCCTAGATTTGCCAAGCTCATTACGTTTTCTGTTCCATGAGTGTGTTCTGTGATACCAAGCGTGTAAAATATACCAGCTTTTTCAGTCTTTGCGTACAACAAAGCTGCTTGTCTGATTAATTCCTTGTCCACACCTGTAACTTTTTCAGCTTCATCCAAATCGTATTTCATTACTGTTTTCTTCAAGCCTTCAAAGTTTTCAACACGAGATTCAATATACTCTTTGGCTTCTAATCCTTCTTCTATGATAACTTTCATCATAGCATTTAATAAGAATACATCCGTACCTGGATTTAATCTTAACCAAATATCCGCTTCTTCCGCTAAGCCAGTTTTTCTTGGATCTACAACTATAAGTTTAGTTCCCTTTTTAACTGCTTGTTTCATCTTATTACCAATAATAGGATGTGCTTCAGTAGCATTAGAACCTATAACAAACAACAATTCTGCACCCAGAATTTCTTCGATAGAGTTTGTCATAGCTCCACTTCCTAATGTAGCTGCAAGACCTGCAACTGTTGGAGCGTGTCAGGTTCTGGCGCAGTGATCGACGTTGTTTGTTCCAATCGCTGCTCTCATCATTTTTTGGAATACAAAGTTATCTTCGTTTGTACATCTAGCAGAACTTAAACCAGCAATCGAATCTGGGCCAAATTCCATCTTAATATCTCTTAGTTTATTTCCAACATAACCTATAGCTTCATCCCAACTACATTCAACCAGTTCTCCATTTTTTCTAATCAATGGAGTAGTCAATCTTTCGTCCGAGTGAATCATATCTGTATGGAAACGACCTTTGATACAAAGTGCGTTTTGGTTTACATAACCATCACAGGGTTCAACACCTTGAACTTTTCCATTTTTTACAATTAAATTGAATTGACATCCTGTTCCACAGAATGGACAAGTTGTCTTAACTTTTTCAACTTCCCAAGGTCTTGTATCTTTTAATTGTTTATTGATTAATGCACCTGTTGGACAGACGCTTATGCATTGACCACACATACGACAGTTTTCCTTGGATAAAGGAAGATCAAAAGCTGTAGAAATATAAGAATCAAATCCTCTATTTTTAAAATCTACTGTATGTGTACATTGAACTTCTTCACAAACTCTGACGCATTTTCCACACAAAATACATTTGTTTTGATCCCTAAAAATCAATGGATTCGTATCATCAACTTCGTGATTTTGAACTTCTATGTCATAATTACCGTATTTGCCTAATACTTCTGGATTTTTAACACCATATCTGTAGCACAAATCTTGTAATCTACAACTACCAACTTTTGAACAAGTTAGGCAATCTTTAGGGTGATTCATCATCAAAAGTTTAAGTATATTTTGTCTAGTTTTTACTAAACGATCAGTTTCTGTCTTAACAACCATTCCGTCTTTGACCATTGTAGAACATGACGTTTGAAGTTTTCTGGATCCTTCTATTTCAACTAGGCACATTCTACAACCACCAAATTCGCTCAGGTATTTATCGTGGCACAATGTCGGAATATCAATCCCTATTTTATGCGCCGCTTCTAATACAGTGGTATTTTCTTCAACTTGAACATCAATACCATCAATATTTATATTTAACATATTACACCTACCAAACTTCGTTAAATCCTACATTCAAAAATATTTCTTCTAGTTCAGTTTTATGCAATTTTTCCATTTTTGATAATCCAGCAAAAATATCTTGTTCAGCTTTATCTAAGCAAGAATTTGCAATATCAGCGTACAATTGCATAGCTTCTTCTTCTCTTTTGATAGCTAATTTGATAGCATCTCTGAAGTCCATTTCTGTAGTCATTCTTGGTCTATCAATGTCTTGTGATAAATTATAATCTTCACTATCATCAATTTTGATAGTTTCAGCTTTAGTTTCTAAGAATTTTTGTAAGTAATCTTTGTGCTTTAATTCTTCTTTGCTAAGTCTTTCAAAAAGACTTTTAGTTTGTGGATCTTCAGCTTTTTCAGCTGCATCTTTGTAAAATGTATACGAATCATCTTCTCTATTTACAGCATCATCAATAATTGATATTAATTGTTCTCTATTCATTATCTCACCTATTCATTCTTTTTATTTATACATTAATTATCTATTTTTTCGATTTTATCTAGGATTTTATCCAAACCTAATACATTATTCCAGCTAGCTTCGACAAATTCTCCACCTATCTTTTTGTAAGGTTGTTTTGGGTTGTCCACATTCAATAATTCTGTAGTCAATCTACCCTTTAAGCAAAGTGGTCTGCCATTTTCTGGACTTAATGCTCTTAATGCAAGATTCTTTCCATTTTTTCTCAAGACTTCAAATTCACAACCGTATTCGCAAACTTTGCATTGAACTTTCTTAGTTTCTAACTCCCATTTTCTTCCTAAATTCATAGCTCTCTTATCCATCAATGCACCTACTGGACAAGCTACTACGCATCTATTGCAAGATATACAATAAGAAGATTCAAATGTATCGTTGATATCTAAGTTAATTCTTGTTTCATATCCTCTATTTGAGAAATTAAGAATTTTTCTATCATCCATAACATTACAAGTTCTTACGCACTTTCCACAAAGTATACACTTGCTATCATCTCTAATGATGTATGGAGAAGAATCATCAACTAATTTTTCTCTTCTTGCTCCGTCATGTTCTCTGAATTTTACTCCGTATTCATAAGAATATTTTTGTAGTTGACATTCACCGGATTTTTGACAAGTTAAGCAATCATTTGGATGAGAATCCAACAACATTTGAAGAATTCTTTGTCTGTGTTTTATTAATCTATCAGTTTTAGTATGAACAACCATGTTGTCTTTTGCCAAAGTAGAACAAGCAGTCATTAATTTTTTGCTTCCTTCAACTTCAACTAAACAAAGTCTACAAGCGCTCACTACAGCCAAATTTTTATCGTAACATAAATTTGGAATATCAATCCCATTTTCTCTTGCTAAATCGATAATGAATTTAGGCTTATCAGTTTGAATTACTTTTCCATCAATAGTTACAGTAATCATACTATCTATCTCCTAACTACTGCGTGAACAGGACATACAGTTTCGCAATTACCACATTTTATACATTGAGATTTGTCGATAACGTGTTGTTTCTTAACTTCTCCTTCTATACAACTTACAGGGCAATTTTTAGCACACTTAGTACAACCTATACATTTGTCTGTGATTTCATATGATAAAAGTGCCTTACATGCATGAGCAGGACATTTCTTATCGTAAATGTGAGCTTCATACTCATTTCTGAAGTATTTTAATGTTGAGATAACTGGATTTGGAGCTGTTTGTCCAAGACCACAAAGTGAAGCAGATGTGATAGTATCACACAATTCTTCTAATGCTTCGATATCTCCATCTTCACCTTTTCCGGAAGTAATTTTTTCTAGAATTTCAAGCATTCTCTTAGTACCTTCACGACATGGAACACACTTACCGCAAGATTCATCTACAGTAAATTCAAGGAAGAATCTAGCAATATCTACCATACAGTCGTCTTCATCCATTACAATCATTCCACCTGATCCCATGATTGAACCGATTTTAGCCAATGATTCGAAATCAACTGGAGTGTCTAGGAATTCTTCTGGAATACATCCACCAGATGGTCCACCTGTTTGAACAGCTTTGAACTTCTTTCCATCTTTAATTCCGCCGCCGATATCAAATATTATTTCTCTCAAAGTAGATCCCATTGGAACTTCTACCAAACCAGTGTTTACAACTTTACCACCTAAAGCGAATACTTTAGTTCCTGGAGAACCTTCTGTACCAAAATTTGTAAACCAATCTGCACCTTTATACATAATTGCTGGAACATTAGCAAATGTTTCAACGTTATTGATAATAGTTGGCTTGTCCCATAATCCTCTTTCAGCTGTTCTAAATATTTTAGTACGAGGCATACCGCGTCTACCTTCAATAGATTCCATCAACGCAGTACCTTCACCACATACAAAGGCTCCTGAACCCAATCTCAATTCGATATCAAATGAAAAATCAGATCCAAAAATGTTGTTTCCTAAAAGATTCATTTCTTTTGCTTGTTGTATCGCAATTCTCAATCTTTTAACAGCAATTGGATATTCTGCTCTTACATAGATAAAACCTTGATTAGCACCAATCGCTCTACCGCAAATAGCCATACCTTCTAATACTGAATGAGGGTCCCCTTCAAGAATCGCTCTGTCCATGAAAGCACCAGGGTCTCCTTCATCCGCGTTGCAGATAACATATTTTTGATTATTTTCTACTTTATAAGCTGATTCCCATTTTCTTCCTGTAGGGAAACCTGCTCCTCCACGACCTCTCAATCCTGATTTCTTCATTTCTTCAATTATTTCTTTTTGGTCTAAATCAAAAATGGCTTTATGTAAAGCTTGATAACCATCTGCACCAATATATTCGTTCAAAGATTCTAATTGAATTTTTTCTACATTTCTTAAAGCTATCTTAAATTGTTTATCGTAGAAATCAACTGAATTGTATTTCAAAATCTTATCGTCTTGTTTTGCATTTTCGTAAACGACATCTTCATCAACTTCATCATTTACTATTGATTTGTCGACAATGCTCTTAACATCTGATAATTTAACTCTTGTGTAGAAAATTCCTTCAGGGTATACAACAACGTTAGGACCAGTTTCGCAAAGCCCGATACATCCTACTGGAACAACCACTACGTTTTCAATTTTTTCTTCTTCTATATATTTGTTAAACTCATCAATCAAAGATTTAGCGCCTGTAGCTTCACAACCAGCTCCACCACACACAACTATTTGTTTTTCTTTTGGATTAGTATGTTCAACATAAATTTTATCCTTTACGAGTTCACGCATTTTGATATTCTTTGCAAACTCATCTCTTATCTCATTAAGTTTTTCAATATTCATAACAAAACCCCTAATAACTAATTATATTTACTAATAATTGATTCTAATTCATTAACAGCTACCTTACCGTACACATCGCCGTTAATAACAATAACTGGAGCTAATGCGCACAAACCAACACATCTACATGGTGTGATGGAAAATTTTTGATCTTCGGTAGTACTACCTGCAGGAATCTTCAAAATCTCTTGTAGTTTTTCAGAAACTCTTTGAGCTCCTTTTACATAACAAGCAGTTCCTTCGCAAACTTGAATATCATATTTTCCTTTTGGAATCAAAGAAAATTGTGCATAAAAAGTTATAACACCGTAAATTTCTGACAAAGGAATGTCTAATATTTTAGAAATCATTGTAATAATTTCCTTAGGCAAATAACCAAATTCATCTTGTGCACGTTGTAGAACGGGCATCAAAGGACCTTTAATATCCTTTTTGCTTCTTACAAATTCTCGAAATTCTTCGACTTGAGAAGCATGTTCTTTTAAGTCAAATGTAAAACTCATTAAAATCCTCCTATAAAATTGTTTTCCTTATGTTACCGAAATTATTTTTTCTTTTATATTTTTAATTATACCACTTATATTGCCTAAAGTAAATTAGTATTATGTTGAAAAACCTCATTAATATTCATTATCATTTTAAATATTATCATATTTACACACTTTTATTGAATATATATTCCTTATAATGTATTATACGGATAATTAACTTTATTATATTGATAAAGTAATTGATATATTTAAATTGTTATTACTTCATTTAATTAAATTAAACTGTTTACGAAAAAATTTATGAAAATAATTTCCTTATGTTTTATGAAAAATAACGAAATATGATATAATATACATTAGTAAATTAATTGGAGGTTATATGGATTTTATTATAGGTACATCAGGCCATATTGATCATGGAAAAACTACATTAATAAAAGCTTTAACCGGAAATAGCACTGATAGACTACCGGAAGAAAAAAAGAGAGGAATTTCTATCGATTTAGGTTTTAGCTATTTTGATCTTCCAAGTGGTCAACGAGCTGGAATAATTGACGTACCAGGTCACGAAAAATTTGTAAAAAATATGATGACTGGTACTTTTGGAATGGATATGATTCTTTTATGTATCGATAGTAAGGAAGGTGTAATGCCTCAAACTGTTGAACATTTGGATATACTTAGATTTTTGAATAAAACTGAAGGAATTGTCGTTTTAACCAAAAGAGACTTGGCAACTGATGAAGAAACAGAAAAAACAATAGAACAAGTTAAAGAATTAGTAAAAGGAACTTTCCTTGAAAATTGTCCTATTTGCGAAGTAGATTCTATTTCAAAAAGAGGAATAGATAATTTGATTCAAATGATAGATTCTGAATCCAAGAATTTAAAGCAAAAACATTCAGAAAGAGATTACAGAATGAATATCGACAGAAAGTTCAACGTAAAAGGAATTGGAACAGTTGTTACAGGAACTTTATTAGACGGAGATATTCATAAGGGAGAATCTTTTATTTATCCAATAGAAAAAGATATCAACATTAAAAATATTCAAGTCCATAACAAAAATGTGAATGTAGCTCACCCATCACAGAGGGTTGCTTTGAATATAAATCTTAATTTAGATGAAATAGACAGAGGTTATGTAATAGCTAAGAAAAACTCATTGAAAGCATTTAATATGATAGATGTTAGGCTTACGCTACTTGAAAGTGCCTCTCCACTTAACCACTGGGACAGAGTCAGACTATTCCACGGAACAAAAGAAATTTTCGGAAGAGTTGTTCCTCTTGATAAGCAAGTAATCCAACCAGGAACTCAAGCACTGGTTCAAATAAGACTTGAAGAAAAAATTTATGCAAAAACATCTGACCCATTTATTTTGAGACAATTTTCACCACAAGTTACAATTGGTGGCGGAATTATAATAGATGGTTCTGTTAGAAAACATAAATTATTCGATGAAGAAATCATTGAAAATCTAAAAATCAAAGAAGAAGGTAAAATCAAAGACATCATCTTAAATTATCTGCGAGACGAGATTTTCCCTACTAAAATTGATGACTTGGTATTCTATTCTTCGGAATCAAAAGACAAAGTTTTAAAAGAATTAGACGAACTAAAACAAGAAGATAAAGTTGTAATTAGAAATGATAAAGTATTAGAAAAAGAAGCTTACTTAAAATTATTAGGTAAATTAAAAATGTTTGTGATATCATTCCACAAGACAAATCCTTTATTACCTGGTATTAACAAGGAAGAACTTCTTAAAAAATTACAACTTGATGACGATAGACCATTCTTCAATTACATGCTTAAAGACTTAAACGATCAAGAGGTTTTGATGGAAGAAAGTGGTATAATATCTTCTAAATCTCACAAAGTTCAATTAAGTGATGAAGATGAAAAAATCAGAAAGAAAATGCTTCAAGATATTTGCCAAAACCAATTCGACAAATTATTGAAGATAGACAATGTTGTTCACAACCAAAAGGACAAGACTATTTTGGGAATTTTATTGCAAAAAGATGTCGTGATTTTAAGAGATAACTTCTTGATTTCTAAAAAATGCTACGACAAATTTATCAAAACTGTCGATGATCACTTCAATAAGAACGAAACTTTGAATGTAAAAGAACTCAAAGATATGCTTAATATGTCAAGAAAAAGTGCAATCACACTTCTAGAAACATTGGACATTAAAGGCTATACTAAGAGAATTGAAAATGACAGAGTTAAAGTAAAAGATTTTAAATAATAGAATTGGGCTTTGCTTATGCATTGCCCTAATCTATTATATTTATTACAGTTTTGTGAATTGAATGTAAAATAATTTGTAAATTACTTGTAGTTTTGGTATAATATTAAGGTATTTGGGAATTGATGGGTGCTGGTGTGCCCTGCGGTCTTCAAAACCGTCTCAGGTAGTTAGGAGCTGCCCGGGTAGGTTCGATTCCTACCATTTCCCGCCATACATACTTTAGATAGCTAAATTTAGCTATCTATTTTTTTGAAGTACTAAAAAAGTACTAAAAAAATCAGTGAGTGTTGAAATATTTTAACATTCACTGATTTTTTGTTTTATAGATATTTCTTCAAAGCTTCAGCTTTGTCACATTTTTCCCATGATAAATCCAAATCATTACGTCCGAAATGTCCGTAGCTTGCAACATCTCTGTAAATAGGTCTTTGTAAATCCAATTTGTCGATTATTGCTTTTGGTCTTGCATCAAAGTTTTCATTTATTGCTTGGATAATTTTTTCTTCTTCGATTTTATTTGTTCCAAATGTGTTAATGAACATGCTGATAGGTTTTGCAACTCCGATTGCATAAGAGAAACCTACTTCACATTTGTCGCAAAGTCCTGCTGCTACGACATTTTTTGCGATATATCTTGCAAAATACGCTGCTGATCTATCTGTTTTTGTAGGGTCTTTTCCACTGAATGCTCCACCACCGTGATTACAGAATCCACCGTAAGTGTCTACGATAATTTTTCTTCCTGTAAGTCCAGCATCTCCCATTGGTCCACCGATTACGAATTTTCCTGTTGGGTTGATGAAGAATTTTGTGTTTTCATCTATCATTGATTCATCTACGATTTTCAATATAACTTCTCTTTTGATGTCTTCTTTTAATTGTTCGTAATCAACATCTGGATCGTGTTGTGTTGAAACTACTATAGCTTCAATTCTTTTTGGAGCGTCGTTTTCGTATTCAACAGTTACTTGTGTTTTGCCATCTGGTCTCAAATAATTTAAGATTTTTTCTTTTCTTACAGTTGCAAGTCTTCTAGCTAATTTGTGTGACAACTCCAATGGTAATGGCAATCCTGATTCTGTTTCATTAGTTGCATAACCGAATACCATTCCTTGGTCTCCTGCACCGTATCTATCGTATTCATCAGATTTATTGCCCTTGTATTCTTCAGATTCATCAACGCCTTGTGCGATGTCTGTAGATTGTTCCTCCAATGAAGTGATGATTGCGCAAGTTCTTGCATCAATACCATAATCTGCATTATCATAGCCGATTTCAGCCAAAGTTTTTCTGACGATCGATCTGATGTCCACGTAACTTGTTGTAGTAATTTCTCCCATTACCATAACAAGTCCTGTTGTTGAACAAGTTTCACAAGCAACCCTTGCGTCCTTATCTTCTTTAATAATTGCATCTAATATTGCATCAGAAATTTGGTCACAAACTTTATCTGGGTGACCTTCAGTAACTGATTCAGATGTTAAAAATATGTTTTTCATAATACCTCCATAAAAAAATCCTCACCTGAAAAGGTAAGGATGTGTAAACTTATCTTTCAGGATTTCCTGTGGGATTTAGCACCTAATTTAATAGGTTGCTGAGTTTCATAGGGCCCATTCCCTCCACTGCTCTTAATAAGATAATTATCTAATTGTTACAATATAACACTAACACTATTTGCATATTCTGTCAAGTCTTTTAATCGATATTTTCCATTGCGCTTTTGCGATACATTTTTATTGCTTTCATTAACAACAAAACTATCACTACAAGCATTAATCCAAATGATATTCCTATTTCCAATAACTTCACATCATTCAATAAAAATCTAACTGGCATCAAGGTTGCAGATGAAAAAGGCACAAACGATAATATTTTAATCAATATATCGCTGTCTTTTCCTAATGAATTGATTATTACAAAGAATAATCCAACGAGTACCAAAAATATTGGAACTATTAGGAAATTAACTTCTTCCGCTCTTTTTACAGCAAGTCCAAGAATTTGGAACAATATCAAATACAAAACAAATCCAAATACTACAAACAAAAGTATAGTCAACAAGAATTTTAGACTCAAAGTATTTGTGAAAAACGTCCATATGCCTTCTGGATAATAGTTTTTATTGACAAATATTCCGATTATTCCCGCAATAATAAATATAAAGTATTGGATTATTCCCAAAACTGCTGAACTTAAAAGTTTACCAAATACAAACACACTTGGCTTTGCAGATGATAAGAGCACTTCAATTGTCTTGTCCTTTTTTTCTCTTGAAATATTGTTACTCATAACGCTTCCATAAAATAGTATCATCAAATCGAAAAGAATAACAAAAACAATTGAAAACACAAATGAATGCGACCTGTCTTTATTCAAAACTTTTTCTATAAAATCTATCTTTGCTTTAGAATTTTTCTCAATTATTCCAGGATCTACTCCATTATTAATTAAACTTTTGTCGTAATTATACTTTTCCAAAGTCCTTGTAAACCTTTCGGAATGATCGTCCATAAATTCTTTGTTTTTGATATAAGAATTGAACTTTGTTGGAGTTTCTACTACAAATCCTATATTGTATTCACCATTTTCTACAGCTTTTTTTACATCAGACTCAGATGTAAGCACATCTTTGCTATCCAAACCCATTATAGTCTTCAAATATTCAACATCAATATCCTTATTAGATGAATAAATGCATGTGTTTTTAAATGTGAGTGCATTAATATCAACGGTTGCGTTTTTGTTTGCCCCTGCATTGGCGTTATTAAAAATAGATGGCATAAATCTCGGCAAAAACGACAAAGCAAACACCAATATTGTGATTACTAATGTTGCAATCAAATACGAATTGTGTCTTATTATAGAATTAAATTCAAAATTAAATACTCTACTAAATTTTTTCATTATTCTCTAACACCAACCTTTGACACGAACACATCTTGAAGACTTGGTTCATATTGGCTAAAACAATTGATGTCAATCTGATTGAGCATCATAAATTCCAATATATCTTCTTTTGTTACATTTTCAGTAAGTCTAACCAAAAGTTTGAACTCTCTGACAACTGCATCTGGATAAATCAAATTTTCTGCTTCTAAGAGTTCTTTTAATTCCCAAATTCCCATGTTGTTTGCATTAAGTAGCATTTTCTTCTCAGCCATAGAAGTTTTGATTTCATTCAAATCCCCATTCAAAATAATTCTACCTTCTTCGATAACACAAACATCTCTGCAGAATTCTTCTACATAACTCATCAAATGGCTGGAGAATATAACTATTTTTTGATTCTGTATAAATTCTCCCACAGCTAGTTTAAGTTCGTGGGCATTGATTGGATCAAGTCCAGAAAAAGGCTCATCAAGAACCAAAATATCTGGATCATTTAAAAGAGCGGAAATGATTTGAACTTTTTGCCTTAAACCTTTTGATAAAGTGGACAATTTTCTGTTCTTGTATTTTGCAAGGTCAAATCTGTCAAGCCAATATCTGACATTTTGAAGCGCACTTCTCCTGTCAGTGCCTTTGAGTCTGGCAAAATAATACAATTGTGTGAACACTTTTTCGTTGGAATACAATCCTCTTTCTTCTGGAAGATATCCGATATTAACTTCATTATAATTAATGGGAGAGCCGTTAATCAAAACTTGTCCACTATCAGCACTCAAAACATCTGTAATGATTCTCATAGTTGTAGTTTTGCCGGCTCCATTTCTACCCAAAAACCCAAAAGCACGTCCGCTTTCAACTTTAAATGAAATATCGGTTAAAACTTTGTTATCTCCAAAAGATTTATTCACATGTTTTAACTCAAGATTCATACTATTTACCAATTATTTCGATGTTAAATCCATCTGGATCCTTCATGAAATAAAATGTTGCAACACCTTCAAGTCCACCTAATTCATCAACTTCATAACCTAAAGATTTGTGATATTCGTGTGATTTTTTCAAATCTTCAACTTCAAAAGCTATGTGACCGTAGAAATCTCCATGAGTATAATCTGTCTTTCCGTAGTTATAAGTCAATTCGATTTCGTAGTTGTGATCGCTTGTCATATACACAAGTGTGAACTCATCTTCAGGGAAATCTTTCTTGCTTGTAACTTCCATACCTAAAGCTTTTTCATAAAACTCGATTGATTTTTCCAAATTAGTTACTCTGATACATGTGTGTAATGATTTATATTTCATGAATTTCTCCCCTATTTATTGACAATTTTTTCGAATTCTAATACTTTTTCTTTAAAAACTTCAAAAGCAGTTCTCAAAACTTCTTTATCTTTGATGTTTGCTCCAGCGTTTTTAAGTTGTACTAGAGGATAGTTTTTGTTACCATCTTTTAAGAAATTCTTGTAGTTTTCCAAATCTTGCTCATTTCCCGATAAAATCTTTTGTGACAAGATTGATGATGAACTAAGACCTGTAGCATACTTATACACATAGAAGTTAGTGTAGAAATGAGGGATTCTTGACCATTCGTACTTAATCAAATCATCTGATACAACACTATCTCCAAAGTATTTTTTGTTTAAGTTAAGGTAGATTTCGTTGAAATCTTCTCCAGTTAATGCCTTTTCTTCTTCAACTAATTTGTGAGTTTCTCGTTCAAATTCTGCAAACATAGTTTGTCTGAAAATTGTTGATTTGAATGAGTTGATGTGATGATCTAACAAGTATAGTTTTTCATCGTCATCCTTAGCGTTTTTAATCATATAATCCAATAACAACATTTCATTGCATGTACTTGCAACTTCTGCCACGAAAATAGTGTACCCAGCATACTTAAATTCATTGTTAGCTCTTGAATAATATGAATGAATCGAATGACCCAATTCGTGAATCAAAGTGAACACAGAATCCACATCATTTGTGTAGTTTAATAAAATGTATGGATAAGAGTCGTAAGATCCCCAACTGTAAGCGCCTGGTTTCTTGCCATCTTTTGGATATACATCAATCCAATTTTCTTCAAAAGCTTTCTTCATGATAGATTGATATTCTTCTCCCATTGGTTTTACAGCTTCAATCACCATTTTCTTAGCTTCTTCGAATGGGATTTCACGGTCAAAACCTTTTGTAGATGGAACATAAACATCGTACATGTGGTGCTCATCTAATCCTAACAATTTTGTTCTTGCCTTGTAGTATTTGTACATGTATGGCAAGTATTCGTGAACAATGTCGATTAAATTATCGTACACAACTTCTTCAACATCGTCGTTGAATAATTCCATTTGTCTTGCACTGTCGTATTTTTTGATTTTAGATAGTATAACCAAGTTTTTGATATTTGCATACAAAGTGGATCCAAATGTATTGTTGTATTTAGCTAATTCATCGTAATATTTTTCAAAAACTTCTTTTCTTTGTTCACGTGGAAGCTTAGATAATAGTGGAACAAAATTAGCATTTGTAAGCTTTTCATCGATTGATTCTACATAAGGAAATTCCATATCTGTGTTTTGCAAACTATAGAAATCATTGTGAGGGCTTGACATAGCTTCACTCATAAGAGAAATAATGTTTTCTTCTTCTGCAGATAAAGTGTGTTCCTTAAATCTCAAAATCTTCTTGAAGAATATTTCATAACTTGGATTTTCTTTGATAAGTTTGTCTTGTTCATCTTCTTTTAATGATAAAACAAATGGTTCAACAAAAGAAAATCTAGATTGTAGCTTGTTGTACAATGATGATAATTCCAATTCCAATTTTACACTATCTGAAACCTTGCTGTTTTCATCCTTTTTCATTGAAGCGTAAGTGTACAAATTATCCATTACTCTGTCAGTTTCGAAAAGTAAATCCAATATTTTTACGAAATTATCCTTTTCATTTTTCTTCAATTCATCAATTTTATTAATATTTTCGTTAACTAATTTAATATCTTTTTCGATTGCATTTTTGTCCTTATACATCTTGGACAAATCCCAATTACACATAAAATCACCTCTCTTTATATAATACCCCAAACACACATCAATCACAAACAAAAAAAGGAATTCGTTTTAGAATTCCCTAAAATTATTTTTCAATTTTTTTCAAAATATTTTCTTTATTAAAAGCTAAAAAGAATAACCCGATTAAAGAAAGCGGCCATCCTAAAATCCAAAATCCCCAAGATAAAAGAGGTTTGTCTTCAGATATTTCCAACTCATACGATTTAATAGCCCCGAATGTCAATAAAGATAACACTACATAAACAGACAAAATCACATAAACAACTTTATTCAAGCTCAAATTTGTCAAATACATTATCAACAACCAGCTGATAAATAATTCCAATGCAATATACAATATTCTTAAAATATTTTCAGAAATTTTCTCTGGTTTTCTAATATCTTGCCACCAAATACATTGTGCTAAAAATTTTATCAAGTTCTCATCTCTCCTTTAAATTGATTTGTTATATCTATACTATAACAAAAAAACGGTCAGGCAAACCATCTGTGATGTGTACCCATAAAACTGGACACAATATTTAATTAATTAGTTGTAGTGGATGCTAACCTATACTTTGTAGGTGGCATCCATTTTGTTTTCTTCTGAATTCTTTCGTTATTGTAATAATAGATGTATTTTTCTATTGCTTTCGAAAATTCTTCAAAAGAGTTATAGCTCTTTTCGTAACCATAATAAACTTCATTTTTTAATCTTCCAAAAAATGTTTCCATAATTGAATTATCATAACAATTACCTTTTCTTGACATTGATTGGATAATACCATGTTTCTTGAGCTCTCTTATATAATATTTATGTTGGTATTGCCAACCTTGATCTGAATGCAATATTAAGTTATTTAGTATTGGAAATTTGTTAAATGCTTTCATTAGCATATTAGATATTTGCTCTAAATTAGGACTTAAGGATAAGTCATAAGAGATTATTTCATTTGTATACATATCAAGTATTGGAGAAATGTAGCATTTACCCCATGAAAAGTTAAATTGAGATACATCAGTACTCCATTTTTGTAATGGCTTATTAGCTTTAAAATTTCTGTCTATTATATTATCAGCAATCTTTCCTACTTTCCCTTTGTATGAATGATATTTTTCTCTAGGTCTTTTACCAAATAGTTTTAATTCATGCATTATTCTCTGTACTTTTTTATGATTTATTGTATATCCTTGATTCAATAATTCCCTATATACTCTTCTTACACCATATCTTCCTTTATGATTGTTAAATATATCAGATATTTTATTTTCTATATTTTTATTTCTAATCTTAACAGCATCAACTTTATTAATTTCAAAGTAGTATGTTGATTTTGGTAAATCGATAGCTATTAAAAGATATTTTAGTCTGTATCCTTTTTCTTTGAGTTTTTTGACAATCGCTGCTTTTTCGCCTTGAGTTGCGCAGCGTAATTCTTTTCTCTCAAGGCGATTTCTTTTTTTATTATTTCATTTTCTGCCTTTATATATTCATTTTCTGCTCTCAATCTTATGAGTTCTTCTCTTTCGGATTCATTAAGTTTTTTTGCTTCATGGATATTCGTTTTTTTCATGGTTGTATTCTTAGATTTACGACCTTTCTTTTTATTTACAAGACCATTATATCCATAAATTTTATACTTGTTAACCCATGAATAAAGTTGTCCACGATTAATTCCTATTTCAATTGCTACAGAACCTATTGTGTTTCCAGCTAATACTTTGCTTACCACTTCTAGCTTTTCATCAGTTGTCCACTCGATATTATTTCCATGTTTTAAAATTTCTGGACCATGCTTTTCTTCTAACTTAAACCATTCTTTAATTGTGTCATGAAATCTCTTTTCTTTAACTCCTTCAGGTGTATCCGCCCATCTTCCTTCTCTGTACAACTGTACGCATTCTTTTTTAAATTCATAACTATATTTCATAAAAATACCCTCCTTACTGGTTTGTCCAGTAAAGAGGGTACATATCACTGCCCAACCGATATTTATTTCTTTTTCTTTTTGACCATCTTCAATCTGAAGAATTCTTCTCTTTCTTTTTCAGCTAAGATATCTTCAGTATCTTTGATGGATTGTTCGTATTTTGGAATTTGTATTTTATCCAACGCATTGGCACGTTTTTGAGTTTTTTTGATTTCCTTACCCAATTTATACACTGCATTTTCCATTTCAGCTAATTCGTAGATAGTCTCTCTGATTTTGTTGAATGCAAGAACAGCCCTATCGAATGAAGCATTAGTTCTGAAGAAACCATATTGTGCTTCGGCTTTTGATTTTGGATATACAATATTCGGAACTTCAACTCCCATTACTGATTTGTAAATTATATCGAATTCTTTTTCGTGACTAATCGAATGGGAAATTTCTTCAAGTCTATCAGTTCCAACTGTTATGGATGCTTCTGTCAAAAGCTCGTAAGCTTCATCAAATTCTTTTTCAATGGAATCTTGAAGCGTTTGTGCTTTTTTCATTAGTCCCATCATTTCTTTGATGAGGACAGTTCTTTTTTTATCTAAAAGATTGTAACCTTTTTTGGAAAAATCCAATGTCTTTTTAGCTTTTATTAAATTCCCCTTAGTAGGAGTCATCTTATAAACTGCCATATAATCACCTATTCATATGTTGCTTTATCATTTCTGGTGATAATCTGTCCAATTCGTTTTCTGGTAATATCTTCAATAAATCCCACGCAAGATCTAATGTTTCTTCTATTTCTCTGTTTTCATAATAATCTTGTTTTACAAATTTGTTTTCAAATTCGTCTCCAAATTTCAAATATTTTTGATCAGCTTCACTCAAATCATCTGCTCCGATAATTTGTGCCAAATCTCTGACTTCTTGAACGTGAGAATAACTTGAAAATAATTGGCTACTTACATCCGGATGATCTTCTCTTGTGTATCCTTCACCAATACCATCTTTCATAAGTCTCGATAATGATGGAAGAACATTGATTGGTGGATATATGTCTTTTTGCATCAAACTTCTTTCCAAAACAATTTGTCCTTCAGTAATATATCCTGTTAAGTCCGGAATAGGATGAGTGATATCGTCATTAGGCATCGTCAAAATTGGAATTAATGTTACAGAGCCTTCTGCATCTTTTATCATACCTGCTCTTTCATACAATGATGCCAAATCAGAATACAAATATCCTGGATAGCCCTTTCTGGAAGGAACTTCTTCTCTTTTTGATGAAACTTCACGAAGAGCTTCTGCATAACTTGTCAAATCAGTAATAATAACCAATACGTGATAATTTTTTTCGAAAGCCAAGTATTCTGCTGCGGTTAGTGCCGCCCTTGGAGTAATAATTCTTTCCATTATTGAATCGTCAGCGTAATTTACAAACATACACACATTATTCAATACACCGGATTGTCTGAAAGTATCTTCGAAAAATCTTGCTTCGTCGTGTTTTACACCAATCGCTCCAAATACAATAGCGAAGTTATCTTCGTTTGCGCCTTTGATTTTGGCTTGACGAACGATTTGTGCAGCCAATCTATTGTGACTCATTCCAGATCCAGAAAATACTGGAAGTTTTTGTCCTCTAATCAAAGTCATCAAACAATCTATCGAACTAATTCCTGTTTGGATAAAATCCCTAGGATAAACTCTGGAAACCGGGTTGATGGCACGTCCATTTACATTGTAGCGTTTTGCTGCGTAAATATCCCCTCCATCATCTATTGGTTGACCAATTCCGTTGAATTTTCTTCCCAAAATATCTTCTGACAAAGCTATTTCAAATGGCCTTTGTGAAAATCTAACTTTAGTATTTTGTGTACTCATTCCTGTGCTGTCACCAAAAACTTGGATTGTAACAGTATCATCGTTAATATTTACAACTTTACCGACCATTGATTTATCTGATGCAGATGATTTTACTTCGACAACTTCCCCAAAAGATGCTTCATTTACATTTTCAACTTCTATAATTGAACTTTCAACTTTTTTTAGTTTAATGTATTCTTTTATCATAAAATCACCTACTTTTCATATTTTCTAATCAAATCGCTGTAAAACTCTTTGATTTCGTCATTCAAATCTTTTATTCCACTTAAATCTTCGTTAGAAATTGTGTTCTTCATGGCGATAACTTTTGAATACAAATCTGCATTTTTTACTTGAGAAATAGGAATTTGTTCTTTGATTGCCTTGTGTCCTTCTTCGTATAGTAATTTTATAGTTTTAAGCATTTCAACTTGTTTCTTAAGAGGAACATAAGTATCCACCTTACTAAAAGCATTTTGTTGCAAAAATCCTAACTTCATTACATTTGAAATATCCAAAATCAATCTTTGATCGTCTGGAAGAACATCTTCACCAACAAGCATTACTATTTCTTTTAATTTGTCTTCTTCGTATAACAATTTAAGCATTTGATTTCTCAAATCGACAACATCTTCACCAAGTTTGGATTCGTAATAATCTCTTAATTTTTCTACATAAGAAGAATAACTACTCATCCAGTTAATAGCTGGATAGTGTCTTGAATATGCCAAGTCCTTATCCAAACCCAAGAATACATTTACGAATCTCTTAGTGTTTTCTGTAACTGGTTCACTGAAATCCCCACCAGCTGGTGAAACAGCTCCGATAATTGTAACTGATCCTTCGTTATCGTTCAAAGTCTTCACAATTCCCGCTCTTTCGTAGAACTGTGCAATTCTAGATGGAAGATATGCAGGATATCCTTCTTCTGCAGGCATTTCTTCAAGTCTTCCAGAAATTTCACGAAGAGCTTCTGCCCAACGAGAAGTAGAGTCCGCCATTATAGCGACATCATATCCCATATCCCTGAAATATTCTGCCATTGTAATTCCAGTGTAGATACTTGCTTCTCTGGCTGCTACTGGCATGTTGGAAGTATTGGCTATCAATACAGTTCTTTCCATAAGTGGCTTACCGTTATTTGGGTCGATAAGTTTTGGAAAATCTTCCAATACTTCTGTCATTTCATTACCACGTTCACCACAACCAATGTAAATAATAATATCTGCATCGGCGTATTTTGCCAATTGGTGTTGTGTCATTGTTTTTCCTGTACCAAATCCACCAGGAATTGCTACAGTACCACCTTTTGCAAGAGGGAAAAACACATCTAAAATTCTTTGACCAGTTTCCAATAAGCGATCTACATCTAGTCTTTCCTTGGAAGGTCTTGGAATTCTGATTGGCCAGTCTTGGTACAATTTTATATCTGTTAAGTTTCCAAAATCATCTTCCACTTGCATAATAGTAGTCTCAATATTGTATTTGCCATTTTCGAGCACATTTTTTACAGTACCATTAACTCCAACTGGAATCATAATTTTGTGAACGATAGCTTCTGTTTCTGGAACTTCTGCTATTATTTGTCCTTGAGTAACTGTATCACCATTTTTAACTTTTATAGTGACATCCCATAATTTTTCTTCGTCGATGGAAATAAGTCCGATACCTTCTGGAATAAAAGTTGAAAATTTATCTCTTATTTCTTTTAATGGTCTTTCTATTCCATCAAACATATTTTTCAATAAACCAGGTCCTAATTTTAATGAAAGTGGTTTATTAGTGTGATAAATTTCATCGTCCTTTTTCAATCCTTCAGTTTCCTCGTAAACTTGGATAACTGCGATATCATCTTCAAGGCTGATAACTTCTCCGATTAATTTCTTTTCACCGATTAACACCATTTCTTTAGCTGTGAAATCGGTCATATTTCTTCCTTTTATTACAGGACCATTAATAGAAAAAATCTTACCATTATTCATTGATATCACCGCCTGTCATTAGATTATGAATATCTTCACCCATTTCATGTTTGCAATCTTGCATTTTTGACAAATAAGTGTAATCAAAATTCACCGTTTCTTCTACATCTTGAATCATAAATCCACCCAAGTAATTGTTCGCAATGGATTTGATTTCTTCGACTTTTTCTGAACTGAAATTCTCAGTTACATAATCATAATCGTTTTGTAAAACCAACAACACTACCTTGTAATCCAAATCAGTCAAGTTTTCTTCAATGTTCTTGATTAATCTTTCTTTATACTCATCAGTCTTCACAAAATCCAATATTTTTTTAGTAACATTATCAAACAATTTTTGCAATACATTTTCTTTTAAAACCAAAAGCTCTCTTCTGCTTTCTTGTTCAGCAGTTCTCAATTTTTCGATAGATTTTTGTTCAGCTTTTCTGGTTCTTTTTTTCAAATTTAAATTGTATTCATCAATTAATTTTTGTTCGTAGTTTTTTAGCTCATTTTGATTAGAGTTTTTTACTTCAAGAAGTTTCTTTTCATAATCTTTTTTCTTATTTGCATAGATTATTTTGTTAAAAATATCTAATTTCTTTTCTAATAAAATCATTTCTACCTCTAATCTACCTTAATTCCTATAGACCCCTTAATGTATTTCATTAAGAAATCTTTGTCTTCAAGTCCTTTTCTTCCGGGTATTGTTACAACTAACGGCTTCTTACCCTTGTCTTTGTGTTTTGTCACTTCATCTTTTATAGTATTGAACACTTCTTCAGTGATAATGACAACGCCCAAAGTATCATCAATAGTTGCAGCCTTAAAAGCTCTCTTCATTTCAGCTTCGTTTTTCGCAACTAAACCTGTGATTCCAGCAAGGCGCATACCAAGATTTGTAACATTATCCGCACTTATAATTACGGATTTCATAATTATAATTGTTGCAAAATAAGAATTGAAATAACCAATCCGTAAATTGCAATACCTTCTGCTAATCCTACATAAATTAATGATTTACCTAATAATGATGGATCTTCACTAACAGCTCCCAATGCTGATGAGCCTACAACACCTACTGCATAACCAGTACCAATTGTTGCAAGACCTGTTGACAAAGCAGCTGCCAAAAGTCCAAGACCATTAGTTGCACCAGCAGCAGATTCTGCAAATGCAGAGTTAGGCATTAAGAATACAAATGCCATTACAAGACATGGAATAATTGCAAAAAGATTAGTTCTTAATGCTTTCTTTAATTTTGTTTTTGATGAATCAGTGTTGTTGTATAACAAATAAACACCTGAACCTATAGTCAATAAAACTATTATTGCTGTTGAAATTAAAATAAAATACATAAATTTATCTCCTTTAAATTCTCTTTATAGTTGGTTGGAACAAAATTCCATCACCCTTAAAATATTTACTAAACAATTCATAATATTCAAGTCTCAATGATTGAATGAACACAATCAAACCTTCAAGACCCAAAATCACGATATTTCCTACGATTATCATAGCTATGTTACCTGCATTAGTTCCAATCATTTTACCAATAGATGTAAATGCCAAGAACAAACCAACGTGGTTGATAGCAAATGCCCCCACTCTTATGAATGATACAGTTGAAGAAAACATTGAAATCAAAGTTTCAATAATCGAAAATGAACTTTCAACATAATAACCTGTAACATCCAAACCATTGTGAAGAGGTCTTCTCTTGTACAAAAGCTGTGTCAATGGAACTTTGAAAATCATGACAAAAATCACAATCAACATACACGCCGCAATCACTCCAACAGAAACAATGTGCAATTCTAATGCAACAGTTGCAGCTAATAATAAGAATAGCAAGAATAGCATAAATCCTGCCAACCCTTCTTGTCCGAAAAGTCCTTCTTGCACATCTTTGAAAATGTAATTGTTACATAATCCAAAAATGTAAGCTATCAATAAAAGTACAATACCAAGTCCTATAGCTATTATCAAAACTTTGTTGATATTTTCAAATGGTTTCAAAAACAATGCCGGAATAATTCCTTCTAGCCCGAAGAAAGAACCGTAAAGAATTCCAAACACCATGGAACTTGCACCAATTCTTTCAAGAAGTCCGCCCATCATCTTATCTTTGAATTTCGCTAATAAGACACCTGCTACAAACATCACAGCGCCTTGTCCCAAATCCCCAAACATAGCACCGAACAACAACATATAAGTCAATCCGAAAAATACAGTTGGGTCGATTTCCTTGTAGTTTGGAGTTCCATACATGTTTACTAAAAGCTCAAAAGGTTTAAAAAATTTGTTGTTTTTGAGTTTGGTGGGAGGAGTTAGTCCACTTTCATCTGCATCCAAGAAATTAATGAACATATCATCGTATGCTGATAATTTTTCTTGAACAACACTCTTAGCTGATTCAGGAACCCATCCTGCCAAGTAAAAGTAGCTTTCACTTCTTGCCAGTAAACTCTTCACATCTTCTAATTGAATCAACAAATTAGCAGAAATCACCATATCAATGATTTTGCTTTTGTTATCTCTATAAATCTCATTTAAGATTTGATTTAATTGTGAAATTTTAGCTCCCAAATCCTCATTTTCTAATTCTATTTTAGAAATTATTTCTTTTGGAACATCTTTTCTATTCTTATTAATATTAATATCAGTCCAATTCAAAGACCTTAGAATTCTATCAGTTTCAATAGAAACATCCTTTGGATAAATAGCTACATACACTTCTTTTTTGTTTTTACTTGCCAAATGAAGCACACTCGCCATGATATTATCGTAGTTTTTCTTCAACTTTAATCTATTTTCCTTAGACAAATAGCCAAAGCGATAATCGAAATACTTCATATCACACAAGCTTTCAATAGAAACATCCAAATCTTCTATCAAATACAAATCTTCTAACTCTTTTTTATTTTCATCAATTTGGTTTTCACAATCGTAGATCTTGTCCACCTTAGATTTAATAGAACCGTAGAAGTCTTTGATTTCATCTTCTGTGTACTCTCTTTTTAATCTCTCATCTCTCAAATCAATTTTAAAAATATCCTTCAAATTATCAGCAATAGAATTCAATTCCTTAACATCCCTGTTTTCAAAACCAGTAACATTATTAAACTCCATAGTTTTTTCGATATTTTCACTATTGATATTAACGATAAAAGTATTGTTTTCGATTTGGCTCAAACTATCAGTAAGTTCGACACTTCCAATATCCAACAAATCTTTTATAGTGGATTCAAGATACTTCAGATTTCCAACTACATTCATCATGTACATTTTTTCTGCTCTCAATTTACCACTTCCTTAAACTCTTCTAATCAGATAAGACTTGGACTTTTCAAAATCCAAATTAAATCTCTTAGATTCCACACTTTTTTCAATATCAAATTTTTCAAACTCAAGTAATTCGCCAATCGCAATAAGTTTCGAAATATTGTACTTATTAGTATGTAGCAAATCCATAGCCTTGAAATAAAGATATCTGTAAACTCTTCTATCCATGTATAAATCAATATCATTGTCGGTATTAACCAAGAAAGAATACTTACTTTCGGAAATAAAATTTATCAAATCATCAAAATCCATATACGAAATCTTCTTCAAATCGTCCAATTGGAACAATTTACCGCCCAAAATCGTAAAGTTGAAAATAATCTCGCTATTGATTTCATAATATTTGTTAGCTCTATAAATCCATTCCAAATTCAACAAGTCGATTTTTTCACCATAATAATCTTGGACAATCTTAGAATCTTGTTTCGATAAACCTTGACTCATCTTGATAATGTTTGAATAATAATTTCTATCCAAGTTCATCTCAATAAAAAACAAAATTCTGTGACGATTTTCTTCCTTGTACCTATCGACAATAGATTTGTATGGCTCATCTAACATATCCACAAAATCTTGAATCGTAGTCGACGAAGAAATTCGAGAAAATTTTGTATCCTTGAGAACTATAAGATTATCATTCAACCTATCGGTGTATTCCCTTCTAACGATAACACGCGCCAAAGTTTTAATATCTTCAACGACATAATACTCCAACAAAGAATTATAAAAATCCTTGTATCTTCCGTTCATATAATACTTCAACTTTTCTTCAGTTCTAATCATCTTATCATTAAGACTATTTTCAAACTGACTCACGCCCTCGTTTGCGTATTCACCCTCAATCTTTCCCAATTTCAAAAGATAATCATATTGATCCTTATTAGTATCAGCTTCTAATAATTTCTTAAAATCTTCATCAGACAAAAGCTCTGAACTAATCTTAGAAATCTTAGTATTAAGCGCACTATATAATCTTGCAGATCCCATAATTACTCCGTAATAATGTTGAAGAATTTATCCACCAATCTATCCTCGTTCTTATCGAAGATTTCCTTCAAGTGATTTTTCTTTTCTTCAATACTCTTCTTTTGATTTTCGATATTATTGTTTTGGCTATTAATAATATCATCATGGACAGAATTAAGTTTAGTTACAGATTCTGATTGATATTTGTCTTCAAGCTTTCTTATAGCTTCTTTTTGTTTTTTTTGTTCAGTCACAAGATCATTTTGAAAAGATTCATCCAAATCCTGTGCTTTTTTATCAATCTCAATTATTTTATTGATTACATCTTTCATAAACTCACTTCCTCACATCTAACTATTATAACCCATATAATTTTTTAAATCTAAATTGATTTTAGATATATTGTTGAATTTTTTATAAAAATTGCTATATGTATAAATGAAAACATTTTTATTATATTTTTTTGATTGCTGTAACTTTGATATTTTTAATTTACATTTTTTAAAATGAAAAATAAATTTTTAAAAATTCAGACAAAGTTTTTGTCTTAATGAGTAATGTTTTCTATTTTTTGTAATAAAAAACTGGGAGATATTCTCCCAGCAATAAACTATTTTTTGTTTTTGATTCTATTGTATCTTTCTATGTTTTGTTCATTGGACAAAAAGTCGTATGCGTTGTTAACTTCTTGGAACTTAGCAGTTGCATCAGCTGCCTTGTTTATATCAGGGTGATATTTCTTGGCAAGTTTTCTGTAGTTCAATTTGATTTCGTACTTGTCTGCGTTGTATCCAACTCCCAACGTGTCGCAATGTTGTTCGTAAGTTCTTACAAAATCATCCACTGGATTTTGGTATTGATTTTGATATCCATATCCTTGTTGACCATAACCTTGGTTGTATCCACCGTATTGACCTTGTTGTTGGTAATACTCGAAATCATCGAAGCTAAATCCGTTTTGATTGAACCATTCGTTAAATCTTCTAGTCCATTCTTCTTGTTCACGTCTTTGTCGTTCTTCACGCGCTTTTCTTTCTTCTTCTTGTTTGTTGAAGATGTATTTTTTCTTGTAATCAGAATAAGAGGTGTATTTTGTTTGTGAATTATTGAGATAATAATCCCCGTATCCAAGTAAGAATTCAACCATAGAATATTTTACATATTTTAGATAATTGACGAATCCTTTACCCAAAATAGGAAATATCGTTATGAACAAAACCGTAAATGTAATCCATTTGTATTTGAAAAATATATAAGGAAAGAACAATATAAATATACAACCGAAGGATAATATGGATCCTAGTACATACCTAAATCCCACAGTTAAATTCACCAATGTTTCTATAAATGCTATTAAAAATCCGAAAAATCCATCTAAAAATTTCGCAAATCCTTTTACGAAACCTCCCCATGCTTTCTTCATTTATTCACCTACTTCCAATTTCTTTTAATTTATTATATCATACTAATGACACAAATTAGATAGTTTATGAAAGAGGTAATATGATTAATTTACTTGAATCACAAAATATAAATAAAAATTTAATAAAAGATGTAGAAAACTTTTTGAAGGACAATGATGTAGATGACAAATTCAAATCCAGAATTCCTAAACCACGATTTAACTACTATGGAAAAGAAGTTTTGGAGATGGCTATAACAAGCATTTTGGAAGCTAATAATTTGCTATTGGTTGGTCCTAAAGCTACCGGCAAGAATATATTGTGCGATAATTTGGCATATATTTTCCAAAGACCACAATGGAATATTTCTTTTCATGTGAACACGGATTCTGAAAGTTTGATTGGTATGGATACTTTAAAAAACGATGAAGTTATTTTCAGAGCAGGTCCAGTGTTGGAATCTTCATTGAATGGAGGTTTCTGCGTGTTCGATGAGATTAATATGGCTAAGAACGATTCTGTTGCTATTATGCACTCCGTTTTGGATTATCGTCGAATTATAGATATACCTGGTTTTGAAAAAGTAGACATTCACGATAAAACAAGATTCTTAGCTACAATGAATTACGGATACGCTGGTACGCGTGAAATCAATGAAGCGTTGTTGTCCAGATTTTTTGTCATAGATATGCCAAAAACAGACGAAAAAACTTTGAACAAGATACTTTCAGAAGAATTTTCATTGACAGACACCGCTCAAAAAATGTTCGTGAGATTTTTTATGGATTTACAAGAAAAAAGTTTGAATTCTGAAATTTCTGGTAGATGTATCGACTTGCGTGGTTTGTTATCTTCAATCCACGCTATGAAAAGAGGTTTGAGCGTTAAATCAAGCTTAAAACTTGGAATTGTCAATAAAACATTTGATGAATTTGAAAAAACAATCGTGCAAGATATTATCGATACGATATTTAAGGACGATTTAAAACCGGAAGAGATATTTGAATAATGGAAGATTCAAGGTCCAAAAATCTATTCTGGTTGTTGAGTGAAGATTACAACATTAACCCTAATTTAGATTTTATTACAAAAGAAAATGTCAATTCAGAGATTTTTCAGACTGCGCTTTTTGGATTTGCCCACAGATTCTACGATATGAATTCCGTTATGAAAATAATTGATAATGTGTCAAATAAAACGGATATTTTTACGGTTTTGATGATAATTTTAGACAACAATCTAAAAGAAAAAATGTTAAATGAAAGAAATGGGCTTGAGGATTTTGACAGGTTACAGAAATTATACTATTCTGACAAGTATTATAGGTCCAATCCTAGAAACATTTCTGAAGAATTGGAAAAATATCATTACACTGATAAACCCTGGACAACTACAAAATCCATCAGAGAAATCTTAATGTTGACTAAAACAAAGTGCAATGATAGCTTGTCTCTTATAAATCTTTTGATTGAGATTATAAATAAATATTTCTACTCATATAAAGATATTCGCAATAATGATAATTTCGAAAAGATAAAAAAAGAAGTCAAACCAGTTATCCAGAAAACTAATCAGAAAATTATAACAAAACAAGAAAATGTATCTCAACTTGAAAAATATTCCATTGGATCACAAGAATTTACTGAAGATTTGTACAAATTATTGGAAGATGAGGATGTCGACAACGACTCTTCCACTCAAAAAACTTCCCGTACTAAGGATGTTCATCAAAATATCGAAAGATTGTACGGAAAAAGTATTGTTGATCAATCTATTTTGAATTCTTTGAAAAATAAACTGTCTACCGATATTCATTCTGATATAAATTTTCACATAGTGAATGCCAATTCTACTAGAATTGAAAACTACAGAACGAATCTTTTGGTAGAATCTTACAATGAGAATATTAAACATTTCGAGAAAAATATCCTCATTTACAATCGCCAAGTCAATGTTTTAAGTGAAATGCTGAAACTTGCTCTTCTCAAAAATGAAGATGATGATGTTAGAAGGTCGACGTTCGGAACTATCGATATCAAAAGAGCATGGCGTCACACCAAACTAAACGACAATAAAATTTTTAACAAAATCTACAAAAACGAAAACAGTCCAATGTCTGTTGATTTATTGCTGGATATGTCTGCGAGTCAAAGTGAGAAGAAGGAAATTATAGCAGCACAAGCTTATGTTATAGCGAAAGCATTAAGTGATTTGTCCATAAAAGTTCGTGTACTTGGTTTTCAAAATATGTACGATTATTTGATAATTACAAAATTCAAAGACTACGACGAGCAAAACTGCAAAAATATTTTTCATTATCATCCAGAAGGCTCAAACAGAGATGGATTGGCGCTCAAATTTATGAGAAATATTATGGTAGAACAAATGGAATCCAAACTTTTAATAATGCTGACAGATGGTAAGCCCAACAATATTGTAAATCTCAATTTTGTTGGCAAAACCAGATTTAAAGCAGAAGATTATGTCGGAGAATTGGCAGTAAAAGACAGCGCAAAAGAAGTATTCTTGACTAGAATGCAAAAAATAAAATTACTAGGTGTGTTCACTGGATCACAAGACGATTTGACTTTTGAGAAGGAAATCTTCACTAATGATTTCTGCTACATTAAATCTCCTGAAATGTTTAGCAAAACCGTCGGCTCATTTATCAAAAATATAATATCTAATATGTAATTAATTGCAAAACGAAACCGTTAGAACCAGCTGATTCTAACGGTTTATTTATAATTTATTTTCATCAACTAATATGATGTCATCCATTGTGGTCTTGTTCAAATCAATCAATCTTTGATTTGAAGATCCACGAAACTTCAATCTCAAATCTTTTAATTCTTCTACGAATCTTCCATCAACAAGTACATCGCACATGTCCAATAGTTTTTTGCAGTTTTGTTTTTGAGAAAGTGTTTCGTAAGTGTATCCCGAAAAAATCCAGATACTTTTGTTTGTATTTTCTCTGATTTTTCCTACAATTTCTATTAAATCATCGCATGATTCGAATGGTTCTCCACCTAAAATTGTGAGTCCATCAATTTCTTCTTGGTTCAAATAATCTATTACTTGATTTGTTTGCGTATCGGTCCATTTTTCTCCAAAATTTGGATCTTGGTATTCTTTGTTAAAACAATTCTTGCAATTGAGGCTACATCCTGTTACAAAAAACGTGCATCTAATTCCAGGGCCGTTTGCCACATCGTATTGTCTGATTTGTGCGTAATTCATTAAATGTGTAATACCCTATCTTTGATTTCTTTTGTTCTTCCTTCGTTCCAGAAGTTTTCTCCAAGATATCCACAAGTTCTTCTGACAACATTCATCGTAGCATGGTCTTTGTTTCCACATTGTGGACATTGCCAATCGCCATCTTCGTTGATTGTAATTTCTCCATCGAAACCGCAGTTTTGACAATAGTCGCTTTTTGTGTTGAATTCTGCGTATTGAATATTATCGTAAATGTATTTGACAAGAGTTTCCAAAGCTTTCAAATTCTTGCTCATGTTTGGAATTTCTACATAAGAAATACATCCGCCTGATGATTTATCTTGGAATTTCGATTCAAATGAGAATTTTTCAAAAGCAGATATTTCTTCTCTTACATCAACGTGGAATGAATTTGTGTAGTAACCTTTATCTGTGATGTTTTCGATTACTCCGAATCTTTCCCTGTCGATACTATTAAATCTGTGAGTTAAACTTTCTGCTGGAGTTCCATACAATGCAAATCCTAGATTAGTTTCCTTTTTCCATTGTTTTATTTTTTCATTCATAATATCCATTATTTTCATTGCAAATTCTTTGCCTTTTGGAGTTGTGTGGCTTTCACCAATTGTTAGTAGCGTTGCTTCGTAAATTCCAATGTAGCCCAAAGTCACAGTCGCATATCCACCTATCAACAAATCTTTGATTGGTGTGTGTGGTTTAAGTCTCGCGATAGCTCCATGTTGCCAATGAATTGGAGAAGAATCACTAGTGACATCTTTTAGTAAATCGTAACGCAACACTCCTGCACGCTTACACATTTCTAATCTTTTGTCTAATATTTCTAAGAATTTATCTTCGTCGCCATCTGCCAGAATTCCGATTTGTGGTAAATTAATCGTAACAACTCCGATATTAAATCTACCTTCAAATTGATAGTTTCCATGTTCATCTTTCCATGGTGACAAGAACGCTCTGCATCCCATTGGACTGAACACATTTCCTTCGTAGTTTTCTCTCATTTTCTTAGCCGAAATATAATCAGGATACATTCTCTTAGCTGTGCAACGAATTGCAAGTGAAGTCAAATGATAAAATTCGCTATCTTTGTGAATGTTATTTTCATCCAAAACGTAAATTAACTTAGGAAATGCTGGTGTAACATACACTCCTGCTTCATTTTTAATTCCTTGAATTCTTTGCTTCAAAATTTCTTCGATTATCTTCGCAGTTTCTTCCTTGTATTCATCGTGGTCTTCAATAAACATAAACAAAGTCACAAATGGAGCTTGTCCATTGGAAGTCATCAATGTATTGATTTGATATTGGATTGTTTGAATTCCTGATTCCAAGTCTTTTTGAGTCATCTTATCTGCCATTTTTTCAGCCATGTCGATGTCTCCAAGAGTTTCAATGCACAAATTCAAATTCTTTTCGTAAGATTTTCTCAAATACTTTGACAAACATCTAATATCGATACTTTGACCACCGTATTGATTACTTGCTATTTGTGCGATTATTTGAGTCATTACATTACAAGCAACTTGGAATGATTTTGGCGATTCGATTAATTTGCCGTTTACAACTGTTCCCTTATCAAGCATATCTTTCATATTTACAAGGCAACAGTTAAACATTGGTTGAATTATGTAATCCATATCGTGAAGGTGAATTGCTCCTTCATCGTGAGCTTGAAGCAAATCTTGAGGAATAAGCTTTCTTCTAGCAATATCCTTACTAACTTCACCAGCTATTAAATCTCTTTGAGTAGAAGCTATCACTGCATTTTTGTTGGAGTTTTCTTCTAACAAATCCTTGTTACTTTCTTCCAACAAACCGATTATACTTTCATCAGTAGTGTTAGTTTCTCTTTTATATTTTTGTACGGCTTTGTAGTTTTCGTATGCTCTTGCCGTAGCGGGATTGTTGTACTGAATTAACTTATAATACACTTGGTCTTCGATATCAGTAATACTCAAAACTTTTCCAATCGTTTTGGCATATCCTTCAATTTCTTTGGCGATTTTTTCAGCCAAATTTTCCTCGTAAATTCCTGTACTACTATTCATAGCTTTTTCTATCGCAACGACAATTTTTTTAGCATCAAACTCAACTTGTCGTCCGTCTCTTTTTTCTACAGTTAGCATTTGCAATCCCTCTTCTCTTTCCTTTTTTATATGATTAAAATCTTTTTTACTTGATTTTTACTACTGCTTTATTATATCAAATACTACAGATAGTATCAATATGTGGGTTTTTGATTTTTATTCATACTATATATAGTTAGTAGGATTTAAAACATTAAAAAAGCACCTTATCAAAAAGGTGCTCTGCATAATAATTTAATTGTGGCAAATTTAAGCTAATATTTATAATTTTAAAATTATTTTAAAATTCCAAATTCATATCCCTTATCTTTAAAATTTTTAATAATTGCTGAAAGTGAATCAACAGTTAGTTGTTTTCCTGGTGCATCATGACACAAAACTACAACTAAATCTTGCTCAGCTTGATAAGTTAATGAAGTATTTGCAAATTCAACCATACCTTCTACTGTCGTTGGTCTTCTGCTTTTTGGTTCAGCATCTCCAACTAAACTGTTCCAGTCAATCCAGTGAATTCCCAAAGATTCTAACGCATCATCGCCTGGCTTTAATTGTTGCCAACTCATGTGTCCACCTGGATATCTCCACACACTCGTTTTAAAATCTGGACCAAGAACATCTTGCAATGCTTTTTGTGCCATTTCAGCTTCTTTTTTTATTCTATCAGCGTTCGCAACTCTTCCTGGATATAATTTTGAATAATCGTGTTCAAAAGAGTGAAGAGCAATTGCGTGACCTTCATTTAATTGGCGTTCCAAAATATCTTTTGTATCTTGTGAAACATGTTTACCAACTACAAAAAATGTAGCAGGAACATTTTCTTTCTTTAATACATCCAAAACTTGTGGAGTCATGCTGTGGTTTGGACCATCATCAAAAGTCAAGAAACAAATTTTTTTGTTGTCTGTGTTTTTAACATAGCCCTCAGATTTTGTTGGTCTAATAAATTGACTAATTGTTTTGGCATCATAAGCATACGAATCTGCTTTTAAAATATGATTTGAACCCTTCATTAATTTATTCGGATCTGGTTTTGGCTCTTCTTTTTTCTCTGCGTTTTTTTTGTTCGATTTCTTAGAAGAATTCTCAGCTACTTTTGGATTAAGACTTTGTTCTCTGTTGGCTACTTTTACTGCAACCAAACTTCCTACAGCCAACACAAAAACCAAAAGAACTATTGAGTTGATTATTTTTTTTCTTCTCTTGCGTTTTCTTCTCGCTTCTCTTTCTTCTCTCATAATATCTCCTATTTTTTATTTAAAATCTCTAAAGCTTTTTGAAGTTGATTATCTTCTTTCATAAACTCAACTCCGATACCCTTAGCTTTTTCATCTAATTTGATTTCAACATCTGGTTTAACACCTTGCTTGTGAATTTTGTTGCCATTTGGTGAAAAATACTCACTAATAGTAAGCTTCAACCCTTCGCCTTTATCCATAGGAATAATCGTTTGAACGATACCTTTTCCGAAAGTTTTCTCTCCGACAATCGTAGCTTTCTTGTAATCCTTCAAAGCCCCTGCCAAAATTTCAGATGCAGATGCACTTGAACCATTCACAAGAACTACCATTGGTAGATTTTGTTCTGAAGCATCACTCTTTTGGACATCTTCTTTTTTATTCTTATCCACAGTCTTAACTATTACTCCTTGTGGAAGAAGATAGTCTGCTATTTTAACCGTAGAATCTAACAAACCACCAGGATTATTACGCAAATCCAAAACAATTGATTTCACATTTTGCTTTTTCAAATTTTCGTATTGTTCGATAAACTCCTTGTCAGTTTTCCTATCAAATTGAGTTATGTTGATATATCCAATATCTCCAATTTTTTGAGAATTAACAGTAGTCAAACTAATCATACGACGCGTAATATTTACATCGAAAATCTTACTAGTTTTATTCTCCATTCTGGCAATAGTAAGCTTAACATCTGTATTAGGTTTACCTTTCATAACCTTCACTGCATCATTCATTTGTGATGCATTGTAATCCTTGCCGTTAATTTTAAGTATAATATCATCTTTTTTGATGCCTTTTTCAAAAGCTGGACTACCTTTGATAGCACTAACAACAGTTATAGCACCAGTTTCAGAAGGAGTAACCACAATTCCAACACCTGCATATTCTCCCTCAGTTTGTTGATTCAAACTATCCATCTCTTCCTTAGTCAAAAACTCAGAATAAGGATCTCCCAAAGCTTTTACATAGCCTTCAACAGCTCCTTCTTGTTGCTTGTTCTTGTCTATATCAAAAAGATAATATTGGTCAATCAAGTTTTCAATCTTATTGATCTTCGCTAATGGAATACCATTTTCATTGGCAATCGCTGTTCTTTTTCCTGTAGCATTTCCTACAGAAAAACTTAGATACACCAATAAGCAAAGCCCCAATCCAATAAAAACTTTTTTAAATGTTTTCATAAATCACCTCTAACTAATATATAGTATAACAGATTAACGATTTTTTGTATTAAAATTGAGTTACAATTTGTCTAAGATTATTGTGCTTTTAATTAAAAAAATATCCTCTTTTAATAAATAAAAGAAGATATTAATTACATTATTTAATTGTTAATTGCGTAATTCATAACCCTGTCATTACCAATGGCGTAATCTTGGATTTGATTTTCGATAAACATATCTGGATACCACGTTAATCCATCTCTTTTATTAAGATTGGAACAGTGTACTGTGTCTTCTAATGTATAATCGTACCTTCTGACTCCACTAGATTTTTTGACAAATAATTTACTACTTCCTAAATACATAATACTTGACGATTCTGTCGTCCAACCAGAAGGTCCTCCAGTATTTTCCCCAATTATCTGAAGATTATCAAGATTTCTCTTGACTCCGTCTACGAACAAGGATCCAGCAGAGTAATTTTCTGATCCAGTTAATAATTTTATTTCCAATTTAGGATTCAATAGTTGATATCTTTTCAGTGCCAATTCAAGTTCTTTTGCATGTGTTGGCCAACCACCTGTGTTGTATCTAATATCTACAATTATTTTTTCTACATTATTTCGTGAAACATCTTTATCCATTTTATCTATCATATTTTTCAAGATGTTATCTTTATCAGTATTATAACAATTGTTGTATTGGATGATTAAGTTATTATCATTTATATAATAATAAAATGGTTTCATTTGCATGTATCTCATCTTGTCATTTTTTGTGAATTTATTTTTTGTGATATCTGTCATATCGTATAAGATTTGAGAAAAATCTGTATTTTCATAACTATATTTGTTGATTTTAACATCTGGCAGATCTATCATTTTGATTTTTTTATTAAGCGTTTTACCATCAGTTTCTATCTGTAATTTTAATTTTCCATTTTTAATTATATTTTCTTTTTCTAGTGCATCTCCATAATATAGATAGAAATCTTTTATTATCGTATTTTTAAAATATTTATTTTCTGCTGAAGTGTATTTGTATAATCTTTCTGTTATGTCCTTGGTATCAATATCATCAAATTTTATTATCTTAGAGTATAATAAATCTTCGTATTCAGGTGTTGTATTAATTATGTAATAATGTCCATTTATAATTCTAATCTTAATTGGCATACAGCTTTTCCCTATTTCATACATAGATGAGGTATGTCCATCATTAGTGTTTGCAATTAATTTTGCAAAATCTAAGTTCAAATCAGAAACCGTTTTATTGTCCGATGTTTTCAATAGCTCTTCAGCAAGTTTCTCTATTTCTTCTCCTGTAGAATTTCCTAAATAAGCTTGCCATTCCAAATAATAATTTACAAAATTTTTCATATCTTTTTCATACTCAGATTTCGTAAGTACTCTGTTTAATTCAATTTTTCCCAATTGTTTAACTCTTAAGTCATCAGGATTGTAATTTTCTAATTTCAAATTATCTTCTATTGGTATTGTAAGAATTTCATTATCCAATTCATTCTTTGCAAATCCTCGTGTTTGCATATTTAATGCAAGAATGCACGTTAGTAAGAATAAAAATATTTTTTGAATTCTCTTAGTTTTTTTCATTTTAGTTCCTCTTAAATATTGTCAATCGTTTTCTACAATTCCATCTTACAAATAAAATACTTAATTGTCAAACATTTGGTTATATATTTCTCCAAATATTTTCTGGAGATTTATTGCAATAAAAAAACTAAGTTATTGCTAACTTAGTTTCATAATTATCTTAAATAATTTAGTGGATCAGTGTGTTGACCATTAAATCTTACTTCGAAATGAAGGTGAGATCCTGTTGAATATCCAGTTGATCCCATAAAAGCAATTAATTGTCCACGTTTTACTCTTTGACCAACGCTACAATTAAATCCACTCAAGTGTCCATAATAAGTCAAAGCTCCATTATCGTGTTGAACTTTTACAAGATTTCCGTAGCCACCGCTCCATCCAACGTGAACTACAACTCCATCTTCTGCAGATACGATTTGTGTTCCCATTGGTGCTGCAATATCAAGTCCTGTGTGGAATCCCGATCCTCTTCCGAATGGATCGCTTCTCCATCCGTAAAAAGAAGTCATTCTATGACTTGATGGTACAGGCCATTGTAAGTATGCTCCGTCGTTATTGATGACTGGTGCTGAAATGTTTGTGTTGATGGCTTTATTTCTTTGCGCCATTTCACGTCTTCTTCTTTCAGCTTGAGCTCTTTGTGCTGCAAGTAATTTTGCTTGTAGTATAGCCTTTTTTTCTTGGTCAATTTTGCCATCAATTTTTTCAAGTTCTTTAATTAATGAGGATATTTCTGATTCAGTCATGGTTACATTTTTTGAAATATCGTCGATTAACTTTTGTTGTTCAGCCAATGTATCATTTAATGCTACGACTTTTAATTCCAAATTCTTTTTTACAATTTCCATTGTTTGCATCTTGGATTTTAGTTCGTCTTCTTTGTAATCTAATGAAATCTTTTCGTGTTTTAAATCATTCAATAGATTTTTGTCAAACCTAGCAATGTAATTCATCAAACTCACGTTGTTCAATAAATCGTTCAAATTTCCAGATCCGAAAAGCACATCGACTTTTGCGCCGTCTTTTGATATGTACATTCCTTTTAATCTTTTTTGAAATTCTTTTGTTTTTTGGCTGATACTAGATTTGTAATTTTCGATTTCTTTTTTAGTGTCATCTATTGATTTATTAATTTTCGCCAATTCTTGTTGTTGAATAGCAAGTTCTGACTGAGTTTGAGTTAATTTTAAATTAATATTCTTCAACTTTTCCAACTCATCGTTCTTGTCATCTTTTAATTTATTTAGGTTGGATTTAGATTCGTTTAAATCCGAAGTTTTTGCTTTTTTTTCGTTATTTAATTCGGTTAATTTGTCTGCATACACTGCATTAGTCATAAGCATCATGCACAAGGCTAATGTGACAATTTTCTTCTTCATAATTCCTTCCTTATATTTTGAGATATTTTTTGCTACTTAATACGGAACCGAATGCTCCAATTCCGATACCTAGACTGATAAAAATCTTCAATAAATCCCACCTAATCATCACTGGTGGAACCAAATATGTTGATATCAATCCATACACAGTCTTATTATACCTCAAATATCCATATCTGTACAAGTAATAACAAGCCAAAAACGCAACCACAGCGCCAATTATTCCAAAAAATATTCCCTCAACAACAAGCGGTGCAGATATTACCAAATTCGATGCACCAATATTTTTCTTAATGGCAATTTCTTTTCTTCTGGCATACACAGTTAATCTAATCGTATTTGAAATATTTATTATCGAAATCATCACTAATATTGCAACTACGATTGATCCAGCGTATTTTACAATTCTAGATGCATTTGAAATTTTCGCAATTAAATCCTTGTAAAAGCTTACCTTTTCAACGCCATCTATTTTTTGAAATTCTCTGACATATCTTTCAGCGTCGTTTACATCCTTCAGTGTAACTTCAAATGATGCAGGAAAAGCTGATTCCATTCCTTCAATCAAAGTTTTATCATCTAAAGACTTGGAGAAATTCTCCATAGCTTGTTTGTTGGAAACATACTTCAAATCCTTAATTCCATCTTTTTGTTTGATAAACTGTTCAATCTTTTTCGTCTTGTCCTCTTGAATTCCATTTTCCAAGTACACATTTACTAGGTTAACTTTTCCTTCGATGTCTTTTACTGCTTGATTCATAGTCAACATCGATATAATTACAGATCCCAAAATCAAAAGAGCCAGTGATATCGTCGTCAAAGATGCAAGACCCATCGATCTGTTTTTCCAAATACCTACAAATCCTTCCTTTAAAGTGGATATCATAACTCTAATTCTTTTCATACATTCCACCTTCTTCATCTCTAACAATAATTCCATTATCCAATTGAATTACTCTTTTTTGTAATTTATTAACGATATCTTTCTCGTGAGTAATCATCATAACAGTCGTGCCACGTTCATTAATTCTAACCAAAGCATTCGCTATGTCCATGCTAGTCACTGGATCCAAATTTCCCGTAGGTTCGTCTGCAATAAGTAGTTTAGGTTTATTAACCATTGAACGTGCAATGCACACTCTTTGCATTTCCCCACCGGATAATTCGTGTGGATATGCATTCTTTTTGTCTTTCAAATTTACCAAATCAAGCACAGTATCAATCGTAGATTTTATCTCTGAAGAGCTTTTCCCCAAAATTTGCATAACGTATTTTATGTTTTGGTACACAGTCTTATTCTCCAATAATTTAAAATCTTGAAACACCATTCCTATACTTTGTCTTAATTTAGGAACCTTTCGTGCTTTTAATCTGGTTATGTCTTCACCGTAAAGGTAAATCTTACCCCTATCTGGATTTATTTCTTTAAGTATAAGTTTAGTAATAGTTGATTTGCCCGCACCGCTTGGCCCAATCAAAAAAACAAATTCACCTTGTTCAATTTTAAAATTGCAATCGTTTAGTGCGCACACTTTATTTTTATATGTCTTATCGACATGAACGAATTCTAACATTTTTCACCTCGTAAACCTAATTATATCACAGTCTTTTTAAATTTTTAAACAACTGGATATTTAAATCTTTTTAGGGTATATATATTTTAGGTGATGAAAATGAACAAAAAAGAAATTAGAAAACAAATGTTACAACAAAGAGACTCCATCTCTGACAAACAAAAAGTCGACGATGAACTTTTAAAAGAATTGGAAAACTTAGAAGAATTCAAAAATTCCGAAAACTTTTTTGTGTATGTAAGCTTTGGATCTGAGTTTAACACACACAAGCTCATAAAAGATTTGTTGGAACAAGGAAAAAAAGTGTACGTTCCATATATAAAATCAAAAGGACACATGATTGCAGTAGAAATCAAAAACATGGACGATTTGGCTCCTGGAGCTTACGGAATCCTAGAACCTAAAAATCCAGTTGAATCAGACGTTAAATTTGATTTCATGTTAGTACCTGGACTATGCTTTGACAAAAACAAATACAGAATCGGCTACGGCGGAGGATTCTACGACAGATTCATCGACAAAATCGGCGAAGATTCGTATAAAGTATCCATAGTCTACGATTTTCAATTAGTCGATGATTTAAATCCAGAAGAGTTTGACAGACCAGTTGACAAATTAATAATTCAAAAATAAATATCCACAAGCAAAAAGACCACAAAATTGAATTTCAATTCATGTGGTCTTTATTCGTATAAGAATCGTGGATAAGAACATCCAATCAACCAAACTTATAAATAAGTTTCTTAAAAAAATCCTTAAACTTTCATGTGTAAATTATATTTTAAACAATTCCATGTATCTTTCTTGAGAAGATTTTGATTTCTTGTCTATACTATAAATATTTACATCCAATTGTGATAAAATCTTCAAAATTGATTTAATATTTTCATCTTTTAGTATAATCAATTTATTTTCGTATTCATATCCGTTGTTCATCAAAGTTTTTTTGACAAGTTCATCATTAGAAGTTGAGAGATTCAAATATTTTACGGATTCTAGTTTTTCTTCCAAGATTTTCTTATCCTTCAAGAACAAAATATCACGGCTTATATCATCCAAATCATTCAACCCATGACTTGATATAATAATTCCTACATTTTGTTTGGCTATCTCTTTCAATAAATTCTTCGTTTTTATAACACTTGTTGGATCCAAACCATTTAACGGTTCATCTAACAAAACATAATCATTTCCTGGCAAGAAAGACATTGCAAGCATTAACTTTTTCTTCATACCTAGTGAATACTCTCCAACCCTTTTATGTGCAAATCCCTCTATCTCATATTTTTTGCATATATTATTCACATCTTCTGTAGATTTTTTATATGCATTCTTGATTAATTCCAAGTAATCTATACCTTTCATATTAAAATCTAAGATAGTTTCATCCCTGAAAAAAGTTAACTTATTGAAGATTTTTTCATCATCATACTGTTCATTATCTATTACTATTTTACCACCATCTATTTTTATGGAATTGGATATGCTATTCATCAGTGTCGTTTTTCCCGATCCATTTGGTCCAACCAATGCTTTAATCTGTCCTTTTTCCAATCTAAAATTGACTTTATCTAAAATAGTTTTACCATTGTATTTCTTTTCTAAATCAATAACTTGTAACATTTATTTCCTCTTTTCTTCAAATTTCTTCTTGCTAATAAAATACAACACTACAGCCCATAAAATAATAGATATTACTCCAAACGTAAAATTTAAATATCCATTTTGTTGATGAAATGACATAAATCCATTCGCCACAGCAGAACTATCAATATACGATAAAGGTAAAAATGCTGGAACTATTTTCACCATATAAGGTAATCCTATTGATAAAATTACAATCATTGCAATAACCAAATTGGACATTTTATTGTCTATAAATAGTTTTGTAAGGTTTATAACCATCGATACACAAGCACACACTAGTATAGACAATATCACACTCTTAATAATAAATTCCCTGTATCTCATAACTTCTGCACTGAACATTATGTTTGATATTCTCATTGTTGGAAGTTGTGAATTACCAATTCCACCGATTATTGTTCCTATTGCAAATACAATTGCCAAAACAATCAAGAATCCAATTATCGTGCTGAAAATACTTGATAATACATTTCGTCTAAAAATAGAATTTTTGTTAATTGGTGTTAGTTTTTGTATTTCTATAATCTTTCTATTTCTAGATATTAAACTACCAAATAAACAAGCAGACAATAATGTAACAATAATATTGAATTTTGTGTAGAACAAATCGTATAACAGATTTATTCCTGTAATACCCTCACTACTTCCATTAAACAAATAGGAAAATATTCTGTCTTTTATCTTCAAATACTTAACTCCATCTTCAGGATTGTAATCCACATTATATATTCCATCATACATTCTATTTGAAGGTATAACCTTCATCTTTTTTAATATTTCAAGCTTATCGTACATATATCGTTTTGTGTACATACTCAAAGAATCGCTCTTATCCATATATCCACTACTTTGATCAAACCTCAAATCTCCTGAGGTAAATTTATCTTGATAAAAATTGTAGAATGTATCTGGATTTTTTTCTTTATTGATATATACCCTGTATTCTTTAATTCCACCTTCAAATTCTTTTTCGAAATTCTCAAGATTTCGATTAATTTCCGCCTCTGTCAAATAAGGATCATTTAAAAACTTTGCCTTATAAGACTGACCAAAAGCTAAGTAGTTCTTGTAAACTTGCTCTCCTTCTTCACGTAATTTATTGTATTTTTCGGTTTTAAAAGCCGTAAATAACGAAAACAAACCAACTGTTATTAAAATAAACACAACCATTTGCTTGGAAATTATATTAGTTAACACCAACCCCTTCACACTAGTCGTGTCAACTTTTCTGTAGGATACTTTTTCTTTTTTCGCTCTATCCTTGACACTGAAACAGCAAACTAAAAGAATTATATCCATCAACAACAAGCATACCATTTGCATCCACGAAAAATATTTAGTTATGAATAGTGGATTGAATCTGTGATTGAACAATAACAAATCACCAACAAAACCACCAATAACAATAATAGAACAGATCATTTCCAATGTTTTTGATGTGAAAATTTTCTTAACAAATGATAATATCCCAAATACAAAAGTATAAGATAAAACCAAAGTTACAATCGCTCGCAACAAGATTTTGTAAGGTTTCAAATACTCTAACTTTACAAAATCTAAGTTCTGTTTTTCAGTTAAGAATTTATATCTTTCAAGTACAGATATGTGATAATAATCTAATTTACCGAATCCATCCAGAAATACTGTGCTAATTAACCACAAGAATAATAAAACTGACACAATATACATGACGTAAATTAATAAACTCATATAGAATCTATTCTTTGTGATTAAGATGTTTTTAAATGGCAACTTCTTCAACACATCATCATTTTCCAAGGATATGATTAGAAATATAGCTAAAAATATCGCCGGAACTGCACCAAATAAAACATACGACTGTTTCGAAATAATCGCTGAAAAATTCAACTGTTTATACTCATTTATAACTCCATTTGTTTTTGTTGAATTATCAGAATTTCTATGTTTAATAAAACTAATGTAGTCCTCATCTAGTTTTATCTTTTCGTAATTTATGTGAGAATCCAATTCATCTAAAAGTTCTAAAAAGTTTTGCTCGTGAGTATAGATTGCTTTGGCATCGTATTTTCTGCTGTATTGTTCAAATGATGACTTGTTAGTATTTGTCGACATAAAATTATCTATCTCGTACAAATTATCCGATAACTTTCCATAATATTTTAATTCTGTGTCATATATTTTTTCGTTTTCTTCGACGCTTAACTTTGGATTTATCTTATTGCCACTTCTTTTGTTTTTCAAAAAATAAGCAATCAAACTATCAGTGCTGGATTCCATTTCTTTTATTCTATCTAGCTCATAATATGTTGACTTTTGCATTTGTATGAAAAGAGTCGCAAAGCACATTATTAACGATAATAAAATCACGAAAAAATATGTTTTGTTTCTGATTAGTTTTTTATGTAAATATTTTAGCATAGTTTCCTCCTGTTATTGGTATTTTACTAAAAGTAATTACAAGTGTTTCACAGTGATTGATTTCTTACTTTTTTACGTTTTAGTTTTTTACCTCATTAACTCTTATCTATATTTTAACATATATTTTAATAAATATTACAATAATATGTAGTATTAAAATATTATTAAATTTGAATCAACAGGAAATAAAGTAATAAAAAATAATTATCTACAAGCAAAAAGACCACAAAATTGAATTTCAATTCATGTGGTCTTTGAAACTTCTCATATTCTAGAAATTTCTAATTAAATATTCCCTTTATTCTATCAAACAAAGAATTGTTTCCTTCATCTCTCAGCACATAATTCATAACCTTGTCATTGCCAACTGCGTAATCTTCGATTTGGTTTTCAATAAACATATCAGGATACCAGGTTGATCCATCACCTTTGTTTAAATTCGAAGAGTGTATAACATCTTTGTAAGTATAATCATATCTTCTCATTTCTCCTGATGTGTATATGAATAGTCTGCTTTTCCCAAGATATACAATATTTCCTCCAGACATATTATGATTTGAAGCTCCCGCAGTATTTGTTCCAATCATCTGTACATTTTCTAAGTTTCTTTTTACACTATCTATCATTCTTATGCCTGCTGAAAAAGTATCTTCACCAATTAACACTTTAATATTGATTTTTGGATTTAATAATTGATATTGCATTATCGCAAACTCTAATTCTTTTGCGTGTGTAAACATGCCACCACCATTATATCTGATGTCTAATATGATGTTGTCAATATCTTTTGCTTGTATTTCATTTTGCATTTTAGTTATCATATCTTTTAATACGTTATATTTATTGATATCGTAAGTATAATTATATTTAATTACTAAATTTCTGTTTGATTTATAGAAGTAAAATGGTTTATTTTCTGTGAATTGTTCTTTTCCCCAATTTGTATATGCATCCCATTTTAATTCACTAGTATCAAACATTATTTGATTGTAGCTTTCATCATCGTAATAATTTTTGTATATTCCAATACTATCAGTTTTAATGGTGTCTACAATTTTATCAACGATTTTTCCATTTTGCAAAATTTGTAAATGTACTTTATCTCCTTTTATTATATTTTCTTTTTTAAGTAAATCTGTGTATAACATGTAACCATAATGTAAAATATTTTTCTTTCCAGTTTCATTCTCTGCAGAAGCATATTTGCATACTATTTTCAATATTTCAGATGATTTTACACCTTCAATGCTTACGATTTTAGAATACAATAAGTCCTTGCATTTTTCCGTTGTATTTATGATGTAGAATTCGTCGCCAATTATTTTTATTATGAACGGGAATTGCTCTGTACCCAAATGCCACATAGCAGTTGTGTGTCTATCGTTCATGTTAGATATTATTTTAGCAAGTTGCAAATTCAAATCACCAACGGTATTTCCTGTTGGATTTTGTAGTAATTTATCAATATCCGAATCTAGTTGTTCTTTTGTATATCCTCCAAGATAGCCTTGTTCATGAATATAAAAGCTTTTAAAATTATTAACATCTTTTATGTAATCTTCTTTTGATAAAACTCTATTTAATTCAATCTCTCCAAGTTTTTTATGCTTTTCCTTGTTTGTGTCCAAGTTTCCCTTATCATACATGCTATCTACAGAGAATGTAAGCACCTCTATATTATCAAGTTCATTGTCAGAATATGAAATATTAGAAAAAGCTACTGCTATAACTATAATTATAGCAGCGCTCATTTTTTTGATCTTATTAATCATTTTTAATTTGTATCCCTTTTTTGTACTGATTAACACATGGATATGGTACATCTATACAGCTTCCACCTCCGTCCAATACTATACAAGCTGAACTTGAATTTGGTTTTATTTGAATTAAGTTTCTACTGTTTCTTTCTTTAATGATTTTCATAAAATACTCCTTTCAATGTTTCCTGATATTATTTTTTCAAATTTTTTATTTTATTGATCAAGAAATTGTCTCCTTCATCTCTCAATGCATAATTCATCGCAGGATCATTTCCTATCATATAATCTGCAAATGACTGTTCTGCGTGAAAGTCTGGTGACATTGTATTCCTGTCAAAATCAAAGTTCATATAATTAAACAAATACGAATCGACATTTCCATAGTATTCTCTAAAAACCATCATACAGTAAGATATTTGAAAATAAGTATCTTTAGTATAAAACATATTAACATTTCCAGCAGATGTTAATACTGGAAATCCACTATCTGTACCAATTACTTCAACGTTATGAAAATTCTTTACAAATAGCAAAGCGCAGTCTCCTGCAGCAGAGTAAGTTCCATCGCTTACAAGAACTTTTATTTTGGTTTTAGGATTTGCTCCCTGATATGCCATCATCTTACTGAAAATATTGAAGATATATGAGGAATCTCCTCCGGAGTTATATCTTAAATCAATGATTATATTTGAAAATTTGTTACTATCTAATTTGTCACAGACATCCTTGGTGAATTTTTCAATTTTATAATTATCATTTTCAGTACAGGAATTATATCTAAGAATTAAATTGTCACCTTCTGTTTCAATATAATGTAATCTGTTTTCATCTACAGTATATGATAATGGTTTTATTGAAACATTATTTTCATTACTGGTTCTTTTTCTTTCATATTGTAATATATCAGTTTTTCTTCCATTTACCTTTAATTTACTTACTATTAAATCATCTGACTTAACAAATGGTATATCTACTTTTATAATTTTATCTCCTGTTTTTAATTCATAAATATTCTGTTTTTCTGCAATTAGATTTTCTTTTTTCAAAATATCGTAAGAATTTAAGAAATAATTTTGATGACTACGTCTAAAACTTTTGTTTTCTCCAATAGAATAAGTTTCTAATCTGTCAACAATATCTTCTATTTTAATATTATTTATGCTTATAACTTCTGATCCTAGTAAGTTATTAAATTGTTCATTTGCTTCCACTATATAATATTTCCCATTAAATTCAGCTATAAAAACTTCAGATTTTTTCATATCAATTGGATGAATAGAAACATGCCCTTGTTTATATTTTGAGATTACTTTCATTAAATCAAGATTTAGATCCAGAACAGTTTTATTTTGTGAATCATTTAATAGTTTATTATACGAATTTGTAATTTCATCAATGTTTTGTGCTTCATAATAAACATGATTATCTATCATAAAATCTCTTATACATCTTACCTGATTCTCGTATTTCTGCGAACTAATTGGTTTAATGCCTTCAATTTTTTTAGAATCATATTTTTCAATGTTACTAGTGTTGATGTAATCAATTAAGTCCTGTTGACTATTTGTTATAATTTCGTCCTGCTTAACAAAACTAGTAGTGGTTATAAAAAAAATCATAATCACAACTAACTTTATTTTTTTACTTAACGTCTGTCTTTGCAACATATCCATTACCTTTATTATAATTCTGGTACACATACTAAAGTTCCATAACAGTTGCATTTGTTATTCCAACAAGAACCTTCATTTATGCTACAAACTCCACTTCCAATTGTTCCCGCTCCGTGATTTCTTCCGTTCATTAATACTTTCATATTTTTCTCTCCTTGCATTTTATCCCGTTTCTCCAAATTTATTTTTAGAGAATGCCGTTCTCTAACTACTTGTTTTTAATTTTATTAATTAATAATAGACTGCAACTTATTAATTAGCGAACTATCTCCTTCATCTCTCAATGCATAATTCATTGCTGGATCATTTCCTATCATGTAATCTGCAAATGACTGTTCTGCATGAAAGTCTGGAGTAAGCATGTTTTCATCGAAGTCATAGTTTTTGTAATTATGATTGTATATATCTTCAATGGTATATTCAGATCTGATTAAAGTATCACCGTAACTGCAAATGCTTTTAATGCTACTTATATAAAACACATTATTTATTCCAAATGTATTATTTATTGTACTGCTTGAATCAGTTCCTATTATTTCTATATTATCTATGTTTCTCATTGTATTGATGCAAGCTTCTCCTCCAGCAGAATATGTCAAATTTCCAATCAATAATTTGGTTTTTGTTTTTGGGTTTTGTAATTTATATAACATAATTTCTTTTAATATCGGACTATAAACATAAGAGTGTCCTCCCGTATTAAATCTTATATCTATAACGATTTTCAAAGGTTTATTAGTTTTTAAATTATCATTTAGCTCTTTTTCAAATTTATCTATAGTGTACTTATCATTTTCAGTGCAAGAATTAAAATGTATTATCAAACTATCATTTTTATTTTGAAGATAAAACAGTTTTTTTCTGATATATATCTTATCTAATGGATTAATAGTAATATTACTTAATTTCTTGACTTCATGAATATTTTCAAATCCTGTATCCTTATATATTTCATTAAAATCTGATTTTATTTTCTTAAACTTCCACTTTCCAGTTTTTATTGGTGTAATTTCTTTATAATATATTCTGCCATTTTTTTCTAATTTAAATTGGACTTTTTCACCATTTACTATGTTTTCTTTTTTTAGAAAATCATAATGCATTATCCCTCGCATTGAGTTTGTTTCAGTGAAGACTTTATTTTCTCCATAAAAATACTTTGAAACTTTTTCTATTACTTTTTTTATAGGTACTCCATTAATATCTAAAATTTTAGCTGCTGCTACCTCTTTATTATCATCAGAATAGTATATGTAATATCCATCTTTGAATTTCATAAATCTTATTGGCAAAATTTCTGTATAATAATCATTTCTTATTCCAAAATGTCCTTGTCTCAGACTAGATATCAGTCTTTTGCATTCCATTTGCGTATCAATAATTGTATGAGCTTTCTCGTTTTGGATTGCTTTTTTACATTCTTTCGAAAAATCTTGCCTAGAAATGCTATCAAATAATATGTGATTATCTAACACAAATTTTTCGATTCCTTCTATGGTATTTTTATATTCTTCTTGGGATATTTCATCTTTAAGATTGATATCCTCAGTTTCACCATATTCTCCATCTATTGAATACATCTTATCTAGCATATAAGATGGAATTTTTTGCACACTAGTGTCATAATTAAAATCTGAAGTAAGTATAATAAAAATTATACTTAAAACAAGCTTTAAATATATTTTTTTACTTTTATTTATTTTTGATACCATCAATTCCATAATCAAAATTTTCCCCCAGACAAACGCAATTAAGTATTATGTTTCCACAAGGATAATATTTTTTTACTAGACAAGAAATACCATTAACTGTTGAACAAGTACTACTACTATTTGTTCCTGCTCCATAATCTCTAAATCCATTAATACTTTCATATTTTCCTCCTTGAATTTTATGCCATTTCAGCAGATTTATTTTTAGAGAATATTATTCTCCAACTACCTGTTTTAATTAATCAATAATAGACTTCATTTTATTAAATAACGAATTGTCTCCTTCATCTCTCAATGCATAATTCATAGCCGGATCATTTCCTATCATGTAATCCGCAAATGATTGCTCTGCGTGGAAATCTGGTGTAAGCATATCACCTTCATAATCATAGTTTTTGTAATTATGATTAAATACATCTTCCCTTTCATAATTTTGAAATAGTAAAACTCTTGCATACTGGCAATACACTTTTAAATTTTTAATATATAATAAACTATCAACTCCTGTTGTAGTTTTAATTGTAAATCCCGAATCACTACCTATTATTTCAACATTGTCCAGCTTTCTCATTGTTTCTATTGTTGCAAATCCAGCTGCAGAATAAGATTTATTACTTATCAATACTTTTACCTGTGTATTTGGATTTTTTATTTGATATAACCCAATTTCTTTTAATATGCTAAGATAATTTTTAAGAAAGCCTCCAGTATTAAATCTCAAATCAATGACTATTTTAGAAGGTTTGTTTTTATATAATTTTTCATTTATTTCTTTAGTAAAATTATATGTTATATATTCTGGATTCTCGTAACATGAATTGTAATAAATTATTAAGTCTTTATTCTTAACTTCAGAGTAAAAATTTCTTTCAGTATAATTTGTTTTATTTAATGGCTTGATACTAGCGAAGTTTGGATCTTTAGTTATGTTTAATATTTCATTCACATTAAAAAAGTAAAAATCTGTATAACTAGAATTTATTTTTCCAAATTCCCAGTTTTGATGTTTAATTGGTATTAAATTTTTATAGAATATTTTTCCGTTTTTTTCAAGTTTAAGGGTTATTTCATTGCCATCCACTATATTTTCGCGCTTTAAGTTATCAACTATTTTAATGTTTTCAGTTGCAAATACTCTTGAAATATTCTTGTTTTCACCTAGAAAATATTTTGATACTTTATCTTCTACTTCTTCAATTGGAGTATTATTTATTGCTAAAAGTTTGCTTCCTAACATATCATTGTCTTCTTCGGCACATTTTTTTATGTAGTAGCCATCGTTGAACATAATTAAATCAATTGGCAATTGTTCAGTAAAAAATCCTGAACGAAATCCAAGATGTCCTTGTTTTAAACTCGAAGCCAGTACATTTAAATCTAGTACGGTATCTACAATTGTATGTTCTTTTTTATCTTTAATAAATTTGTCACATTCTTTTGAAAATTCTTCTCTGGATGTATTATTAAAAATTACATGATTTTCTTTCAAAAAATTTTCTACGTCTTTTATTGTAGTTTCATACTCTTCTTGTGATATTTTAGTATTTAAATTAACATGAACTCTATCTTTTAAGTTAACATTTTCTAAAAGATCTTCTTTTATATAATCAGGCACATCTTCTATATTATTTGAATATGTAAATCCAGTAGTTGTTATAAAAAAAATCATAACCACTGCTAACTTTATCATTTTACTTAACGTCTGTCTTTGCAACATATCCATTACCTTTATTATAATTCTGGGACGCATACTAAAGTTCCATAACAGTTGCATTTGTTATTCCAACAAGAACCTTCATTTATGCTACAAACTCCACTTCCAATTGTTCCCGCTCCGTGATTCCTTCCGTCCATTAATACTTTCATATTTTCCTCCTTGAATTTTATGCCATTTCAGCAGATTTATTTTTAGAGAATATTATTCTCCAACTACCTGTTTTAATTAATCAATAATAGACTTCATTTTATTAAATAACGAATTGTCTCCTTCATCTCTCAATGCATAATTCATAGCCGGATCATTTCCTATCATGTAATCTGCAAAAGATTGCTCTGCGTGGAAGTCTGGTGTAAGCATATCACCTTCATAATCATAGTTTTTGTAATTGTGTTTAAATACATCTTCCTTCTCATAATTTTGACTTACTAAAATCCTTGCATACTGGCAATACGCTTTTAGATTTTTTATATATAATAAACTATCAACTCCTGTTGTAGTTTTTATAGTAAATCCTGAATCATTTCCTATTATTTCAACATTATCCAGTTTTCTAATTGTTTCTATTGTTGCAAATCCCGCTGCTGAATATGATTTATTACTTATCAATACTTTTATCTTTGTATTTGGATTTTTTATTTGATATAATTCTATTTCCTTTAATATTTTAGAATATAATTCAGACAAACCTCCAAGATTAAATCTTAAGTCTATAACAATTTTCTCAGGTTTATTTATATGTAATTTTTCATTTATCTCTCTTGAAAAATTATACATGTCAAATTCTGCGTTATCTTTACATGAATTATAATAAATTATTAAGTCTTTGTTTCTACTTTCAGTATAAAAAATTTTTTCAGTTAAATTTATCTTACGTAAAGGAATAATAGTTCTATAATAAACCTGGTTAATCTTGTCGTACATTTTTTTTACATCTACAAAGTACATGCCTGAATAATCTGAATCAATTTTACCATATTGCCAATCTTCAATTTTATAGATATTAATATTTTTATAAAATATCTTACCATTTTTTTTAAGTTTTAATTTTATTTTTTGTCCTTTTACTATATTTTCCCTCTTTAACATATCTAATATCACTAAATTGCCAATTGAACTTATATGTCTAAAATTTTTGTTTTCTCCATAGGCGTATTTAAATAATTTACTTTCAACTTCTGTAATTGAAATATCGTTTATCCCTAAAAGTTTACTTCCTAATATATCAGTATCATTTTTATAACTTGTGGTTATATACACTCCGTCTGAAAATTTTGATAGTTTTATTGGCAAAATTTCAGTGAAATAATTAGATTCAAGCCCTAGATGTCCTTGCTTTAAACTAGATATTATAAGCTTTAAATCCACCAGAGTATCTATTATTGTGTGCTCTTTTTTATTTTTAATAAATTTGTCGCATTCTATCGAAAATTCCTCTCTGGACGTATTATTAAAAATCACATGATTTTCTAGTAAAAAATTTTCTACTTCTTTTATAGTGTTTTCATATTCTTCTTGTGATATTTTACTCTTTAAATTAACATGAGTTTTATCTTCTAATTTAATATTTCCTTTTAAAATATCCTCTTCTATATAATCAGGTACTTTCTGTACATTATTTGAATATGTAAAACCAGTAGTAGTTATGATAATTATCATAACTACTACTAAACTTTTAATAGATTTTTTAAACATTTGAACTATTTTTCGGATTATATCCATATACCTTAACAGTCCAGCAGAATGGTATCGGTAAATAACCTTTTACACAATCATTTTTGTTAATACTACACGCAGTTGAACACGGACTACTACTATTTAGTCCCGCTCCATGATTTCTTCCATCCATAAGTACCTTCATAATTTTTCCCTCCTTGAATTTTACGTAATTTCGGCAAATTTATATTTAGAGAATGCTATTCTCCAACTACTTGTTTTAATCTATTAATCCATAATAGACTTGATTTTATTAAATAAAGAACTATCTTCTTCATCTCTAAGGGCATAATTCATCGCTGGGTCATTTCCTATCATGTAATCTGAAAATGATTGTTCTGCATGGAAGTCTGGTGTAAGCATATCATTCTTGTAATCATAATTTTTGTAATTGTGCTTAAATACATCTTCCTTCTCGTAATTTTGAACATCTATGAATCTTGCAGCATACTGGCAATAAGTTCTAAGATTTTTTATATAAAACAGACTATCAACTCCAGTAGTAGTTTTAATTGTAAATCCTGAATCTCCACCTATTATTTCAACATTATCTAGTGTTCTCATTGTTTCTATTGTCGCAAATCCTGATGCCGAATATGTGAAGTTACCTACTAATATTTTTATTTTCGTCTCTGGATTTAATATTTGATAAAATTCCAATTCTTTTAATATTTGATGATATAATTCACTTCTTCCTCCTCCATTAAATCTTAAATCAATAATGATTTTTGAAGGCTTAATTTTATGTAATTTTTCATTTATTTCTTTTGAAAAACTGTGCATGTTGAATTCTGCATTATCCGAACATAAATTATAATAAATTATTAAATTTTTATTTTTTACTGTAGCATAAAAATTTTTTTCAGTTTGATTTATTATCTTTAGTGGTCTAATAGTTGTATGATCAATGTTTTTCATCTTTTCATTCATTTTTTTTACATCTATAAAGTACATGCCCGAATAATCTGAATCAACTTTACCATATTGCCAATCTTCAATTTTTAATGGATTAATATTTTTGTATAATATTTTACCATTTTTCTTCATTTTTAATTGTACTTCTTGTCCTTTTACTATGCTTTCTCTCTTTAACATATCAAGATTCACTAAGTAAACAGTTGCACTTATATCTCTAAAATTTTGGTTTTCTCCATACTCATACTTAAATAATTTACTTTTAACTTCTTCTATTGAAATATCATTTATTGCTAAAAGTTCGCTTCCTAGTATATCTGTATAATTTTTAGGACATTCAGTAATAAACACTCCATCAGAATACTTAAATAGTTTTATTGGCAAAATTTCTGTAAAATAATTATCTTTAATCCCAACATGACCTTGTTTTAAGCTAGATGTCAGTATCTTCAAATCTAATATAGTATTTACTATTGTATGTTCTTTTCTATTTTTAATAAATTTGTCGCATTCTGTCGAAAATTCCTCTCTGGACGTATTATTAAAAATAACATGATTTTCTTTCAAAAAGTTTTCTACATCTTTTATAGTTTTTTCATATTCTTCTTGTGATATTTTGCTTTTTGAGTCAATAGTAATTTTGTCTTCTGAATTGATATTTCCTTCTTTAATATTTTTATGTATATAATAAGGTACTTCTTGTACATTATTTGAATATGTAAAACCAGTAGTTGTTATAAAAAAAATCATAACCACTACTAATTTTATTTTTTTACTTAACGTTTGTCTTTGCAACATATCCATCACCTTTGTTATAATTTTTGACCACATACTAAAGTTCCATAACAGTTGCATTTGTTATTCCAACAAGAACATTCATTTATGCTACAAATTCCACTTCCAATTGTTCCCGCTCCGTGATTTCTTCCGTTCATTAATACTTTCATATTTTTCTCTCCTTGCATTTTATCCCGTTTCTCCAAATTTATTTTTAGAGAATATTATTCTCAAACTACCTATTTTAATTAATCAATAATAGACTTCATTTTATTAAATAACGAATTGTCTCCTTCATCTCTAAGTGCATAATTCATCGCTGGATCATTTCCTATCATGTAATCTGCAAAAGATTGTTCTGCGTGAAAGTCTGGTGTAAGCATATCCCCTTCATAATCATAATTTTTATAATTATGATTAAATACATCTTCCCTTTCATAATTTTGTTTAAATATTATTATCCCATAATTACAATAAAGTTTTAGACTTTTGATATAAAACATACTATCAGAACCCGTTGTATTTTTAATTGTAAATCCCGAATCAGATCCTATTACTTCAACATTATCCATTTTTCTCATCGTTTGCATAGCTGCGGGTGCTGTTGCAGAATATGAATTATTACTTATCAATACTTTAATTTTTGTCTTTGGATTTTTTATCTGATACAATGACATTTCTTTTAAAATATATGGGTAAATATCAGTACTACCTCCCCCATTGAATCTTAAATCCACAACTATTGTAGAAGGCTTACTTTCATATAATTTTTTATTTATCTCTTTCGAAAAATCGAAAATATTAAATTTTGCATTATCAAAACATGAATTATAATAAATTATTAAATCCTTGTTTTTTATTTCAGAATAAAAGTTTTTTTCTGTTTGATTTATTACATCTAGTGGTTTAATGCTAACAGAATTCTGGTTATTCATTCTATTTACAATCTTAGCTTTATTCATAAAATAAAAATCAGTATTTTTAGAGTCCAATTTCACAAATTCCCATTTTCTGAAATTTTGAGGAATTACATTTTTATAAAATATTTTCCCATTTTTTTCTAATTTAAGTGTTATTTCATTGCCACTTACTATATTTTCGCGTCTTAAATTATCGACTATTCTAATGTTTTCAATTGCATAAAATCTGGATATATTCTTGTTTTCACCTAGAAAATATTTTGATACTTTCTCTTCTACTTCTTCAATTGGAGTATTATTTATTGCTAAAAGTTTGCTTCCTAGGATATTACTGTATTGTTTGTTGCACATATTTATGTAGTAACCATCTTTTAACAGAATTAAATCTACTGGCAATTCTTCAGTAAAATATCCTGACCCAAATCCAAGATGTCCTTGTTTTAAACTTGAAGCCAGTACTTTTAAATCTAGTACGGTATCTACTATTGTATGTTCTTTTTTATCTTTAATAAATTTGTCGCATTCTTTTGAAAATTCTTCTCTGGATGTATTATTAAAAATTATATGATTTTCTTTCAAAAAATTTTCAACATCTTTTATAGTTTTTTCATATTCTTCTTGTGATATTTTGCTTTTTAAATCAATAGTAATTTTGTCTTCTAAATTGATATTTCCTTTTATAATATTTTCATGTATATAATCAGGTACTTCTTGGACATTATTTGAATATGTAAATCCTGAGCAAAAAGTTAAGAAAATTAAACTAAGTATTGTTTTAGTAATAAAGCTGATTAATGTTTTCTTTTTATAACTTATACAAATGTGTTCTCTTTCCCTATTGTTTTTCACCATAATTTTCACTCCTTTTTATATTAAAACATAAAAATTACAATTTATTTGATATTTGACTTCTAATTTGTCGATATTAGTTTAAATGATATTTTTTTGTTTTTTTAGTATAGAATTAAATCGCGTAACGTTTTCATAATATTCAAATAAAAGTCTTGTTATTAATTAATCTTACCTTTAATAGATTTCATTGTCAAGAATTTACTTATTTGATTTACTAATAAATTGTCACTATTCATCTTATTTATTGCTATATTAATGATATTCGTTATTGTTCACTTCGATTTAATCTCTATTTCATCAATATTCGGTTATTAATTTCAATTATTTGATAAATCTATAAGTAATTGTTTTTTAGTAATACAAATTAGGTTTTTTTTGAAATTAAAATGAAGATAAAAAACAGGGACATATTTTTCTAAATGTCCCTGTAAGATTGCTCTAATATTTTATTTAAAATCCAATGTATCCACGAATTTTAATATTTCTAAAAGCTTTGTTCTTTTTTTGAATGTTTTTTCTATGTTTTTCTTCAAATATTGGTACAAGTCATCGTTTCTAGCTTCGAAGGATTTGATTTCCATGACGATATTCATGTATTTTTTGTCTTTGTATGTGCTTTTTAATCTCTTTCGATAAATTTCCCACACTTTTTCAAATGTTTTGTCTTTGTCTTGTTTGATAAGTTCTTCTACGAATAGTATAAAATAATACGAATCGTGTATTGATGACAAGTTTTTGAACACATTCGTATAATCTTCTTCGTTCAAATATTTCTTGGTTTCTGATATAATTTCTTTTTCCATTTCAATTGAGTAATTATCATTGTCCAAGCTTTGTGAAAGCATGATTACATAATCGTTGATTAATTTGAATGTGGATTCTTTGTCGTCGACTTTTGAGTATTTGGATAGAAACTCTCTCCATTTTGCTATGAATTTAGTCATGTAATTCATAAGTATATATGTTCTGACATCTATTGTGAACACGTAATTGGATGTGAAGATGAAAAACTTCTTGAAATAATCAAAATATTTTAACAATGCATCTGATATCATGCTTATCGATAAGGTTGTGACTATTTCTTGGTTTTCTTCTGTTAATTGGATTTTTCCTTTTAATAATGATGGACTATTTCCATATTGTATGAGTTTTTTGATTGCGTATACGAATAGATAAGAATATGATTGATCATCTTCGATTTTGTCGAACAAATCTTGTAACATATTAAAATCTTTGTCTTTAATTAGATATAATATCGTCTTTTTGTGAAGTTGTACTTCGCTCATATCGCTGTAGTAATTCACAACTGAAGAAAATGAATTTTCTTGTTCACGTTCCACTAGGTCGATAAGTTCGATGTCACTGTTTCTGTCGTTGATGTATATGTCGTTAATTTTAAGAAGTTCTTGTTCGCTATTTTCGTTTTTGAATGCGAATTTTTTCTTGTTCCAATCGTAGATGCTTAATCCATCTGTTCCTGTTTTTTTGTATATTAAAAAGTTGTTTAATCTAAAAATATCGTAATTTTCCATAGCTTAAATTATATACAAAAAAAGCTACCAAATCAAATTTGATAACTTTTTTATAAAATATGTAGTTTAGATTATATACCCACAGATATTTTTAAAGCTTCATCCAACTTTATCAGAACTCTATCGTCAAAGCTACCTACTTTTTCACGAAGCCTTTTTTTATCAATAGTTCTTATTTGTTCAGCTAAAATAACTGAATTTTTCGGTAAACCGTACTTGGATCGTTCTATTGCAACATGTGTTGGTAATTTCGCTTTATTTATTTGTGAAGTAATAGCTGCTATGACTACGGTTGGACTGTATTTGTTTCCCACATCATTTTGAACAACAACGACAGGTCTTACACCACCCTGCTCAGATCCAACAACAGGGCTTAAGTCTGCGTAAAATATGTCTCCTCTTTTTACTTTCATAAACTCACCCTATAAACTCTTCGCTATTTTAAGAACTATTTTTATTATATCCAAAACACTTCAAGAAATCAATATAATAAACTTGCCCAACTTAAAAGCTGGGCTAAGATTAGTTGATTTTTTGTAAATAGTCACACACTTCTACGACTTTTCCATTTCTAGTATAAATTCTAGGAATTCTCATTGTAACTCTACACAAAAGCTCATAGACATTTGTGTTTGCCATTTCTGCCAAATCATACAATGATATTTCTCCCATGTCATCCTTTCCGAACAACAAAACTTTGTCGCCAACTTTTACATCTCTAATGAAAGATACATCTATCATGATTTGATCCATGCAGACTTTTCCCAAAATTTTTGCTTTTTTGCCGTTGATAATCACATATGCTTTGTTGGATAATTCCAAAGGATAACCGTCAGCATAACCTATTGTCGCTGTTGCAACTACTGTTTCAGAGTTTGTCGTGAATGTTCTACCGTATCCAATGTCTGTTCCTTTTGGAACTGTTTTAATCATGGACACCGTTGTGTAGAGTGATGATATTTCTTCCAAATTTAGTCTGGAATTTTCTCTTACATAATCTGATGCGTGATAGCCGTAAAGTCCGATTCCGCATCTTATCATATCCAAGAAATATCCATGAATTATCGCTCCTGCATCATTTGCTATGTGTTTTATTGGAACAGTTATTCCTCTGTTTTCCACATCAATCATAAAACCAATGTATGTATTGTATTGTTCTTTTGTATAGGAATAATCTTCGCTATCAGCATCTGAAAAATGGCTGTAAATTCCTTGCAACACTACATTATCCATTTTATAGATTTTGAAGATGTCTTCCAAGCATTTATCTTTGTCAAGTCTAACTTGAAATCCTAATCTTGTCATTCCTGTATCGATTTTGATGTGAACTTTGCATATTTTATTCAAACTTTTTGCAACGTTATTGATTTCAACTGCAGTTTCGTAATCGTAAACCGTTAATTCGATGTTGTTTTTTATTGCTACTTCAATGTTTTCATTGGAAATGTAGCCTAAAATCATAATTGGTTTGAATATTCCATTTTTGCGAAGTTCCAAGGCTTCATTTATATTGGACACTGCAAAGTAATCTATTCCTAAATATTCCAATTCTTTTGTGATAAATGCTGCGCCTTGTCCATAAGCATTAGCCTTTACAACGGCACACATTTTGACTAAATTGCTGATGTTTTTTATTTCTTTGTAATTGTGTTTTAATTTGTCCAAATCAACCTTCAAATAACTTTGATACTTAAACATTATTTCTCCTTACAGGCATTGATTGCTTCCGGTAAATTTCTAATAATATCCGATGCAATAATGCTATCTTCTCCTATTTTTTGTTTTGCAAAATCTCCAGCCATTCCGTGAATATACACTCCCAATTTACAAGCTTCGAACACATCTCTGTTGTGCATGAAACTTGCAATGATACCAGACAAACAATCGCCACTTCCAGCAGTCGCCATTCCCGCATTTCCAGTATTATTTACATATATTTCATCATTTTTTGCAACGATTGTGTGATGACCTTTGAGAACTACGATGCATTTGTGTTTTTTCGAAAATTCTGTGGCGACCTTTTCGCGATTTTGATTGATATATTCTACATCCAATCCAGAAAGTCTACTAAATTCAAGCGGATGTGGAGTTATCGCAACAGAATAATCATCAAATTCTAGTTCACTGAAGTCTTTTATTGAATTCAATCCATCAGCATCTATCAAAATTGGTTTATGGAAGTTTTTGAGTACGGCTTTTATCAATTCATAATTTAATTCATCTTTTCCCATGCCACAACCAATTGCGACACAGTTTTTATTGGAAATATATTCTAGAACTTGAGAAATAGAATTATCACTCAATTTTTTGTCGTCACATTCAAGTGGAAGTATTATATTTTCAACGGATTTAATTTGCATGATTTCCGAGATAATTTCAGGGACAATTGTGTACACCAATCCACTACCACAACGAAGTGCTGCCATACTTGCCAAGTACACACTGCCACACATTCCGTTAGATCCACCGACTATGCAGACTCTTCCGTAGTTTCCTTTATTGGAAAAAGGATCGCGTTTTTTTATTGTAAAATCCATTTTAATCCTCCAACATCAACACGCACATTGCTATTGCGTATTCTTCATCGTGAGAAATGGATGCATCAATATCTAAAACTTTTGGAAATTTATCTGTATTTAATTTTACAACTAATCCCTCGTCATGTATAGACTCTACATCCATAAAACTCATTTTACCAATTCCAGTCTTCAAAGCTTTTGACACTGCTTCTTTCATGCAAAACATCCCCGCAATCGTCTCAAAACTTCTGTTTTTGGATTCAATGTATGAAATTTCACGTTCAGTGAAGACTTTTTTCATAAATTTATCCAGATTTTTGATGTTTTCTATTCGTGAAACCCTCAGAATATCAGTTCCACATCTAATCTTCATTTTTGATTCCTTCAAATTTTTCCAAGAATTTGTTTCTCAATGCTAAAAAATCTAATTTTTCGATATCTTCCACGCTTTCCACATCTTTTACGAATTCTTCTACGATTTCTCCTATTATTTCGAATGAATTTTGTGAAAAATTATTAATATTATATGATTCCGACAAATATTTTATGCTTTCTTTCATTAATTTATCCGTCAAAATATCTTGGTAAGTTTGGTTGATGTTGCAGTTGCTGATTTCTTTTTCGATAACTTTTTTAATGGAATATATCACATAATACACAAAATCCATAAAAATTTCGTTATTTTCTCTGTCATCAAGGGCAAATAATATCGACAAACAGAAATTCCAGTTGAAGTCCTTGTCCAATCTGCTGTTAAGTCCCTGTGCAAATGAAGTGTGAATGTAATCCCCAAATTCCATATCCGAAAAATCATACAATTCACCAAAACTAATTGGCTTGTTACTTATGGCATTGACTTTGTTTAATATGTCGATCAATCTTTCTTCGTATTGTTTTTTCTCCAAAACATCCATTATTGAAAACAAATAATCGCTTACTACATTTGCAATATTTCTCATATCTATTACAAAACCTAAATTGTATTTTAATTTGAGCATGTATCCATCGTGAATCATTTTTGTTATGATGCTTTTAAATTGTTGTCTTGTAGCATCATCTTCGTTGGATTCTACTGTCATCATTTTTTTGTAAACACTGTTGAGTTGTTTGTCGATAATTGTAAGGTTGTTTTTGATTGAATACATTACATCACGTATCAAATCTTCCGTCATGACGTAGTTTGAATTTTTGTACAAAATCGAATGATCTACCTCTCCCCAGAACACATTAACCATGGATTTAATTTGCACTTCGAAATTGATTTTCATATCGTCATTTTCCACGAAAATAGCATCGATTTTATAAATTTCGAACCCGTTTTTTTGTTTTTGTGGTTGTGGTTGATCCAGGTTAAGTCTGATTCTCATATCATACTTGGAGTAATAGTAGCCATTGTCATCTTTGTAATAAAAAAGTCTTTTCAAATATTCGTACAAATCTTTTTCATTTTCGTTGAAACGACATTCTATTCTAACTCCAATCAAATCTGGAAATAGATTGAACACTTCCTCTACGTCTTTACATTTTATATAATAATTTTGTTTTAGTATTTTTTCTTTAATGCTGTCTTCTTTTTTTACACGTGCGTTAATATTAATAACATCTTCGTTCGTTTCAAAAACTTTACTGAAAAACTCTTTTGTTTCTTCTGCAACAAAGTTTATGAATTTGTAACGACTATTAATTAATTTAACAGCATCATTCATAAATTGAAAAATTCCAGCTCTCATTTTATTCTCCTTTTTATTGCTACTACTATTTTACCATATTTAAGCATTTCACAAGCATCAAAAAAGAGCACTGCGTGTGCTCTTTTGATTTTACAATTTACAGAAACTTCATCCTGTTAGGATTAATGTCTCGTTCTATTTCGTGAAAGCCCTTGATTTCGATGTTGTTTTCTTCTATGATTTTTTCGATTTTGGGTTTGTCTTCCAAATTATCATACAATATAGAAATCCCACAACACACATCCAATACTCTTGGTGTTGGTGCAATCGTAGCTTTTATAGAATTTTCTTTGATTAAATCGTAAAGTTTTTGTCCGTTTGCCACATCTTTGAATAAGATGTAGTTCATTTTATCTGCCATTTTCAATCATTTCAACGAATGCTTCAATTCTTGTCTTCAATTGTTCGCTGTCTTCGTCAGTATAATCAGTTTCAATTCCCAATACTGGAATGTTGTGGTCTTTAAGTTCTTTTTCTACAATGTGACCTTCTGTATCGTAAATGTTACAAAATTTTAAGTTAACATCGATTACACCGTCAACGTTGTATTCTTTTGCTAGTCTGATGATGTCGTCAACTCTTTCAGTGTTTGGAGTGTAACATGCGCAGTTGATACCTTTCATGTATCTATCTGTTAGGTGATCAACCATTTCATCCATAGTTTTTCCAGATTCATCTACAGTTAATTCAAAATATCTTGAACCTGTACACATTTCTTCACATACAACAGCTGCTCCACTTGATTCAATGATGTGGTGTAGTTTCCAGTTTGGAATAGACAATGGAGTTCCTGTTAACATTAATCTTGTAGCGCCTTTTTTGTATACGCTTACGTTTTGTTCTTTTCTCTTGTCCAATTCGTCGCACAATTCATTTACTTTTTGTGCAAATCTAGTTGGATCATCATAAAATGCGATTTGAGAAATCAATAAACAATCTTTACCACTGATTGGAACATTGTCTAATTTACGGAATTCCCACAATCTTTGCATTGCACGTCTTTTGTTGTTGATTAAAACAATTGCATCATGAAGAGATTCTGGAGTTAATTTGTTGCCAGTTAATTCTTCGATTCTTGCGATGTATCTGTAAACTTCGTCTTTAAAGAATTCAACGTCTTTGTCTCGTTTCATTTGTGGCAAATCAAAGATGTACATTGGAGCATCTTTTGACATGATTTCCCAAGCTTTTTTCTTACCGTCGCATGTTGTTTCTCCGACGAATAAGTCTGCAAGTCTAAAGAATGGACAAGTTTTTTCAAATCTAGCACCCAAAGATGCCTTGATTAGTGGACATGTAGCAGTTGGAAGATATTTTTCTCCACCTGGTACCCAGAATTGTGATCCCGAACACAAACCAGTATTTATAGCTCCGCATCCAAATACTACTTCGTCAGGAACGTGAATGCAGAATGTTCCTACAACTTTTCCGCCGTTTTTTTGGAATTCGATTAATTCAGCTGGTCTAATCCCGTGGATTTCTGCAACAACCATGTTGAAATAATCCATTTTTTCTGGTCTATTTTCTTGTGATAAATATACATCACCAAATGCTTGTGGTAAAACTTCACACAAAACGTCGTGTTGATCGACATCCATTCCTAAATCTTCCCACATTTTTCTGTAATCTGCCATTTTTATACCCCCTAGTAAGTAATTACATTATCATCATAATCAAATTGGCTACAGTTATTAATAACATAATCTGGTTTGAAATCAAATCTTCTGTACTTTTCATCTATGTATTCAAACCCTTTTTTTGTAAAAATATCGTGATATTCGCCTTCACAAAAATAGCCTTCTTTGATTAATTGATCAAATTTTTTGTACACTCCAGCTGCTGCCTGAAGTTTTACAGATGATTTATCCCTAAAAGAATCATCTATATGTTTTTTGATGAATTCTATTCTTTTGTCTATGTCGAAGATAAATTTTGAGAAATATTCCACCTCGTATATTCTTCTCTCATCAATATCGCATTTTCTGAGATTGAATATAAGAGATGAAATTTCTCTGGATTTTTCAATTAAATCATTAAATTTTTCTTCGTCAAATTTTTTGTCCAGTTTACCTTCCAAATACTCAATCAAAGATTTATAATCCCTGTATTTGTACACGAAAACATCTTTGTCAGTTTTCTTTTTCAAAGTTTCGTAGCGAATTTTGCAACTATCATCTACAATGAAAAACGATGAACTAAACATAAAAGGACATCTTCCAAGTTCCAAATAAGCAAAAGAAGAATTCAACATATCACAGTAATTATTATCTGTATAATCTTCTGTGACTTCCCTGTCTATTCCATAAGAATACACTGTTGTAACTCCAAAACTCTCAACGATTTCCCATGGAACTCTGCCCCACAATGAAACAACAGTTGTTGATTTACTCAAAGTGAGTGCATCAATATATGCGTTTTTTCTAATATCTAAATAATCCATTATCTTGCCAAGACTGCTGCTCCTATCGCTCCTGCAAATCTCGCGTTTTCATTTGTTTCTACGGTTGCTGACAGAAGTTGTGACAAGTGTTCTGTCATATAATCATTTCCCGAAAAACCTCCAGTTAAGAAATAATAATCCGTAGCAGGAAGTCTGTGAACCAAAGTCTTCACTTTATTAATGATAGAATTAATTACACCACAAGCAATATCTTCTTTTGGTGTGCCTTTTCCAATTAATGAAATGATTTCTGTTTCAGCAAAAACCGTACACATTGATGAAATCTTCACATCTTTTCCAGTTCTTGCCAAATCAAACATTTCGTCCAGTCCAACACCAAGACGATTTGCCATTACTTCCAAAAATTTTCCAGTACCAGCAGAACACTTATCATTCATTATGAAATCTTCCACCATACCATTTTTGTAACTTATGGCTTTTGTATCTTGTCCTCCAATGTCGATAATAGTCATATCAGTATCGTTGAAAAAACTTGCCCCTTTTGCATGGCATGTTATTTCTGTAACTACTTTGTCCGCAAATGGAACAGAAACTCTTCCGTATCCTGTAGCGACAACTTTACTATTATCTTCGTTTACTCCATTTGATTCTAGCCATTCTTTTATAGTTTTACTTGTTTCAACAGAACTCCAGCCCGTTGGCATAACTTTTTTAAAAAGAATTTCTTTTTTTGAATCATCTAAAACAACTACCTTTGAAGCAGTTGAACCTATATCAATTCCTACATAATACATATTTATCACCATCTTCATTATAACATCAAACAAAACTATTTTATGATTTATAGGATTATTCAATAAATCAAGCATTACTTATAGGAAAAATCTATAAATAAAATGTGAATTAAACAAAGCCTTGAAAAATTAATTTCAAGGCTCTCATTCTTATCCTATTACTATAATATTTCCCCACCATCTAAAAATTGATTGCGATAATTCATTTGCAGCGTATAATCTGTCTTTTCCTTTTGGTTGTCCATTAAAGTACATTTCTCCCCAATTGTTTGGATCGTAAACTTCAAAATACAATCTATTATTGATATGAGTGTATCCTTTTACAACTAAAAAATGTCCTCCTTGGTAGTTGTAAAATCTACCGATATTTGAATTGTTGTTATTATTAAATGAAATAAATCCAGTATTCACACAAACAATTGCAATGTTTCCATTATCCAATATATCTGTCAAAGTACCTTCTCCATTGTATACAATTGTACGATTTGGAATTCTTTGATCATTCAAATATTGTGATACAGTGTTTGTTGACCACCATCCACCTTGCATAGGATAACGATCTCTTGCTCCTGCTGCTGTCGCGATTGTATTTCTATTGAACCATTTTTCGACCATTACACTTGAAGATGGACCACAATTTGAGTTACTAGCCCAGCCAGTGTTTCCTTGATCTATGTACCAATTATAGTTTCTATCGTTGTGTACTTCTTGTCTTACTGCGACTGTAAAAGTAGGTGTTACTAAAACTACGATTGCCATTAAAAGCATTAATATTTTTTTGCTAAATTTCTTCATATTTTTACTCCTTTGATTTTATTTTTAAAAAGAAGACGTTTTACTTATATTTATAACCTCCTTATTTTATTTTTCTTCTTTTTATTGCCTAAATTATTTGATTTTATAACAATTAATTTCATAAATCTATGTATTCTCTGTAATTATGTTATCGTTTATAATAAAAGTATAACACTTAATTTTAAATTATGAAATAGTTTTGAACAAAAAAATAGTAGCACATTTTTCATGCACTACTATTTTTATTTAATGTTTAAAATAAAGGCCAAATTATTCTTAAAACGAATACTATTGCCAAGATATACATCAAAATAGAAATATCTTTTCTTTTTCCTGCTAATAATTTTATTAAAACATAGCTTATCATTCCAAAAGAAATTCCTTCTGCAATTGAATAACAAAATGGCATCGCAATTATTGTTATAAATGCAGGAATTGCTTCTGAATAATCGTAAAAGTCAATTTCTTTGATTGAGCTAAGCATAAATAATCCTACGATTACCAATGCAGGTCCTGTTGCTTGTGCAGGAATCATTCCAAATACAGGGAACAAGAATAAGCTTAGGAAGAAAAAGAATGCTGTTGACAAAGCTGTTAGACCAGTTCTTCCACCTTCTGCAACTCCTGATGCCGATTCAACAAATGTAGTTACTGTACTTGTACCAAGTAGAGCTCCAGCTGTTGTTCCAATCGCGTCCGCTAATAATGCAGGAGATGCTTCTTTTAATTTTCCTTGTTCATCTAACATACCAGCTTTTGCACTAACTCCAACCAAAGTTCCTACTGTATCGAAAATATCTACAAATAAGAATGTGAATACTACAGTGAACATATCGAAAGTAAATATTTTATCGAATTGTATTTTAAAAGCTACTGGAGCCAATGATGGTGGCAATGTTATTGGAGATCCGCCTTGGTATTTTGACACTCCCAAAATTAATGCTAAAATCGTAGAAGCCAAAATCCCATACATCAACGCACCTTTGATTTCTCTAGCCAAAAGTAAAGCGATAATGAATAATCCTACAATAAATACTACGCTTTCTCTGCTCAAGAGATTTCCCAATTGTAAAACAGTACCTTCACCTTGCAAAATAATTCCTGAATTTACCAAACCAACTAGCGCTATGAAAAGGCCAATTCCACAGCTAACTGCTTTTTTCAAATTAATTGGAATCGCATCAAAAATCATTTCTCTTACTTTAAATAATGAAAGAATTAAAAATACAATACCTTCCAAAAATACTGCAGTCAAAGCAAATTGCCAAGTATAGCCTAATGTTTTAACAACTGTAAATGTAAAAAATGCATTAAGTCCCATACCTGGTGCCAAACCAAATGGCAAGTTGGCTAAGAAAGCCATGCAAATCATCGCAATAATACTTGCAATTACACTAGCTGTAAAAACTCCGCCCTTGTCCATTCCAGTTTCACTTAACATTTGAGGATTGACTGCCAAGATATAACTCATAGTCATAAATGTAGTAAATCCCGCCATTAATTCCGTCTTTACATCTGTTTTTCTCTCAGATAGACGAAATCTTTTTTCTAAAAAATCCAAGTTTTCCCTCCTTAATTTTTATCAAAATCTTCGTATTCCAATTGTTTATCTTCCCAATCTGAATACAAAGAATTTTTGTCAGCGTTAAGATGTTCCAGTTCTTCATTTAATTGAAGAATTTTTTGAGGATCATCGTAAATATCATTTTGACAAAACAGGTCTTCAATTTCTTTGATTCGTTCGTCAATTTTATCTATAGTCGATTCAATCGTTTCAATTTGTTTTCTCAGTTTTTTAAGATTATTTGTGATAGCACGTTGTTTTTTCTTTTCTTTCAAAGCTGCAGTTTTGTTCAAACTTTCCTCTGTTTTATCCACTTTTAAATCATTGATTTTCTCTTGATAATAATCGTAATTTCCAAGGAAAGTAGTCGCTTTATCTTTTTCCAACACAATGATTTTATCACAAACTCTGTTCAAGAAGTATCTATCGTGGCTAATTACAAAAACAGTACCTTCGTAATTTATCAAAGAATCTTCCAAACTTTCCTTTGAGTCAATGTCCAAGTGGTTAGTAGGTTCGTCCAGTAACAAAAAGTTTGATTTTGAAAGCATCAACTTCAGTAAAGATACTCGCGCCTTTTCTCCACCACTCAAATCTTCAATAAGTTTGAAAATATCGTCTCCCACGAAATTCATAATAGCAAGGGCACTTCTGATTTCGTAGTGAGTCATTTTAGGATATTCGTCCCAAATTTCATCTATAATTGTGTTTTTATCGTTCAAATACATCTGTTCTTGGTCAAAGTATCCGATGTTTACATTGGAACCTAATCTGAATTTTCCAGAAGTTGGTTTTAATTTTTTGGTTATAATATTGAATAAAGTCGTTTTACCAACTCCATTTGCTCCAATAAGTCCTACTCTTTCTTCCTTATATATATCTAAGTTACAGTTCTCAAAAATAAGCTTGTCGTCAATTTTTTTGGACAAATCTTCAACCATCAACACGTCTTTGCCGCTTGGTGAAGATATTTTGAATTTAATTCCAAAAGTTCCATCATCATACGTTGGCTTATCCATAAGCTTCATTTTATCCAACAGTTTCTTTCTGGATTGTCCTTGCTTATTCTTTTTCGCATTATCAGTACTTGTATATTTTTCAACGATTTCAAGTTGTCTTTTGTACTCACGTTGTTGATTTTCGTAAGTCTTTCGTTGGATATCCATATAGATTTTTCTCTGTTTCATAAAACCAGTGTAATCTGTCTCGTACGTTTTGATGGTTCTATTTTCCATATGAAAAATCCTATTTACAATTCCATCTAAGAAATATCTATCGTGAGAAATTATCACACAAGCGCCCTTGTAATTTTTCAGAAAAGTTTCCAAAAACTCGATAGCTTTGATATCCAAATGGTTGGTAGGCTCGTCTAGTAACAATACGTCACATTTTTGTAGAAGAAGTTTTGCGAGCATTATTCGAGATTTTTGACCACCACTGAAATTAGTGACATTTTTATCCAAATCATCATCCGAAAAACCCAAACCTTTTAGTGTGCCTTTGATTTCAGAATCGTAGAGATATCCTCCCATTGATTCAAATCTTTCCAAATCTCTGTGGTATTTGTTCATCAAATCTTCCAAATCTTCGGTATCCTTCATTTGATTTTCGTATTCTCGAAGTTTGTTCTCCAATCTCAATACTTCTGAAAAAACGCTCAAGCATTCTTCGTACAAAGTATTAGTCGAATCGAATGAATTATGTTGCTTCAAGTATCCTATTTTCATATCATTTTTGATGAACAAGTCTCCACCGTCTTTAGACAATTCTCCTGTCAAAATATTAAACAAAGTGGATTTACCAGCACCATTTATTCCTATGATTCCAATTTTATCATTGTCGTTAATATTAAAAGTAACATTTTCTAAGATACTTTTATCTAAGAAAGATTTTTCTATGTCTTTTGCGCCTATTAGAATCATTTTTTCACTTCCTAACTAAACAGTCAATCAACTCAATTCTGAGTTAATTGACTTCATATTTTCAAAGATGACAAAACTTTGTTTGAGTCTGTATCTATAAGTTTGATTTCATCATCATCTATTATTGCGACTGATTTTACACCGTCTTTTGGAATAGAAGGACTACCTGGATTTAACAAAATAACGTCTTCTTTTTTTTCCAAGACTTTTATATGAGTGTGTCCTGTTATTATGATATCACAATTATTCGCCTTAGCAATTCTAATTCTCTTTTCTTCATCTTCCTCATATCCATGAATTGTGAAAATTCTAAATTTGCCAATATTTATGATTCTATGTTTTTGTGTCAAATCGTGTTCAATAACCATTTGATCCACATCACTATCGCAGTTTCCTCTTGTATATATCACATTATCCATTGATTTGAAAATAACTGCTAAATCTTTGGGATTGTAATCTTCTGGAAGAGCATTGCGTGGTCCGTGATACAAAACATCTCCCAAATGAAAAATCGTGTCGCAATCTTTTAGAATATCCAAAGCTTTTTTCGTATTATCTAAAGATCCATGTGTATCGCTTATTACACCTATTTTCATTAGATTAATACCTCATCTAAAATTTCTTTTACATTATTTGTAAAATAGAATTTGATTTTTTGTCTAATTTTAGGATCAATGTCTTGGATATCTCTTTTGTTTTCTTTTGGCAAGAAAACTTTATTAATTCCGTATCTATGAGCAGCCAATACTTTTTCCTTAACTCCACCAATTGCCAATACTCTTCCTGTAAGTGTTATTTCTCCAGTCATTGCAAAATCGTGTTTTACTTTTCTTCCTGTCAATGCACTTACTAGCGCTGTAACCATTGTAACACCTGCTGATGGTCCATCTTTTGGAACAGCACCTTCTGGAACATGAATATGAATATCTTTTTCTTTGTAGAATTCTCCTTTTATACCCAAATCCTCTTGATTACTTCTGATGTATGAAATTGCTGCCATTGCAGATTCTTTCATTACATCTCCAAGTTTTCCTGTAAGTTGAGTTTTGCCTGTACCGTCCATTACATTCGCTTCAATTGTCAGGATAACTCCACCAACTTGTGTCCACGCTAAACCATTCACAACTCCAATTGTGTCTTCCCTTGGAATTTCATCATCTAAAACTAATTTTGATCCCAAGAATTTTTCTAGATTTTTATTGTTGACGACAACTTTTTTAACATCATCTCTTACGATTTTAACAACGGCTTTTCTGACTACTTTTCCAATATTTCTTTCAAGCTCTCTTACTCCACTTTCTCTTGTGTAGTTGTTTATAATCGTATAGATAGCATCTCTTGTGATGTGGAATTGGGATTTGTCCATTCCATTTTCTTTTAATTGACGTGGAAGCAAATATCTGTTAGCTATTTCAAATTTTTCATAATCTGTATAACTTGTAACTCTGATAACTTCCATTCTGTCTAACAATGCATCTGGAATTTGTTCTTGTGAATTTGCAGTAGTGATAAATAATACATCTGACAGATCAACTGGAATTTCGATGTAATTATCTGTAAATTCACTGTTTTGTTCCGGATCTAAAACTTCCAAAAAAGCACTTGCAGGATTTCCTCTAAAATCAGATGCTAATTTGTCAATTTCATCCAATAAGAAAACTGGATTTAATTTCTTAGCTTTTTGCAATTGAGTTATGATTCTTCCTGGCATTGCTCCGATGTAAGTTTTTCTGTGGCCTCTGATTTCTGCTTCATCACGTACGCCACCAAGTCTCATGGATACGAATTTTCTATTAGTTGCTTCAGCTATAGATCTTGCAATTGAAGTTTTACCAACCCCTGGAGGGCCAACTAGACAAAGGATAGGTCCTTTTAATGATCCAGTCATCTTCTTAACAGCTAAATATTCCAAAATTCTTTTCTTTACATCTTCTAATCCAAAATGACCATCATTTAGAACTTTTTCTGCAACTTTTAAATCAATCGAACTTTTTGATTTTTTGTTCCAAGGAATATCCAATACTTGATCGATATAATTTCTAATCACTGTGCTTTCGGGATTATTTGGATTCATCGAAGATAATCTATTGATTTCCTTTAAAACGTGTTCTTCAGAATCTTTTTTAAGTTTTAATTTCTTTACTCTATTTGCATAATCATCTGTGTCTTCAATGTCGTATTCTTCACCCAATTCCATCTTGATTTGACGCAATTGTTCTTGAAGAAAATACTCTTTTTGTGTGTCAGATATTTCCTTGTTTGTTCTTTGTTCGATATCTTCTTTTATCTTCAAAAATTCAATTTCTTTTATTACAAATTTGTACACCAACTCAATTCTTTCATCCATATCCAAAGTTTCCAATAATAAAATTGAATCCTTATCGTTTAATGAAATTAGCATTGAAATTGTATCTATCAAAGAACTTGGATCTTCTTCGTTTAAAAGTCCCCCAAGCAAATCTTGTGGTAATGGTTTTTTGATAATTTCTGCCAAGCTTTCAAACGAAGAAATAATCATCCTAATCATAGTCAGTGATTTATCCGTAGGATGATATTTTGTTTTATCGTATTCCATAACTTCAACGTTTGCTTCTAAGAAACTGTCGTTTTCAACAAAGTCTACGATTTTTGCTCTGTCGTAAGCTTCAACCAAAACTCTGACATTTCCGTTTGGCATTTTAATAGTTTGTTTGATACTTGCAAGAACTCCTGTATGATAAAAATCTTCTTTTGTGATGTTTTCTACAATTGGATCTTTTTGCGTACAAATAAAAATCTCAGAATTTCTGAGCAAACTAGCATTTAAAGCATTTAATGAAACTTCTCTTCCAACTTCAAAATGTTGGACATTATTTGGAAACAACCACAAACCACGCAACGCGATTATTGGAAGTTTCTTTTCTGATATTGTATAGTATTCTTTCATCAAACTCCTCTTTCGAATTTAATCTATTGATAAAAATAGCTCACCTAAAGTGAGCTATTTGTGTTATTTATTATTTGTTTTGAAAACAAGTTTTGGGTCTTTTCCTTCTAGTACACTTTCTTTTGTCAAAATTACTTTGGAAATGTCTTGTCTTGATGGTAGCTCAAACATAATATTCATCAAAGATTTTTCTATTATTGTTCTCAAACCTCTGGCACCTGTTTTTCTATCGTAAGCTAACTTGGCGATAGCTTTCAATGCTTCTTCATCAAATTCCAACTCAACATCATCCATTTTGAATAATTCTTGATATTGTTTGATAACTGCATTTTTAGGTTCCAAAAGTATTTTAATTAAAGCTTGTTCATCTAGTTCATCAAGTGTAACTAAAACTGGAATTCTTCCTACAAATTCAGGAATTAAACCAAATTTAATCAAATCTTCTGGCCTAATATCTTTGAACAATTCAGAAATTCTCTTATGTTCATTTTCTCCCAAATCTGCCCCAAAACCTATTGATTTTGTTTCTGTTCTTTTTTCGATTATTTTTTCTAAGCCGTCAAAAGCTCCACCGACAATGAATAAAATATTTTTTGTATCAACTTGAATATATTCTTGATTAGGATGCTTTCTTCCACCTTGTGGCGGTACATTACAAATTGTACCTTCCACTATTTTTAACAAAGCTTGTTGTACACCTTCACCGCTAACATCTCTAGTGATGGAAGGATTTTCGCTTTTTCTAGTAATCTTGTCGATTTCGTCAATGTAGATGATTCCTTGTTCTGCTTTTTCTATATCGTAATCCGCCGCTTGAATAAGCTTCAAAATTACATTTTCTACATCTTCTCCGACATATCCAGCTTCTGTAAGGCTAGTTGCATCGGCTATAGCAAAAGGAACATCCAATATCTTGGCTAAAGTTTCAGCTAAAAGTGTTTTTCCGCTTCCAGTTGGACCCACCAATAAAATATTTGATTTTTGTAATTCTACATCATTATTCATTAGATTAGAATTAATTCTTTTGTAATGATTATATACTGCAACAGCCAAGGCTTTCTTGCCTTCTTCTTGTTTGATTACATAATCATCAAGCACATCCTTGATTTCGATTGGCTTAGGCAAATCAATTCTTTCTTGGGTATTATCTATATCTTTGAATTCTTCTTCTATTATGCTGTTACATAATGAAACACATTCATCGCAAATAAATACTCCAGGTCCAGCAATTAATTTTCTGACTTCATCTTGTGATTTACCGCAAAAAGAACATTTATATTGATTTTCATTCTTTGGCATAAATATTTCCTTATTTAGAAGTATATATAACTTCGTCTATCAATCCATACTCTTTTGCTTCTTCTGCTGTTAGTATGAAATCTCTGTCTGTATCTCTTTCAATTTTTTCTAGAGGTTGTCCAGTTCTTTCAGATAATATCTTGTTTAATAATTCTCTCTTCTTCAAAATATTCTTAGCGTGAATTTCGATATCACTAGCTTGTCCTTGTGCTCCACCAAGTGGTTGATGGATTAAAGTGTCTGCATTTGGAAGTGCATATCTTTTTCCTTTTGCACCACTTGTTAGAAGGATTGCTCCCATACTAGCAGCCATTCCTACACAGATTGTTGAAACATCTGGTTTAACGTATTGCATAGTATCGTAAATTGCTAATCCTGCGCTTACAGAACCTCCTGGTGAATTGATATATAATTGAATATCCTTTTTTGGATCTTCACTTTCTAAGAACAATAATTGAGCTATAACAAGATCCGCCATCTGATCATTAACTTCGCCTGTGACGAAAATAATTCTTTCTTTTAAAAGTCGAGAGAAAATATCGTAAGATCTTTCGCCTCTATTACTTTGTTCTACAACCATTGGTACTAAAGATGGCATAATAATAACCTCCTATTATTAATTCTAATATATTGAAATATTATTTATCTTCTTTTGTTTCTTCAGCTTTCTTTGTTTCAAATTTAGTATTTTCTACTAATTTTTCTAAAGCTTTTTTTCTCTTGATGTCTTCTTTTAAGAATTCTACGTTTGGACTATTTTTGAATTCTTCGATGAATTTTTCTTCATCATCTTGTCCATATACTTTTGCAAATTCTTTTAATTGTTCATCTAATTCTTCTTCTGTTGATTCGATTGCTTCTTTTTCGATATATTTTTCTAATACCAAATCACCTTTAACTTTTAATTCAGCGTTAGCTCTTAATTCGTTTTTAACATCTTCTTCTGAAGTGTTAGTGATTTGGAAGTATTGATCTGTATTTAAGCCCATTTGTTGAACTCTTCTTGCAAAATCTTGGAATTGACGATTTACTTCGTTGTCAATCATTGATTCTGGAACTGTAATTTCAGTAGCATCAATCAAAGCTTCTACAGATTTGTTTTGTTTTTCAACTAATTGTCTTTGTTCGTTGTCTTTTTCTAAGTGTTCTTTGATGTCTTTCTTGTATTCGTCAAGAGTATCGAATTCAGAAACATCTTTTACGAATTCATCATCTAATTCAGGTAATACTTTTTCTTTGATTGAATTGATTTTGCATTCAAACTTAGCATCTTGTCCTTTTAAAGAATCTTCGTGGTAATCTTCTGGGAATTTAACATTAACGTCAAATTCATCTCCAACATTGTGACCTACGATTTGTTCTTCAAATCCTGGAATAAATGTGTGTGAACCTAAAACTAATTCGTAATCTTCTGCTTCCCCACCATCAAATGCTTTATCATCTACAAAACCTTTAAAGTTGATAGAAACAGTGTCATTTTCCTTAGCTTCTCTTCCTTCAACTTCTTGAACTCTTGCGTTTGATTCTAATTCGTGATTGATTTTCAAATCAACATCAGAATCAGTTACTTTGTATTCTTCGATTTCAGCTGAAAGATTAGAATAATCACCTAATTCGAATTCTGGTTTCAAATCAACAGTGAATTTTACTTTTACATCATTGTTTTCAGTAATGTCATCAAGATCGATGTCTGGTTGTGAAACTGGTTCTAATTCTAATTCTTCGATAGCTTTTTCGTAAATTCCTGGTAATAATAGATTTACAGCATCTTCGTAGAATAAACCTTCACCATAAGCTCTTTCCAACATTTTTCTAGGAACTTTACCTTTTCTAAATCCTTTTAAACTAAATTTAGATCTATTCTTTTTATAACTTTCCTCAATTGCGTTATTGAAATCTTCTGCAGGTATTTCACATGTGAATACCGCTTGATTATTTTCTTTACTTACAAGCACTGCGCTCATACTTTCCTCCTAATTTTTATTTAAAACTTAAATTAATTTCACTTAAAATAGAAATTCCAGCTAATATTATACCCTAAATACCATTTTTTTTAAAGTTTTTTAGCTAAAATGATTAAAAAACTGTTATTTTTGTTCAACTTTGTAGTATAAATCCAATTTATTTGCTAATTTTTCGAAATTTTCTTCTTTTTTCCCGATATATATACCATTTTGTATAGATGTCGTAAGAAGTTTATTGGTAGTCTTGTCTACATTGCCTTCATTTACTAAAATATTTACGTAATTTTTTTGTAGACTAACATACGATGCCAATAAAGATGTTCTAATATCTTTGTATTCAGTAAATATAATTTTAGAATACTTAATATCACTGTTTTGAACATAATTTGCATCATAGACCGATTTGTAATCATTTCGTGTAACCTTGAAGCCATTTTGCTTTAGCTTCTCGTCGTATTCACTACTTATAATCGATGTAGGTTGATCTATCAAAATATTTGAAATTCCCTTATCAATAGCAAACTTTGTAATTGAATCTTCAAATTTCTTACCTTGCACAAATGTAATCGCGTATCCATTCTTTAAATAATAGCCCATCTTCGCTTGAATAAAATTAAAATTAGACAAATCGCTAATAACTAAAGTATCCGTAGGATTCAAATTCGTGTTTTCTTTGATTACATTCTTGGACACTTCGACGCGATCTCTTCCATCAATTCTTGTAACCAACAAGCCGCTCAATTTCAAATTATCAGAGATTTCTTCTGAAACTGATTTGGGGCCGCCAATTATATAAACATTTTTCGCTTTTAACCTATTAGCTTCATTTAATATCGGACTTTCTTTCTTTATATATGCTCCATCATTTTGAATAAGCAAAATCGCAGCCTTATTCTTATATGCAAAACTTAGGGCTGAAATTATGTCGCTTTCCTTTTTTTCATTTACTATGACTAAGTTTGCGTTTTTGTCGTAAACTTTCTCTGTCAATTTTTCTGACAAATCGGAACAGTCTTTCTCAATTATTTTATCCAGAACTACATCCGTATTCGCTAGTGATTTTGTCGATAAAAACAACAAACACATACACAAAATTAAAATTCTTTTCATAATTACCTCTCCATTAATTATATATTAAAATCAAATCAAATTGCAAAAATGTATCATTTCTTGCAATTTCAAGCAAATTAGTTATATAATTAATTCGTAACACTCAAAAAATGAAAGGAATTGTATATGTTCGAATTGGAATCAAAGTTAATAAAGGCTGTTCAGATAAAATCAAACAAAAAAGCACATGATTTAGCTGAAGAAATACTAAAAAATTGGGAAGATTCTGAAACTAATATTAGATCCCAAAAGAACACAATTATTCAGTTATTAGCGATATTTTCATGGAATCAGATGAAAAATATAAACGATTCTCAAAGTTTAAAATATTGTGAAAATGAAAAAAACAAACTATTATATAAAGTAGAAAATAATGAATCCGAAAACACCAGTGAAATACTTCACGAAATCGTAGAATATTACACTACAAACCAAAATATATTTACAAAGGGTTGTGAAAACCCATTAATCAGAAGGGCATTGGATTATATTTACAATAACAGTGAGCAAAAGATTTCTCTGGATATTCTGTCTGATCACTTGCACGTGTCCAAAAGCTATTTGTCGACATTGATTTGTCAAAACACGGGAAGCAATCTTCCAAATATTTTGACTACTTTTAGAATAGAAAAAAGTCTACTGCTTTTGACTTACACCGACAAATCCGTTAGCGAGATTTCAAAGGAAGTTGGGTTTCAATCTGATTCATATTTTTGTCAACAATTCAAAAATATAAAACAAATTACACCTAAAAAGTTTAGAACAATAACAAAGCGTGACCTCTGCTAAAGGCCACGCTTTTTTTATTGTTTATTGTAATTATTAGAATGAGGGCAAGAAGTGGAACCGCAATCGCAGCTACCACCTTTTTTAATCATACGACGTACTGCAAACACAATTGCTACGACAATTATTGATAATACTACTATATCAGCTATATTCAAAAAATCACCTTCTTTAAAATTCTATCTCTATTCTACTGCTCTTTTTGATTGATTGTTTTTGAATTTATCTTTTCTTAATATCATATACAACATTCCAACCAACACTACAAGCGCTATTGCTGTCATAATTGTAAATGGTTGTTTTACTACCAAAACATTTAGGAATTGATATACCATAAACGATATTAAATATGCAAAAGTAATTTGATATATAATTGCAAAAGCCGTCCATTTTGAAGAATTCATTTCTTCTTTTATAGCTCCAACCGCTGCAAAACATGGAACTGATAATTGGTTAAATATCAAGAAACTCATTGCAGAAGCAATTGTAAAATTATTTCTAACCAAATCTGCTATTTTATCAGCGTCTTCACCAACTCCAGATACTATTCCGTAAACGCTCACTACCATTTCCTTTGCCACAGTTCCTAAGAATGACGCAACAGTCGCCATCCAATTTCCAAATCCTAATGGAGCAAATATCGGAGCGAATATTTTCCCTATGAACGCCAATATAGTATCGGTACTATCATCAGCGAAATGAACAAATTCTCCCTTAACAGAAATATTTTGTAAAACCCAAACTCCTATTGATGCAACTAAAATTATTGTACCAGCTTTGATGATGAACGATTTAACTCTGTCCCAAGTTACATGCAAAATATTTGAAACAGTTGGTGTATGATATTCTGGAAGTTCCATTACAAATGGTGCAGGTTCTCCAGAAAATGCCTTAGTTTTTTTCAAGATAAGACCACTAACTATTACAGCTAAAATTCCTGTGAAATACAATAATGGGGCAAACCACCATTGACCAAAAATTGCCGCCGCAAATAATGCTATGATTTCTGTTTTGGCACCACAAGGCATAAATGATGCAACAATTATAGTCATTTTTCTGTCGTTTTCGTTTTCTATCGTTCTTGTCGCCATAATTCCTGGAACTGAACAACCAGTACCAATCAAAATCGGAATAAATGATTTTCCAGACAATCCAAATTTTCTAAACATTCTATCCAAAATAAATGCAATTCTGGACATATATCCAATATCTTCCAAAATAGCAAGTAATAATTCTAACGTCGCAATTAATGGTAAGAAACCCAATACTGCACCAACACCGGCAACAATACCATCAACAACAAGGCTTGTTACCCAATCGCTAGTTCCTATTGCTTCTAGTCCTTTTGTAGCTAGATTTCCTAAACCATCAGTCATTACAGTATCTGCCCACCAATCGTGGAATGGAGGACCACCAACAACCTTTACCGCAATAAAGTAAACGGCTATCATTATCAATACGAAAATTGGTAATGCCAAAAATCTATTCGTAACCACCCTATCAATTTTATCGCTAGTTGTTAATCCCGATCTTCCTTTTTGTACAGAATTTGAAATTACTGAAGTAATAAATGTATATCTTTCATCAGTAATTATGGATTCACCGTCATCATCGTATTCGTCTTCGATTTTTGATACAATTTCTTCAACTTTTGATTTTTCTTCATCAGTCATATCAATAACTTGCAGTGCTTTTTCATCTCTTTCCAAAGCTTTTACTGCAAACCATCTTTTTGATTCAGAATTTTTTATAGATTCAACACTATTTTCTATTTCAACAAGTACATTTTCAATCTCATCGCTAAATGAATTAATTGATTTATGATGAGTGTTTACTTGTTTTTGTGCAACTTCTATTAATTCATCCAAATTTAATTTTTTCAATGCTGAAACTTCAACTATTGGAACACCAATTTTTTCAGAAATTAGTCTTGTATTTAATTTGTCGTTGTTTTTCTTGACAACATCCATCATATTAAATGCTAAAACCATCGGAATTCCAATTTCAGATAATTGTGTCGCAAGATACAAGTTTCTTTCTATATTTGAAGCATCCACAACATCAATAATTACATCCGGCTTTTCATTTATTAAGTAATTTCTACTAACAACTTCTTCCAAAGTATATGGAGAAAGAGAATAAATTCCTGGTAAATCAGTAATTTTAATCTCTTTGTTATTTTTTAAGGTTCCCTCTTTTTTTTCTACAGTAACGCCTGGCCAGTTACCAACATATTGATTGGATCCTGTCAACGCGTTAAACATAGTAGATTTACCACTATTAGGGTTACCTGCTAAAGCAATTCTAATTGACATAAGTCCTCCTAATTATTTATCTATAATTTCTATTAAAATATTTTCTGCATCATCTTTTCTAAGACTTAATTCATATCCTCTCAAATTAATTTGAACTGGATCTCCTAATGGTGCTACTTTTCTGATATAGATTTCTACATTTTTTGTAATACCCATATCCATTATTCTTCTTTTAACAGGACCTTTTCCCAAAATCTTAACAACTTTGTAGTATTTTCCTACTTCGGCGTGTTTAAGATTCATTTCGTTATCCACTTATGTATCCTCCTTAATTAAATATGATTTACCATAATTCTCATAGCTATATCTTTTCCTATAGCCACTCTTGAACCTTTTATTTTAACTATCAAATTTCCGTAGCTTTCTGAAACAACCGTAACTACTGCTCCTTCAACAAAGCCCATATTATTCAATAATTTTTTTTGTGAATCATCTTTTATTTTTTTTATTTTTACGATTTCAAAATCTTCATTGAGTGGCACTAATGCCAAATTCATTTAATCACCTTCATTTAAACGTTTAAATCTATTACATTGATATTATATTGATAAAGAGTATTAATGTCAAGTAAAAATCATTATTATTTTTTCATTTGTTACAAAATTATTGCAATTTGCTAATAAAATTTACACTACATTTTATATTTGATATAATATCTCAAGAGATAAAAACAAAAAAGCGCCAGACCTTTACGGTTAACGAGGGATAGAGTTATCGAATTTTTCGGCGGGAGCTCTATAGGTAACACAGCCTTAGCATTTAACAAAGTTCAAGAGCAATTTTGAAACAAAAATAATGAAGTGTATCTCTAAAAAATTTGGAGGTAAATATATGTGCGGAATAGTATGTTATAACGGCGAAAAATCAGCCGTAGAAATCATATTAAACGGATTAAAATCTCTGGAATACAGAGGTTATGATTCAAGCGGTATTTCTGTAGTAACAGATAAAATCGAAACAGTAAAAAGAAAAGGAAAATTGCAAAATTTAATAGATTCTATCGATGAAATCGACAACAACGCAAGTGTCGGAATCGGTCACATTAGATGGGCAACTCACGGTGAACCAAATGAAATTAACGCTCACCCACAAGTAAGTGAAGATGGTAAATTCTCAGTTGTTCACAACGGTATTATCGAAAATTACAAAGAATTAAAAAAAGAATTAGAAGATAATGGCTACACTTTCAAATCAACTACAGACACAGAAATTGTTGTTGCATTGATTAGCCAGTACTATAAAGACGATTTATTAGAAGCAGTAAAATCTACAATCAAAAGATTAAAGGGAGCTTATGCATTAGGAATTGTTTCAGAATACGAAAAAGACAAACTAATCGCTGTAAGAAAAGAATCTCCGTTGATTTTAGGAAAATGTGACGACGGAATAATTCTAGCAAGTGATATTCCTTCTGTTTTAAAATACACAAGAGACATCGTGTATTTGGAAAATGGAGACATCGTAGAAATAGATAAGAAAAATTACACAATTTACGATAAAGATTTCGAAAAAGTAGATCGTGAAGTTAAAACTGTAAACATGACAATTGATCAAGCAAGTAAAGGTGGCTATGAGCATTTTATGTTAAAAGAAATTCACGAACAACCAGAAGTTGTTAAGAAGACTTTGGAGGTTAATGTAAAAAATAACGTAATAGATTTTGCAGAAAATTCATTAACTAAAGAAGAATTATCAAAAATAAACAAAGTATACATCGTTGCATGTGGTACAGCTTATCATGCAGGTGAAGTTGGTAAAGTTGCTATTGAAAAATTGGCAAAAATACCTGTAATTACTGATATCGCATCAGAATTCAGATACAACGATCCATTTATCGATGAAAACACTCTAGTGATTTTGATTTCTCAATCAGGAGAAACTGCTGATACATTGGCAGCTCTTAGAGAATCCAAAAACAAAGGTGCAAAAATCTTGGCAGTTACAAACGTAGTTGGCTCATCAATAGCAAGAGAAGCTGACAAGGTTATCTACACTTTGGCAGGTCCAGAAATTGCAGTAGCCAGTACTAAAGCATACATTTCACAATTGGTTACAGTGATAATGTTGGCTTTGGATTTCGCAAAGAAATTAGGCACAATTGAAGATTCTGAATATTCAAAATACATCGAAGAATTAAAAACAATGCCTGAAAAAATAGATGAAACACTAAAATCAGAATCAATAACTGAAAAAATAGCTGAAGCTATCAAGGAAGATAAATCGATGTTCTTTATCGGACGTGGATTGGACTTCTTGAGTGTAAAAGAAGGAGCTTTAAAATTAAAAGAAATTTCCTACATTCACACTGAAGCATTCCCTGCAGGAGAATTAAAACACGGTTCAATCGCTTTGATAGAACAAAACACTCCAGCATTATCAGTTATTACACAATCAAAATTAGCTGAAAAGACAATTTCAAATGTTCAAGAAGTTGTGACAAGAGGAGCGAAAGTATTCACAATCACAGTTGAAGGAAATGACAATATGAAAGATTTCTCAGAAGAAATCATCTTCATTCCTAAAACTTTAGAATTATTGTATCCGATACTTTCAGTAGTTCCTGAACAATTGTTGGGATATCATACTTCTTTGAAAAAAGGCTTAGATGTAGATAAACCACGTAACTTAGCAAAATCAGTAACAGTTGAATAAAAAATATGGAGTCCTCATTTTAAAGTGAGAACTCCTTTTTTAATGTTAATATTTAATTTTATAGCTACATTTTATAATTCTAAATTAGGATAAACTTTCAAATCAAGTCCATCTTGTTTTCCGTTGATATAATCATAGTATCCCGCAGTTGCAATCATTGCAGCGTTATCTGTGCACAAGATTTTATCTGGAAAATACACTTGTATTCCTTTTTCTTCTGCTTTTTCCAAAACTCTCTCTTTTAATCTAGAATTTGCTGCTACTCCACCACTTAGTACGAAAGTTTTTTGATTTTTTTCTTCTAATAATCTAAAAGATTTTTCAACCAAAACATCTATGACAGCTTCTTGGAAAGATGCTGCAACATCTTCTTTTATTATTTCTTCGTTTTTTTGATTTTTATTGTTCAAATAATTTAGAACAGCCGTTTTCAATCCACTAAAACTAAAATCGTAGCTGTCTTTTTCAAGCATTACTCTTGGAAAATCTATCGCTGTTGGATTTCCTTGTTTTGCAAGCCTGTCAATAACAGGCCCACCTGGATATTCCAATCCCAACGCACGTGCAACTTTATCATAGCTTTCACCACAAGCGTCATCTCTTGTAGAGCCAATTATTTCGTAATCTTGATAATCCACAACATCTATTAAATAAGTGTGGCCACCAGATACAACCAACGAAATAAATGGTGGTTCTAATTCTTTGTGGCTAATGTAGTTTGCACAAATGTGGCCTTGCATGTGATTTACCCCTACAAGAGGCTTCTTCAAACAATAGCTCAATGATTTTGCACAAGAAATCCCAACTAATAGTGCTCCAATAAGTCCGGGACCTTTTGTAACGCAAATTACATCAATATCTTTCAATGATAAACCTGCTTCGTCCAAAGATTGTTGCAAGATAGAGTTCATTGCTTCTAAGTGAAGGCGGCTCGCAACTTCTGGAACCACCCCGCCATATCTTTTGTGTACATCAATTTGAGAAGAAATCACATTGCTCATTACTTCTCTTCCATTTTTGACAATAGCAACACTTGTTTCATCACAAGACGTTTCAATCGCAAGTGTAATTATATTTTCTTTAATATCATCCATATTCAACATCATCCTCAATGCGTCCTCTTTTGGAGTTTCGTAATATCCATTAATTCTGCCATTTTTTTGAAATCCAAATTTCGTGTAAAGATTAATAGCCTCAAAGTTAGACTCTCTAACTTCCAAGAAAATATTTTTGACATTTTCCTTTTTGCAAAAATCTAACATAAATTTTATAAATTCAGTTGCAATCCCACAGTTTCTGCAACTTTTCTTTACAGAAATTGTTTGCAATTCAGCCTCATCAACAACTACTGAAAACCCAAAAACTCCTACAATCTCTCCGTTATTTTCTCCGACATAATAATGATTACATTCATTTTTTAAACAACCTTCGTATCCTATTTTGCTCCAAGCATCTGAAAAACTTTCCCTTTCAATTTCTACAACATCATCCAAATCAAAGGAATCCATCTGTCTAATTATCATTACTGTGTCTTCTTTCGTAATCTCGTTGCGCTTGTGATTTTCTCACATAATCTGGACTAAGAGTGTAATAGCTATCAAATGTTTCAGTTTTATTTGCCAAGTCACAAATAGACCTTGTAATACAGTTATTCATCGAAGAATTTGCAAGTTGGAAGTTCTTCTTAGATTTGATTTCATCTAAGAAAGAATACACTCCATCTCCCACGAAAATATATTCCTTATCATCGTCAAGTTGTTCAACCAAATCTTCAAAATAAATCAAATCATCATCCATCAAACGTTCTAATTTTGAATCGTTAGTGAACATCGAGTAGTAAACTCTCCCACCTCTTGCATCCAAAATAGGAATAATGATTTTGTCAGTGCTAATCATATTAGCCAAAGCTTCCAAGGTAGATATGCCGACGATTTTTTTATCGAAAACTTGTGCAAAAGTCTTTGCAGTGGTCATTCCAATCCTAAGACCAGTAAAAGATCCAGGTCCCTTGCACACCGCAAACACGTCCACATCTTCAATTTCTGTATCTAATTTTTCAAGCATTTGCTCAATCATCAAAACCAAAGTTTCGCTGTGAGTTTTCTTTTGATTTATATTATAATCTCCAACTATTAGTCCATCTTCCATCAAAGAACAAGAGCTAATCATAGTTGAAGTATCAATCGCTAAAATTTTCATTTAATTCCTCTATAATTTCTTTTTCTCTTTTGTTGTTCCCGTCAATTCTAATTTTTCTGGAAACACCACCAGTTTTTTCAATGTAAATTTCAATTAAATTTCTAGGCATATAAGACTGTGCTTGACTTGCCCATTCAATGATAGTAATTCCTTCTGGATACAACAACTCATCAATATCCAATGATTCTATCTCCATCTCATCTTCTAATCTATACAAATCAATATGATTTAATTCAACATCACCGTAGTATGTATTTACCAATGAAAAAGTCGGACTGGTTACACTTTCTTCAATCCCAAAACTTTTAGCAATAGATTTAGTAAGAGTAGTTTTTCCGGCTCCCAAATCACCAATCAAAGATATAACATCTTGTTTTTTTAAAGCTTTTGCAAAAAGTTGTCCAAATTTTTCAGTATCTTTTAAATCATTTAAAATATATTCCATAAATATCACCAAATAAATTATATCACAACTGAACAACAACAAAAATGACTCATTATTTTAGATTAATGAGTCATTGTATATTTTATGAATTTTTACATGTATGTTATTGATTATTTTTTCAAAAATCTTGAAATTGGCTTGTAAAGTGCGATTGTAACTGCAGATACGATGATCCCTTTTACAATGTTAAATGGCACGATACTGAAAAGCACAAACATCAATGGAGTGCCTGCCAATGAATTTACTTTTGCAAACTCTTTTGTAAAATCAACCAAATTAATTCCGTACAATGGGAAAATTACAAAATAGTTAGAAATACAAGCAACTACTGTGTAGGCCAATACACCAAAAACTAATCCAGTGATTGCTGATTTTTTGCTTTTTCCTTTGTTGTAAATTGAACTTGCTACAACAACGAATACTGATGATAATATAAAGTTAGATAATTCCCCAACTCCACCAGTAGTTGTTCCGTTAATTATAAAGTTCAACAAAATCTTAACTGCAGAAGTTAACACTCCTGCTACAGGTCCTAGTGCAAATCCTGAAATTAATACTCCCAAATCTCCTATGTCCACTGTCATAAATGGTGGCGCAAATGGTAGAGGGAATTTAAAAATCATAAGCAATGCACTTATCGCCCCTAAAATACTGATTTTCACCATAGTTTGAGTACTAGAATTTTTTCTTGTGGTTTCCATAACCTACCTCCTAAGATTTTCAAGGGCAAATAAAAAAGCCCTTATATTTAGGGCTAAATGTTAATTATTACATTTACTTCTTTCGTCCAGACTTTACTGTCGGTATTGGAATTACACCAATTCATGCATAATGCTCGCGGACTATAACCGCCGGTGAGGAAATCAACCTCGCCCTGAAGTAACTTCATTATACCACTAAGTATATTTTTTGTAAACTTTTGCTATTAAGTATTTTTATTTTTGGGTATACTATTATTGAGGTGATTTTATGAACATAACAAAAGAATTAATGAGTTTTATCGATAACAGTCCATCTGTTTTTCATGTTATCGATAATTTTAAAAAAACACTAACAGAAAATGGATTTACTGAATTAAAATTTAAGGATAATTGGAAAATCGAAAATGGCAAAGGATATTTTGTAACAAATAACGATTCATCAATTATCGCTTTTAAAGGAAGTTCTGATTTCGATAATATCAGATTGATTGGGTCTCATTCAGACAGCCCAACTTTTAGAATAAAACCAAATTCTATCGTAAATAAAGACGGATTTTTGACTTTAAATACCGAAGTTTACGGTGGACCAATACTAAGCACATGGTTCGACCGTCCATTGTCTGTAGCTGGTAGAGTTGTTTTGAAATCAGATAATCCTTTCAAACCTGAAATCAAACATATCAATGTAGACAAAAATTTATTAATAATTCCTAACGTTGCAATCCACATGAACAGAGATGTAAATAATGGATACAAATTCAATGCACAAAAGGACACTTTGCCACTTTTAGCATTATCAGAAAAAGATTCAAAGATTTCTTTTGAAGAAATTTTGGCAAGAAATACTGGAATAAATTCAGAAGATATTTTAGATTTTGATTTATTCTTGTACGATAGACAAAAAGGAGAATTTGTCGGAGAAAACGACGAATTTTATTCAGTAGGAAGAATCGATAATTTGGGAATGGCATTTAATTCTATAAAATCATTGATAGATTCAAATGTTACTAACACATTAGCCTTAGCTATGGTTTTTGATAACGAAGAAATCGGATCTTCTACAAAACAAGGAGCAGGAAGTACACTTCTTAGCGATTGTTTCAAAAAAATCGTCGAAGATAACAGCAAAAACTTCTACGAAGTATTGCACAATTCTTATCTAATAAGCGCAGACCAAGCACACAGTTTGCATCCAAATTACACAGAAATGGCAGATCCTACTAACAGACCGCTAATCAACAACGGTCCTGTTATAAAATACGCTGCAAACGGAGCGTACACTTCGGATGCTGTTAGCTCTTCAATATTTAAAAAATTATGCTTAGATAAAAATATTCCATGCCAAGAATTCACAAACAGATCAGATAAAAGAGGAGGCTCCACAATTGGACCTATCACTGTTTCTAATTTGGATATTCAATCTATTGATATAGGAAACGCAATTCTTTCAATGCACTCTGTAAGGGAATTAGGTGGATGTAAAGACAACGAATATATCTACGAATTATTCAAGTATTACTACGAATATTAACAAAATGTAAATTAAAAGTTAAAATTTTTAAAAGTTTAATAAAAAGGAGATAAAGTGTGATTATTAAAATTAATCGCTCCTATCTCCTTTTATTTAGTTATAAACGGATTTGTCATAAATCTAAATCTATCGTATACTAATAAAGTACTTGAGATAAGCAAGTAATAAAAACGTCGGGGTGTAGCGCAGTCCGGTAGCGCACGTGGTTTGGGACCATGGGGCCGGGGGTTCAAATCCTCTCACCCCGACCATAATCACAAATTATATTTGTGATTTTTTTGTTTCCTTTTGTTATTGATATTATGAAAAAATACATCTGTTTCGTACAGATGTATTTTTTTGCCCATTTTTAAGAAAATAAAAACGCAGGACAAATTCTCATTCATCCTACGCTCTTCTCTACATATTTTTGATCAATACAACTACACTGTGCGCAGCCTTCTTTGTTTTTGTTTCTAAATCATTGTAAAATTCATCATCCGCATCGTCATCTGCAAAGTCGGACAAACTTCTTATAACCAAAAACTTCACATCGTTAAGATAACACGTATGAGCAATGGAGCAGCCTTCCATTTCCGTTCCCAACGCGTGATATTTTTCGAATAATTCTTCTTGTTTTTCAGTAGTTGATATAAACTGATCTCCTGTTACAATAAGACCTATTCTGTGTTTTAGGTTTTCTTGAGTCATTATTTCGTCTAATTTTTTCAAAGTTTCACTATCAGCTTCAAAAGTATCAGTGTATGGGATATTGTCGCTGAAAATATCCAAATTTATGTCGTGGTATTTTAATTTATCTGCAAGAATTACCTCATCAAAAGTAAGAGTCTTATCCAATCCACCGCACACACCACAATTTATTACCAAATCCGGATTGTACATATCGATAATTCTTTGTGTTAAAGCTGCTGAGTTTACTTTTCCAATTCCACAAACGCAATTTATAATTTTCTTGCCTTCAAATTCCGAAACATATATTTCATAGTGATTGAACTTGTCCTTTTTAACAGGCTTAAATTGTTCTCTGAAATACTCTTGTTCACTTTCTAATGCCGAAATAATCGCTATTGTTTTCATATTAGCTCACATCTTTCTTCTATCAAATCTTTTAATTCAATAGCTTTTTTCTCTAAATATTCTTGGTTTTCCCCCTCAATCATAACTCTAATCAAAGGCTCAGTTCCAGAAGGTCTTATCAAAACTCTGCCTTCATCTTTGAATTCATGCTCAAGTTCAGCTATTTTTTGATTGATTACTTCATCATCTTTGTACACTTTTTTGTATTCATTATTAACCTTTGCGTTCACTAAAACTTGTGGGAAACTAGTCATCAATTTGTTCATTTCTGAAAGTTTTTGTTTTGATTTCACAGCTATTTCCGCTAATTTAATCGCCGATAATATTCCATCACCAGTAGTATTATCTTCTATGAAAATAATGTGTCCTGATTGTTCTCCACCAATAATGTAGCCATTTTTTCTCATTTCTTCAAGAACGTATCTGTCCCCAACTTGTGTTTTAATAACATCCACGCCAACTTCTTTCAAGCTTTTGATAAGGCCGATATTAGTCATAACAGTTCCTACAACTGCATTGTTCTTAAGCTTGTTGTTTTCTTTTAAGAAATGTCCAACTGCACAAATAACGTGGTCTCCATCCATTATTTCACCAGTTTCATCACAAGCAATCAACCTATCCCCGTCTCCATCAAATGAAAATCCCATATCAGATTCAGAAATTTTTACCAAATTACTTATAACTTCAGGATTTGTCGAGCCACATTTGAAGTTGATATTCTTTCCGTCGTATTCTGTATTTGTAACAGTCACATCAGCATTTAATCTATTGAAAATAATTGGTGCGATTTCAGAAGTAGCTCCATAACCACAGTCCAAGCTCACCTTCACACCAGTCAAATCCAAATCAACCCTGCTCAAAAGATAATTGATATATGTATCCTTTGCGCATTCTTCTTCATAAACTCTACCTACATTTTCTCCTGTAATTTTTACGTTAATTTCATCTTGATGATCAATCAAATATTCGATTTCTTCTTCAAGACTATCTTTTAATTTGAAACCTTCATTCGAAAAATATTTTATTCCATTAAATTCGTAAGGATTGTGGCTTGCAGAAATCACTATCCCGCAACAAGCATTGTAAAATCTAGTCAAATACGCCACAGCTGGTGTAGGAATTACTCCTAATCTGTAAACATCAAAACCCATGCTAGTAATTCCACTAATCAAAGCTGCTTCCAACATATCCCCAGAAATTCTAGTATCTTTTCCTATAACAATTAATTTATTATCTACATCTTTTAATTTATAACAAGCTGCTCTCGCAAGCTTATAAGCTAATTCAACAGTTAAATCTTCGCCTGCAACGCCTCTTATACCGTCAGTTCCGAAATATTTTCCCATCAATATCCCCCTCTATTTTTATAATCTAATTATAACACATAATGTAAAAATCAATTAAAATGTGTATCTTTTTCAAATAAAAAAACGAGTTTGCACTCGCTTTTTTATAAACATAAAACTTGTAATCGGTAACAAGAACAATGTGTTTATTATTAAATTTTTAAATTTTCAGTTTTATTTGAAAAGTACACACCAATAAAAGATGTGATTGGCAATGAGAAAAATACAACTTGGCTCAGTAATTTTGGAAAATCCGGTAATGTTTCAGCTACTCTTTCCATATAAAATGAAATTACTGTTAGAATTACACCTAGTACAATTGTTATTAATGGGATTTTGTTTTTAGTTTTCATATTATTTTTCCAGGACAACTGTTGCTGTGATTCTTCCGTTGGAGCCTTCTGCAAGTACAATTGATTGCGGTAAGTCCAATGTTACATCTACTGTGTTTTCTCCCTCTTTAAAACCTTTTAAATCTATGGCTTTTGTTGTTATATTTGAATGTGATTTTATAATATCATCTTGTCCTTTTATCTTTACTGTCGGTCTACTGAATGTAACTTTCTTGACTTTCAACCCGTCTGGAATATTAGTCACAACCGGTTTGATTTCAACATCTTTTTTAAGCAATACATCGATTATTACTTTGCAGCTTTCAGATGATTTTGTCAAGTATGATCTTGTAGTGTCGTCTTTTAAGCTTAGATTAATCGGTAAATCTAAGTTGATATCCTTGTCAATATTTGATTGATCAATTTTAACTGATGCGTAATCAATTGAGTTGAGATACGTCTTAGCTCCAGATACTTTTATATCTTTTGGATCTAATTTAATAGAATCAATTTCTACATTTTCCTGCAAATCTCCTACCTTCATTATTCTTATAGGAAATTTAACAGTATCAACTGTTTCTGTCTTCACCAAAATAGTTTCGTCAGATTGATCTGCTACGTTAACTCCTTGAGGAAGGCTTATCTCTACGGGTAATGTTTCAGAATCAACTTTTATAGATTTAACATCTACAAAAGCTTTTATTTCCGAATTTTTCATTTTAGTGATTGTGTTTCTTCTTCCCTCCACACGCATAGATATTGTAGGAGTTTTCGGTGATATTATCACTCTTCCATTTTCTCTTAACTTATCTACGCCTCGATATTCAACGTTTACTACTGGAATATCTTTTGTTACTACGGGGTTTTTATTTCCCATTACAAAAGACCACAAAAATATAGCCAAAAAAAGACAGACTATTTTGATTATAAGATTATTTGAATAAAATCCTTTGAAGTCAATATTTTTTAAGTATGAACTATTCTTTAATTTATCTTTCATCTTCTATTTCCTTTCTGTTGAAAATATAAGAATCTTGATCATTGTATAATTTTGTCAGAATCTTTGTTAGAGTTGGTTCATCAACGTATCTGTTGATTTTACCGTGTTCAGCTATTGAAATACCACCTGTTTCTTCTGAAACTATAAGTGCCAAACAATCACTTTTTTCACTCATTCCTATAGCTGCCCTGTGTCTTGTTCCCAATTCCTTGGATATGGATTGTTCTGTGGACAATGGCAAAAAACATGCCGCCGCTTTGATAGTATCATTTTTGATTACAACCGCACCATCATGAAGTGGAGTATTAGGTATGAATATATTTATCAAAAGTTCGCTAGAAATCGCAGAATTTAAAACTGTGCCTGTTTCTACAACGTCTCCAAGACCTGTACTTCTCTCAAAAATAATCAATGCACCAATTCTTTGTCTTGAAAGTGAAAATACAGCGTGTACAATTTCTTCCACGCACTTATCCACTTTTTCTCCTCTGATATCTGCAAATGATTTGGTCAAAATATTACTTCTACCTATTGTTTCCAAAATTTTTCTAAGTTCAGGCTGGAATACCACTATTATCATAATAGCCAAAGCCGTCATCATGTTCTCCAAAACCCAGTTTACAGTGTATAATTTCAACGAATCACTAATTTTTACAAAAATAAATATGATTACAAGTCCTTTTACGAGTTGTTCAGCTCTTGTTTCTTTTATCATCATATATAGTTTGTAAATACAGACCGCAACTATAGCGATATCTATGATATCCAAAAATCTTAGTGTGTTGATCATATTAAAAAATTTATCCAAAAAAACCAAATTAATCATTCCCATCTATGCTTCTTTAATTATATGATACCATAAATTATCACTAATTTTTCGCAAAATTAAACGCTCATAGCACTGTTTGTTCGTAAAAACATTTTCACACTCTATTTTAATAATCTAATCCGTTTTCAATTAATTCGCTTAATTTTTCAAGTGCCAATTGCTCATCTTCACCATCGCATCTTAAAATAAGCTCACATCCTTTGTGCGCTGATAATGACAAAATGCTTATAATACTTTTAGCACTGTATGTTTTATTGTCTTTTATGAATTCAATATTAGAATTGTATTTTACTGCTTCATTCAAAAATTTGGATGCAGCTCTTGCGTGAAGTCCTATCTCGTTTGTTATACAAACCTTTTTCTCTACCATAATTTCCTCCAGATTTTAAAAATATAAGCCGGTATTACCCGGCTTATATCAAAAAATTAATATTCTATGAATTTTTCGGATTTGCATCCGCAAATTGGACATGCATCGATTTTTTCAAATCCTATGTATCCGCATACTGGGCATAGTAATATTTCTTCTACTTCTAAGTCTTTTCCACCGTCAACGAATTCTTTTGCTTTTCCGAATCTTTCAGCGTGAACTTTTTCTGCTTCTACAGCAAATCTCATAGCTCTTACTGCTTCTTTTTCTTCTTGCATTTCAGCTACTTCTATGTAAGCTGGGTACATTTCAGTTGCTTCGAAGATTTCTCCGTTTCTAGCTCCTTCTAAGTTTTCAGAAGTGCTTCCAATTCCGAAACCAGCCATGCTAGTTACTGCGAAATCACCGTGAACATCTTTTAATGCATCAAAGTGTAATGCAGCGTGGATTTTTTCAGCGTCAGCTGTAGCGTTGAACAATCTTGCAACATTTTTAAAACCGTCTTTTTCAGCTTTATTCCCCCAAATGTTGTATCTATTTCTTGCTTGAGATTCTCCTCCAAATGCTGATTGTAAATTTGCTTGTGTCATCATTTTCATATCAAAATACCCCCTATTTTATTTTATACATATATTATATCACATCGTTAACAAACAATGAATACAATTTGTAATAATTACAATTTTATCTCATCCTGCTAACAATTACTTTTCTTCTCAAATCTTGATGAGAATCACTGTCTTCTTTTAATTTATCCATCCACATTAATGATTTACCAGTTCCCCTAACAACTGCCGTGATTGGACCATCTACAATCCTAGCGTTCACACCAATTCTTTCAGAAATTAATTTATCCAATCCTTTCAGTAGACATCCACCGCCACTCATAATGATTCCTCTTTCGTAAACATCCGCCGCTAATTCAGCCGGAGTTTGTTCCAAAACTTCTTGGACAGTGTCTACGATTTTGTCGATTGGCTTTTTCAATGCAACTGAAATATCTTTTGATGAAACGTAAATGTGCATTGGTAATCCATTTACCAGATTTCTACCTTTGATTTCGTACAACTCACCATCATCTCTAGGATATGCGCTGCCTACATTTATTTTAACTTTTTCCGCAGTGGATTCCCCAATTATCATATTGTATTTTGTTTGGACAAAATCTTGAATTTTTTTGTCAAACTCATCGCCTGCAACAGGAATTGATTTATTAATTACAATTCCTCCCATAGAAATCACCGCAACATCTGTAGTTCCTCCACCGATATCTACAACTATATTACCTCTTGCATCTGTTACATCAATTCCAGAGCCTATAGCTGCGGCTAACGGTTCTTCTATTAAATATGTGTTGTACGCTCCAGCGTATTTTGAAGCTTGAATGACAGCTCTTCTTTGAACTTGTGTGATTTGACTTGGAACGCAAATCAAAACCTCTGGTCTGATTAGTGATTTGCCCAAAGTTTTTCTGAGCAAATAAGAAATGATTTTTTCTGTTGAATTAAAATCTGCGATCACGCCATCCTTTAGTGGTTTCTTAGCGACAATATTTCCTGGAGTTCTCCCCAAAATTTTCTTAGCATCTTTTCCAACAGATATTATTTTGGAATTAAAACTATTCATCGCCACAACTGAAGGCTCGTTTAATACGACTCCTTTGTTTGGCAAATACACAAGAACAGACGCAGTTCCCAAATCTATTGCTATTTTTCTTCGAAAATTCATATTATCACCTATAAAGCTTTTTTATTTAATATGCAGACACTGTTAGCTGTAATGCCTTCACATCTGCCTTCAAAGCCAAGTTGTTCTGTTGTAGTTGCCTTGACTGAAATGTTAAAAGTATTAGTGTGCAAATCTTGTGCAATATTTTCACGCATTGTATCAATGTAATCTCTAAGTTTAGGTTTTTGGCAAGAAATCGTAGAATCAATATTTCCAACTTCATAACCCATATCATCCATGATTTCAAAAACTTTCCTGAGCAAAACTCTGGAATCAATGTCTTTGTATTTCATATCAGTGTCTGGAAATAATTTGCCGATATCTCCCAAACAAAGTGCACCACAGATCGAATCCATTATTGCGTGAATCAAAACATCTGCATCGCTGTGACCCAAAAGTCCCTTGTCGTGTGGAATTTCAACTCCGCCTAATATCAATTTTCTATCTTCAACAAGTTTGTGTACATCTAACCCAAAACCTATTCTCATTCGTTTTCTCTCTTTCTAGCAATTAACTCTCCAAATAGCAAATCTTCTTGTGTTGTTATTTTGATATTGGAATAATCGCCCTTAATTATTTTAACTTTTTTACCGACGATTTCAAGTAAAGATGAATCGTCTGTCACATTTATTTTTTCGTCAAATACTAATTTGTATGCATCTTTGATAGACTTATACTTGAAAACTTGTGGAGTTTGCGCCATATACAAGTGTGATCTATTAGGAGTGTTAACAACTCTCATATCATCGTCAACATATTTTATGGTATCCTTAGCTCCAACGCTCACAACAAGTCCATCATAGTCGCCGATAGATTCGATGGCTTCAAGTATTTTTTCACGTCTAATAAACGGTCTTGCTGCATCATGGCTTATTATCAAATCACAATTTTCATTTACTTTATTCAAGCCATTGTATGTAGATTTTTCTCTTGTGTCTCCACCGATAGCGATTACTATATCTCTGTAATTTTTATCCTTTATAAAATTTCGTACAAATTCTTCGTCTTCTTCTCTAATTACAAGAATGAATTCTTTAATTTCGTCAATTGATTGAAACACATCCAAAGTCATCTCCAAAATCATTTTGTCTTTTATTTTCAAAAATTGTTTTGGAATTTTTTTATTCATTCTTTGAGAGGATCCAGCCGCAGTTATAATAGCTGAAATATATTTATCCATATAACACCTCATTATTATTATATCAAAAAATCAATTTAATTAAAAAGATTTGCCATTGCAATAAAAAAGAGAACTACACAAATAGTTCTCTAATAAGTTCAAATAATAAATAAAATATATAACTACTAATCTTTTCCCTCAGATTTCTTTGCAAAAATCATTTTTCCTGCAGAAGTTTGAAGAACACTTGTAACAGTACATTCAATAACTTGTCCCAAATATTTTTTGCCATCTTCCACTACAATCATGGTACCATCGTCTAAGTAGCCTATACCTTGATTATTTTCACGTCCTTCTTTGATGATTGACACATTAATCGGCTCACCTGCTACAAAAACAGGTCTCATAGCATTTGCCAAATCATTTATGTTGAACACGAAAACTTCCTGCAAGTCTGCGACCTTATTCAAATTATAATCGTTCGTAAGTAAATTTGCATTCAATTCTTCTGACATTTTCACAAGCATTGAATCGACTTTGTCAATATTAGGATATCTCTTGTCAACCACTTTAACCTTGTCCTTGTACTCAGTTTGCATAGTTTTTAAAATATCCAATCCACGTCTCCCTTTTTGCCTTCTCAAATAATTATCCGAATCTGCGATATGTTGAAGTTCTTCGATGACAAATATTGGAATTATTAAATTTCCTTCCAAAAATCCCGTCTTCAATATATCTATAATTCTACCGTCAATAATAGTAGAAGTGTCTACGATTTTAGGTCTAACTTTGCTATCTTTGCTTGAAAATTTGAGATTTGGTTTTTCTTTGGTTTTGATTCTATCGAAAAATGCAAGAAAATCATCGTGATAATTAAGAGCAAGTTTTGCTCCCAAAAATCCCATTCCAATATAAAACACAATTTCAAAAATAACAGTCAATACAGTTCCTATCCCTGGAATATTTAATTTTAACAACGGTTGTGATATCAAAAAAGCTAATATCAGCCCTACCACAAGACCAATTGTCCCTATAACAATATCGACCAGAGAGAACTTTTTAAGAGAATCTTCAATAGATTCTATCAATTTTAATTCTACTGATATGAATTTCGGAGCCAAAGCATAAAATATGAATCCAAATACGACTGCCGCTACAATCATAGCGACTATCTTAATAATAACACTAGTTGATTTTTCAATAAAATTACTGAAAATAACATTAGTAAATATAATTCCTAAAATAGCTCCGATGATAGATATCAGTATTGACATCCCTCGTCTGAACAAATCATTTCTCCTTTCACAAATATTTTAATCTAAATCGATTAATTCGTTCACCATGCTTTCAGCTTCTGATGGTTTAATATTCAAACCACTTGCTATTTCGCTAATAAGCATTTTTCTGGAGGTATTAAGTACTTTCTTTTCAATCATGGATAGGCCTTTTGAATAATCTAATTCATACAAACCCTTATACACAATAGCAGTTTCTTTTATATCTCCCGTTCTCAATTTTTCGAGATTTTCTTTGTACCTTTTATTCCAATTTGAAGGAAAATCAACTTCACTATTCTTTAAAATATCTCTTAAAGAATGAATAGTTTCTTCTTCTGCAACAAATCTTATTCCCATATCATTTATCTTATCTACAGGTATCGAGATTTTCATTTCCCCCATTGGCATTTTCAAAATATAATAATCTTTTTTAACTCCCAAGACCTCTTTATTTTGTACTTCGGTAATTATGCCTGCACCGTGCATAGGATAAACAATCTTATCGCCTATTTTAAACATACTATCACCTCACTATATATTATAGCTTAATCACAAACTTAATTCAATAACAAAACTTTTTATTATATCATATCTTATGTATTTGTCAATCAAAAAAGACGATGAAATTCATCGCCTTCATTAATCGTAGTAATAATATTTAATTAGTTTAAAATTGTAACTCTAACAGTTCTTCTTCCCCAATTATTGCTTTGAGATTTTGAACCAAATACTAAGTCGATTCTATTTCCTTTAATAGCTCCACCAGTATCTTCTGCTCTAGCGTATCCATAACCTTCAATGTACAATCTAGTTCCTAATGGAATAACTCTAGGATCCACAGCTGCCACACCATATCTAATTGCCGTTCCCATTGCAGTTGTAGAATATCCACCATTTTCTGCAGGATCTGAAGTATAAGCAGTAGATCTCATTGTGATAGTTCTTCCTGAAACATTTTGAGGAGCTGATTGTGCTTGTTGTTTTTCCTTCTTAGCTCTTTCTTCTTGTTCTTTTTTTCTTTTTTCTGCAAGTTTTTGAGCTTGGATTTTTCTTTCTTTTGCTAATCTTTTGTCTCTATCTGCTGGAGACTCCTTTGTTGTATTCTTTGTAACAATATAAGCAGTTCTTCCGAAATAAGTAATTCTCAAATTATCTTCATCGATATGACCTTTGATTTCTGAGTCTTTGTCGATTACTCCCAATTCTTTTGCTTCTTTTTCTTTTGAATCGAAAACTTTAGTTTCTTCGTTAACCCATCCTTCAAATTTGTTTGGATCTGGTTTAACTTCTTTTTCTGACAAATATGATTTGAAAATAAAACCTTCGAATTTTTTGTCATCTCTTGTGAAATTTACTTTCGCAAAAACTTCTCCGATTTTTTCAACTTTTACATTGTCACCTTGTTCCAATACTTCGATTATTTTACTATGTTCATTTTCTTCCTTAAACAAATCTGTATCATCATTTATCCAATATTTTTTTGATTGTATATTTTCACTTGATTTTTGTTCTACTTTAACATTGTTTAAATCTTTTGCTTGTGAATTTGATGGTACAAATGCTAATAAACTTGTCATAATGACAACCGAAGAATTTAAAATTAACTTTCTAAAATTCATTTGTATCTCCTCTTTCTTTTTTAGATTTTTTTGTGTTTATTTTTTACTACCCGGCTATTTTATTAAACCCAGAAAAATAATTCAAGAAAAAGGAACATATTTTTGCCCATTTAAACGATATTTGTTTTCATTAGAACTCTTTGTATCTATTCGCTCAAATTTTAAAATTGTTAAATGCTTGAAAATTAAGGGTTACAAAAAGGTTACAGCAAATTTTAATTTCATTTGTTAATTGAGTACAACAGTCTAAAATATTACATTTTTGTAATATTTGAAGTACTTTTGACTAGATTTAGAAAAAATTGTCATTATAAAACCAAAAAATCCCCATGAAAGTTATCCAAAACAAGAAATTTTGAATTACAATCATGAGGACTATGTCATATATTATTCAATTAAAAACATTGAAGTTCTACAATTCTCCCAATTCTTTTTTCAATTCATACACTAATTTATTCTCTAGCTTTTCCGCATCCATTACGAAATTCATCAATCCGCCGAATAATGATTTGTTGTGAAGTTTCATATCAACATCCACAAAACTTCCTGAATTTGTATCTCCAAAATCAAAATTCAAATATCCATCTATGCTTTTGGAATTTAAATCAATATACATTTTTTCGTTTTCAACGATTTCTTTTATAGTGTAGGTCATTGTAACTCCCAAGTTATCTATTACGTACTGATTTTCAACTCCCGTTGGTTTTGAATTGTCTAACAATCTATCTTTTATAGTTTGGAAAACTCTACTTTTATCCGATTTGAATTCTTCTCTTTTCTTTAGTTCACCCATTGATGATTTCCACCTTTCTTTTTATTATTTCGTCTAATTTTTCTGAATAATCTCTTAAATTTTTGTAGTTTGTGTATTTTATTATATCATCTTTTATGATTTTAGAATTAGCAGTCATTCCAAATCCTATTATGCTTTCTAATTCTTCATTGATTACGATATTGTATCTGGAAGGAATATCTCTGCAATATCCTATATTTTCCATGTTATTCAGAATATTTTTCTGACGATATAAATAATACGGACGGTAATTATTTTGAAATGTCCATTTTTTTATCAATTGCATTTGTTTCTCAGCAATATTTTCTTTAAAATTTCCCTTGTCGTATTGTTGTGAGTATTTACTTCCTTTTTTTATCGACAGTGTATGAAAAGTTATATTATCAGGTTGTAGTTCTTTTAAAATTTCCAGATTTTCTTCTGTATTTTTCACATCATCGTACAATAATCCAAGTATGAAATCCATATTTATCACAAATCCCAAGTTTTTGGCTTGAGTGTACAAATCAAGCAAGTTCTCATTATTTTGAATTCTTCCCATAGCTTTCAGTGCTTTTTCATTAAATGTTTGTGGATTCAAGCTAATTCTTGTGACGTTGTACTTTTTTAACAACTTTAGTTTGTAAAAGTCCAAGCTATCTTCTCGTCCCGCTTCAAATGTGTATTCAAGCAAGTTTTCAGAGACAAAACAGTTGGTAATAACTTTCAATAATTTTTCAAGCATTGTGTAGTCCAAGCTTGTCGGAGTTCCACCTCCAACATAAATTGTTTTGATTTTGTATTTGTCGATACTTTTTGAGACTTCGGTTATTTCTTTTATTAGATACCCTAGGTATTCTTCTCTTCTGTCGTTATTTTTGTAAACAATAGTAGGAAAAGAACAATAATCGCATCTGCTTGGGCAAAACGGAATATTGATGTAAATGTTGTAGTTTTTCTCATCAAAATCTATGCTAGACTGAACCTCGTCGATATCTCTAAGTAATTTCAAATTCTCATCATTAATTAAATACATTTGTTTTAATTCTTCGTCTGTATGATTTTTTAAAATCTTAGAGGGTTTCGTTCCAGTTAATATTCCCCAATCATTTGTATAATTGTATCTTCTTGAAAATATGGTATAGAGTATTCTTTTTAATTCTAATCTTGTAGTAAATGGATAAGTTTTCTCTTTTTTCACGTAATCTTTTCCTACGACAAAATCACTTTCACCAAATTCTAGATTTTGTTTGGAATCAAATATCGTAAAAATATCTACGCACTCTTTTTGATATCTTTTGTCTTCTAATTGTATTTTCATATGCTTAAATTAAATAATCCGGCATTTCCTGTATAAAAATGCCGGGTATATTTTATAAATCGTCTTCTATTATCGCTGACTTAGAATAAGCTGATGGTTTTGCTTCGAAGAAATCTGTCTTGATTTTATTTGGGTCAGAATATTCGCTTACCCATTTCATTGAAGGAATTTCTCTCTCGTAACCTGGATAGATAACTCCAAAACCAAGTCCTGTTGATCTCAAATTACCCAAGTATTTGATGTAATCTTCAACCATTTTGATAGACAACCCTTGGATTTTTTCACCGATAACGTATTTTGCCCATTCAATTTCAGCTTCTGAACCTTGTTTTATCATTTCTTTGTATTGTGCATTTTTTTCTTCAGTAAATAATTCTGGACGTTCTTTCTTCAAATCTAAAATCATAGATCTGAACAACCACAAATGAGTGTTTTCATCTCTATTAATGTATCTGATTTCTTGTACAGTTCCTGGCATTTTGCCCATTCTTCCCAAATTATAGAAGAACATAAATCCGGAATAGAAGTAAATTCCTTCCAAGATATAATTTGCGATGAGAGCTTTCATGAAGTTTCGTTCGCTTTTTTCTTCAAAAAAGTCGTTATATTGATCTCCAATAAATCTATTTCTTTCTAACAAAAACTCATCATCTTTCCATTGGTACAAAATGTCTGTTCTTTCTTCTGGAGAACAAATGGTATCCAAAATATAACTGTAAGATTGTGAGTGAATAGATTCTTGGAATGCTTGAATAGATAAGCACAAGTTTATTTCATTAGCAGTGATGTATGCTTCCAAATTTGGAAGTTGTGCAGTTTGTAAACTATCCAAGTAAATCAAAAACGATAAAATCTTGTCGTAAGCAATCTTTTCGTCTTCCGATAAATTTCTGTAATCTTTAATGTCTTGATTCAAGTTGATTTCTTCTGGAATCCAGAAGTTATTCATCGCTTGTCTGTACCATTCACTTGTCCAAGAGTATTTTATGTTGTTAAAATCGTTCAAATTAGTAGTATTGCCATTAATTATTTTTCTCTTTGATAATTCAATATCTCCGTGTTCATTAAATAAACCACGTTTTTGTAATTCGTCCATTGCTCCTCCTTGATTTTTCATACCTATATTATATTCTATTTAAGAAAAAATCGATAGCCTCAATATATCCATCTGCTCCTTTTCCTTTGATAACTTTTTTTGCAAAAAGTGATACATAAGAAAATTTTCTGAAATCCTCTCTTTCATCAACATCTGACAAATGCACCTCAATTGTATCTACATCTACAGCTTTCAATGCATCTAAAATAGCAACAGATGTATGCGTATATGCCGCAGGATTTATGATTATTCCGTCTGCTTTTTTGTAAGCACTTTGAATAATATCCACGATTTCTCCCTCGTGATTTGACTGATAAAACTCTACATCTATTTGATTTTTCGCGCAGTATAATTTTATCTTGGATTCAATGTCTTGTAATGTCAGCTTACCATAAATTTCAGGTTCTCTTATGCCAAGCATATTTAAATTGGGTCCATTAATAATATATAGTTTCATTGAAATCCTCCACGATTAATTTGGCAGTTGTTTTTGCGTTGTAATTGTTGAAATATTTATCGCTGAATCTTCGATACAAATAATTCCTGTTTTGTCTAATCTCACGCATAGTATTCGTTTTGTAAATCGGCCTGTTTTTTCTGGATAATTTACTGTTCGGTCTGTCAATCCAATAAACAACTGAATTTTGGTGAAGATAATAAAAATTCTTCTTCACAGTTACAGTCCCTCCACCAGTTGCGATAACCAAGTTCTTTTCTTTGGAAAATTCTTCTAAAACTTCAGACTCTATTTTCCTGAAATATTTTTCGCCTTGTACTGCAAATATATCATTAATATTTCCATATCTTTGCGTGATGATTTTGTCGATATCCACAAGTTTCTTGTCAGTATTTTTTGCGATGATTTTAGCAACTGTACTTTTACCACTTCCAGGCATTCCAACCAGTGCAATATTCATATTTTTCGTTCTAATTTTCTGTACGATATTTTCTACAACATCATCGTCTATTTTTTTAGAAGTAAAAATCTCACAAGCTTTGACAGCTTGATACACCAGCATTCGCAAACCATTGTCGTTTGGAATTTTAAGTCTATCGCAATCCATTAAAAGAGAAGTTTTGTTCGGATTATAAATCACATCGAACACAGCTTTTGGTCTGATTTTCCCTAATTTTATAACGGATTTCAAATTGTTCGGATACATTCCCACTGGAGTTGCGTTGATTAAAACGTCGCATTTTTTGTAATAATCTATATCTTCAAACTTATGCTCACCTTTTCGTGAAATCACTTTAATAGTTCTTGCCTGAAGTCTTTTCGCGCACTCTACGGCTGTTTTGCTAGTCGCACCATCACCTAAAATCACGACTTCTTTACCTTTCAAATCGATAATTCTAGAAATCATATACTCCATTCCGTCGATGTCGGTGTTATATCCTTTGATAGTATCAGAAAATTTAATCGTATTTACGCATCCGATTTTCTTCGCATCTTCACTCATTTCGTCCAAGTATTTTATGACGTCTTCCTTGTACGGAATAGTTATATTGATTCCATTGATATCCTTTCTTTTGAAAAATTTATCCAAATCATCTTCTTCAAAATATTCGTATTTGTAGTATCCTAATAGTTCGTGAATTTCTTTGGAATAACTATGCTTTAAAGATTTTCCTAATAATCCGTATTTCATTTCAAATTATCCTGAATTTTTTTTGATTCTAGTAAAATTTTGGATTCAACTTCCTTTATATTGTTGCGGTATTTAAAATTTGTTTGTTCTATTTTTTCAAAAATTTCCTTTTCTCTCAATTTGTCTTCTGTTTCAATATTATTCTTTGTTTTAAAATCGCCAATTTCAGAACAAATCTCAAATCTTTTCTCTAATAATCTAGCGATTTCAGAATCAATTTTATCTATTTCTTTTCTAAATTTTTCCATCCGTACTCCTTTAACAAATCGTAAATCACAAATGCAGTGATTGACTCCATCACGCTTACGGCTCTGATTCCAATGCTTGGGTCGTGTCTTCCTTCAACAGTCAACGTAGTATTCGTTCTACTTCTCAAATCAACTGTATCTTGTGTTATTCCTATCGATGCTGGTGGTTTGAACGTAACCAAGGAAATTATCGGCATTCCCGTCGAAATTCCTCCCAGTATTCCACCGTTGAAATTCGTTTTGGTTTTGATTTGTTCGTTTTCTATATAATAGCAGTCATTCACAACAGATGCATTTGATTTGTCGAATGATTTGCCCAATCCAAATTCAACCGATTTTACTGCTCCAATTCCAAAATAGCTTTGTGACAATCTAGATTCAATCGAATCAAAAAGCGTATCTCCAACTCCCGCTCTCAAATTATACACAACAGTTTCGACACTTGAGCCAACGGAATCTTTTCTATCTCTCAACTCTTCTATTTTGCCATCAATTTTATCGATTATTTCATCGTTTATTACTTCGACTTTTTTATTCTTCAAATTACTGTAGTCTGTAAAGATTAAATTATCAAATCTTTCGTCCACAATATCTCCCAGTGAATACAAATGGCTGAACACATATATATCGTGTTCCTTTAATATTTCTTGTGCGATAAATCCTGCCACATTAATGACTGCTGTCAATCTTCCAGAAAAATGTCCACTTCCATTGATATCGTTGAAACCATTGTATCTAACAGTTGCAGGATAGTCTGCATGTGATGGTCTTGGAGTATTATAAATATTTGAATAATCTTTTGAGTGATGATCTGAGTTTTTTATAATAAAAGATAATGGAGCACCCGTAGTTGTATCGTTCAAAATCCCCGATACGAACTCAACTTCATCTGATTCTTTTCTAAGTGTCGTGTTGGATTTTCCGGGAGATCTTCTTTTCATGTGTGCTCTCAATCTTTCGTGGTCGATTTTGACTCCTGGATCAATTCCGTCAATCACGCCACCAATCATCGAGCCATGCGACTCTCCCCACACGGTTAACTTAACTAATTTACCTATCGATGACATCGCTACCCAACCTTTCTATTTCTTCAAAAAATGATGGATAAGATTTCTTCACAGATTGCCAATCTTTAATTTCAACTTCTTTGGTAACCATAGATGCTATTGCTGCTGCCATTACAATTCTGTGGTCATCACAAGAATTTACAACAGCAGGTTTCATTTCTGATTTGTGTATTATGAGATTATCTCCCTCTATTTTACAGTTTACACCGAATGATTTTAACATATCGTAAGTTGATTGAATTCTATCCGATTCTTTGAGTCTCAATCTTTTAGCGTTTTTTAAGACTGATTTGTCGCATTTTTGAGACAAAACTACTGCCAAAATCACAAATAAATCTGGTGTTTGTGATATATCTATTTCACAGTAATCTCTGTTTTTATTTATTTTTTCTAATAATTCAACTATTTTTCTGTCTGCTTGAACTGAGACCATGTTTAAGTTCTGAACGTTTATATCTGCACCTAATTCATTTGCACACAAGAAAAACGCTGCGTTTGACCAGTCTCCTTCTACGATAATTTCTCCTGGTGATTTTAAAGCCCCTGGTTTTACGATGACTTTATCAAATAAAATCTCGGAATCTACTCCAAATAATCTCAAACATTCTTGTGTGATTTTGATATATCCAGTAGATTCAAGTCGTGATGTCAATTTGATTTCACAGCCACCAATAAGTGGTGCAATCATCATAATCGCAGAAATATATTGGCTGGATACATCTCCAGGAAATTCGAAATCAATTTTGTGAAAAGTTCCATCAACTGTAAAAGGAAGTTTATCGTCACTAAAAGTAAGCCCTGATAATTTCAATTGATCCATCAATTCTTTTATCGGCCTATCCTGTAATCTTCCAGTGCATTTTACGTTTGTTTTTTGAGATAAGAAACTAACCAATGGAAGCAAAAATCTCAAAGTTGAACCCGAATCATTTACATTGATATCGGACACATCTTTTTGAAAAAACGAAGGATGAACTGTAACTTCATTTTCGTTTATATCGATTTCAACTCCCAAATTTCTCAAACAATCAATAGTTGTCATTATATCGTTTGAGAATTCATTAATGATAATTGTTGTATCGTTATCTGCAATACTTGCTAAAATCAAAAACCTGTGCGCAAATGATTTGGAAGATATAGCTTCCACTGTTCCTTGTAAATTGTCCGTTTTAATCTTCATAAATATCACTCAAAACCTTTTTGTAATCCGATTTGTTCATACTCAAAAACGTACAGTCTCCGATTTCTTCGGAAACTATCAAACTAATCATATCTTTTGTGTTTTTCTTATCACGTAGGCTAACTTTATACAAATCATCCACAGAATAATCGTAATTTTCATCCAAATTATACATTTTCAGAACTTCCAATATTCTGTCGTAATCCTTGCTGTATTTTTTCGCCATACACTTCATTCCGAAAGCCACGGCATGTCCATGCATAACATTATAATCGGACAGTTTTTCGACAGCATGTCCCAATGTGTGCCCGTAATTTAATAATCTTCTCAAATTTTGCTCCAATTTGTCTTGGAGCACGATATTTTTTTTGATGCTCACGCAAATCTCTACAATTTCCGATAAATCGCTTTGTTTAGTGTATCTTTTAGCCATTATGATGTCGAATAATTCTTCATCAAAACAAATCGCGTATTTGATAATTTCCCCGAAACCATCTTCAAACACGTAATCGTCTAAAGTTTTCAGCAAAAGTGGATCAATAATGCAAAGCTTTGGATCTTTGAACGCTCCAATTAAGTTTTTCCCAGTTGGTAAATCAATCCCTGTTTTAGAACCCACTGATGAATCTACCATCGACAAAACAGTCGTAGGAATTTGAATGAAATCAATACCACGCATAAAAGTTGCAGCAACGAACCCAGCCAAATCTCCAACGACTCCTCCACCAAAAGCAATCACAGTGTCATTTCTGTGATAAGACATACTCATGTAAGTCATTATTTTTTCGTACTCTGATAAACTTTTGGAAGATTCTCCTGGTTTTATAACATAAAATTCATGTTCAATCTCCAATTCATCTAGCAAAATATCCAATGTTTTGTGGTGATATTTGTCCACATTTTCGTCAGTAATAACAATCGCCTTTGATTTTATAAAATCTTTCAAATAATCGCGCGATTGATTTAAAGCATCAAGTCCAACTATTAGATCGTAATTTTTGACATTTATTACTGAATACATTGCCTTAATTTCCTTACTTTTCTCATTATTGTTCTAAATCTTTCGCAAGTGACAGATTGTGGCCCGTCGCTTAGCGCATTTTCTGGATCGTTGTGCACTTCAATCATAAGTCCGTCGCAACCTGCCGCAGTCGATGCAAGTGATAGCGGTTCTATCAAAGTGTATTTTCCACTTGCGTGTGATGGATCCATTATAATAGGAAGTTGTGACAATTCCTTCATCACAGAAATAGCAGAAATATCCAATGTATTTCTAGTGTAATTTTCAAAAGTTCGAATTCCTCTCTCACACAATACGACATTTTCGTTGCCACCAGTCATAATGTACTCTGCGCTCATTATCCATTCCTTGTAAGTAGCACTCAAACCTCTCTTTAGTAAAATTGGCTTATCTGAATGTCCCAACTCTTTAAGCAGGGAATAATTTTGCATATTTCTAGCTCCAACTTGCAACATATCGACATCGTTGAAATAATCCAAATCAGACAAATCCATTATCTCTGTAATAATTGGAAGTCCTGTTTCTTTTTTTGCTTGGATTAACAAATCAATTCCCTTTTTGCCTAATCCTTGGAAAGCATAAGGCGAGGATCTAGGCTTAAAAGCTCCGCCTCTAAGGATATTCGCTCCGTTTTCCTTCACGCTTTTAGCAATGGTAATAATCTGTTCTTCACTCTCAACAGAGCATGGTCCTGCCATCACGCAGAAATTTCCGTCACCTATTTTTACACCATCGACATCGACAATTTTAGGTTGTGGATGGTATTTTTTGTTTGCCTTACTAAAAGGTTCTTCTATTCTAATAACCTTATCCACAATATCAAAGCGTGATATTAGCTTTTCATCAATGCTTGAAGTATCTCCTATTAACGAAATAATCGTGTATCTATCGCCAATAGTCTCATCAACTCTGACGTTTTGTTCATTTAAAAAATCTATTAGTTTTTTTACTTCCTTTTCGTTAGGATTTCTTTTTAATTTTACAATCATAATTTTCTCCGATAATCTTATTCTATTAATAGTATATCAAAACTTGAAAATTTAGTATAATATAAGTAGAGAAATTTAGAAAGAGTGATAATATGATAGAATCAAACGATTGGCTACTAAAACAAATCAATGTGGTCAGTGAATTTTTGCAAAAATTATTTACAGATATGGAAACAAATAGAAAATTAAATGAGAATGAACAATACCAAAAAGATTCGTTCGAATTTGAAAGATTGTTGGAAAATCTTATCGAAGAAGATAGAATAAACGATGCTGAAAATATTTTGTTCGAAAAGCTAGAAACAAATAATCTTATGTATGCAACAATCGCAACGAGATTTTATGACAAATTAAAAGGACTTTCGGATGAAAAACTTCAAAAATCAAACTACAGTCGTGACGAAATCCTACAAGGATTAAACGATATGTGTGATATGTTTGGTTTGGAAATATTCAAGGGATAAAAAAAGCTGGTTTTTATAAACCAGTTTTTTTAATCGTATGATCTTTGCCATATATCTCTAATTTTTTGCATTATATCACGGTCAACTCTCTTAGGATATTCATATCCCAGAAGCTCTGCGACATGGAGTCCTTGTTTTCTAAAAAGGTCACACGATTTGAACAATGTACTCCACAGATTCTCTATTTCAGGAAGTGGATATGTTTGCAAATATCTTTCATAATGATCTTTTGGAAGATAAGTCTTGATATATTCGTAATTGTATCCTATATTAACATTGAAGTCGTAATTACTACCAATATAGTAACCCGTCATTTTATCTACGTTCTCTCTGACATGATAAAACATTTGAATGGCGTAGATTTCTTCTTTTCTGTACAAACCTTTCGCAACATTCAATGAATTTATGAACATCTGATTGACTAGTGATTCAAATTCATGCTTAGTTGGCTTTAATTGTCTAAAACAAACATCTGATTTGGTACTATTGCCAACTAAAACTTGGTCTTTGTCTACTAAAATTTCCGCTTGGCTATCTTCATTAATATAAGCTTGCATCGTGTTTTCCTTAATGAAAAATATTCTGATTTTAGAAATATCATTGAGCACAATAGTGTAGCTGATATTGTGAGGATTAATTTTATTTGTGTAGGTTAATTTGTCAGATTTTTCTAACATTAACACATCACCGAATAAACTTTCAATGAAGTGTGAATCCTTAAACTTTTCAAAATCACTTACTCCGAAAACAAAATGATAATCTGTGTTTTCGTCCCTTTTTAAAGTAGGATTAAGTCTTCTTCCCGTTTCAATAAGACTTCTAACTTCTTCATTTTCTTTTGAAAATTCCATAACCGTATTTTTAATATTATTAACCATTCAAATCACCTATCATTTTGATTAATCACAAATTCATACACATCAGTAGGATTATCTGCAACAAAAACCGCATTTTTATATTCCTCTGCATTTCCAAATCCATATCCTGCAGCGATTGCTTTAATATTGTTAAGTCTTGCCCCTTCAATATCGTGATGTCTATCTCCAACCATAATCGATTCTTCTGGATTTATACCAGTTTTATCTATCAAATAAGCTATTACATCTTCCTTCTCTACTCTTGATTGATCCATAGTCGCCCCAGCAGTATATGAAAAATATTTCAACAAATTATTATCTGATAAAATTTTCCTAGCTGAAGATTCAACTTTACTTGTAGCCAAATAAATTTTATATCCTTCATCATAAAATTTGTGTATAGTTTCTACAATTCCATCGTAGAGTTCCATTTCTTTAATACCTTTTTTGAAATAATAATCTCTGAAATCTTCAATTCTTTCTTTGGATTCAGTTTCACTAAATCCCAACTCCATGTAACTGTCTTTCAAAGGTGGTCCTATAAAAGATATTAGCTTACTTTCATCGTATTTAAAGTTTATTTTATCCAAACTAAACTTAACGGCATTTACAATTCCCTCGTAAGAATTCGTAATAGTACCATCAAGATCAAATATTATATTTTTAATCATAATTCCCCTCTCGATTTATTATATCATAGCAAATTTACTGTGGTGTATTTATAAATTAATTTTAACACCAATGATTATTTTATCATATATTTGTTTTTGTGTTTGAATTTTGGACAAAACAAAACCCCGCACATGGCGGGGAATATAATTTATTTTGTCATTCCTGTTGAATCGATGTTTCTAGCTTGTGCTTCATCATCTAATCTCTTGCCCATTTCTTGTTCAGCTGTTGTTTCTTCAACATTTTCTTGAACTTCAGATTGTGGTGCACGACTAAGTTTAGCATCTTGTTCTTTCATAGCTCTTATACCTTCATCCAATCCTTTATCGAATAAGTGGCAAGCTACAAAGTGTTTATCCGCAATTTCTTGTAGAACTGGTCTATCAGTTTTACATATTTCCATTGCATAGTTACATCTTGTACAGAATTTACATCCTTCTGGTGCGTTAATTGGTGAAGGAATTTCACCTTGTAATTTAACACGTCCTTCGCTTGAAACATCAGGATCTGGAATAGGAATTGCAGAAATCAATGCTTTAGTGTAAGGGTGAAGTGGTTGATTATAAATCTTAGTGTTTGAAGATACTTCTACCATACTACCTAAATACATTACGCCTATTCTATCTGAAATGTGTTTTACCATTGATAAATCGTGAGAAATGAACAAATAAGTTAATTTCTTTTCTCTTTGTAATTCAATAAGTAAGTTAACAACTTGTGCTTGAATACTTACATCAAGCGCTGAGATAGGTTCATCACATACGATAAATTCTGGTTTTACTGCTAAAGCTCTGGCAATACCAATTCTTTGTCTTTGTCCACCAGATAATTCGTGCGGGAATCTAGCTCCGTGTTCAGCGTTAAGTCCTACAGTTTTTAATAATTCAGTAATTCTATTTTGAATATCTTTTTCTTGCATTTCAGGGAAGTGAACTCTGATACCTTCTCCAATGATATCACCAATAGTCATCTTAGAGTCAAGTGATGAATATGGGTCTTGGAAAATCATTTGAGCTTTTTTCTTAAAAGATTGTTTTTCTTTACCGCTCAACTTTGTGATATCTTTTCCTTCATATATAACTTTACCATTTGTAGGTTCATATAAGTTAATAACTGTTCTTCCGCATGTAGTTTTACCACATCCAGATTCTCCTACAAGTCCGAAAGTTTCCCCTTTATATATTTTTAAATTTACATTTTCAACAGCTTTTAAAGTCTTGTTTTTACCAACTTTGAAAAACTTATCCAAGTTTTCTAATTCAACAAGCACTTCTCTGTTTGAATAATCTATGTTCTTTTCTTTTATTACTTTAGTTTCTGACATAATTCACTCCTAATAAGGTCTTTCAACTTTTGGTGCTTGTTCATGTGTTAACCAACATCTGCAAACATGATGGTCTGAATATCTAGTTTCAGGTGGTTTCTTTTCTCTACAAATTTGCATTGCATAATCACATCTTGCTGCAAATGGACATCCCGGAATTTCCATCAATAAATCTGGTGGAGTTCCACCTAATGAATACAATTCATTATCTTTTGATGAGTCAAGTCTTGGAACGCTCATCAACAATGCCCATGTGTATGGGTGATGTGCATCTTTAAATATTTCTTGTACTGTACCAGTTTCCATGATTTCACCGGCATACATTACTTGAATTCTGTCTGCAAAGTCAGCTACTACGCCTAAATCGTGAGTTACAAGAACTATAGAAGTGTTTTTAGTATCTCTTAATTCTCTCATCAAATCCAAGATTTGTGCTTGAATAGTTACATCAAGAGCTGTAGTTGGTTCGTCAGCCAAGATAACATTAGGGTTACATGCCAATGCTATGGCAATCATAACTCTTTGTCTCATACCACCTGATAATTCGTGTGGATATTGTTTAACACGTTCTTCAGCGTTAGGAATATTTACAGTCTTTAACAATTTAACAGCTTCTTTTTTAGCTTCATCCTTTGATAAATCAGTGTGCAATAAAAGAGATTCTGTAATTTGTTTACCTATTTTCATAGTTGGGTTAAGAGAAGTCATAGGGTCTTGGAAAATCATTGATACATCAGAACCTTTATATTCTCTTAATCTCTTCTTATCCATGTTAAGAACTTCTTCATTCATATATTTAATTGAAGATGGTTCTTTGATAACCGCTGATTGAGGTAAAATTTGAAGTATAGATTTACTTACTACTGTTTTACCACATCCAGATTCACCTACTAAAGCCAAAGCTTCTCCATCGTAGATGTCAAAGCTTACACCTCTTACAGCCTTTACTTCACCAGCATAAGTATTGAAAGATACGTTTAAGTTATCTACTTCAATTACTTTTGGTCTGTTAGTGTAATCTTTTTCTACTCTAGCAGTTCTTGTAAGTTCTTCTGATAAATTTTGTTTTTCGTTCATATTTTTTTCTTCGTTAACTCTATCTTCTACAACTTCAGAGGAAACATATTTAGTTGTAGTTTCTACTTCATTATTTTCATTAATTACAGTTTCTTCAACTAAAGTTTCTTCTGAAAGGTTTTGTTCTTTTTTTAGTTCATCTACATCTTTGTATTTATTCTTGCTCATGTTTTTTCCTCCTACTGTCTAAGGTTAGGGTCAAGCGCATCTCTCAAACCATCACCTAACAAAGTAAATGAAAGCATTGTTAACCCGATCATTAGAGCTGGGAAAAACAATTGATAAGGATAAAATTGGAATACTTGTTGAGCTTGTGAACACATAAGTCCCCAAGAAGTTTCTGGAGGTTGTACACCAAGTCCTAAGTAACTTAAGAAAGCTTCACCAAATATATATCCTGGAATATCAAATGAAATTGATACAAGTATTACGTTCAAAGTATTTGGAATAAGGTGTTTGATAATGATATCTTTGTTGCTTACTCCCAATACACGAGCTGCCATGATATAGTCTTGTTCTTTTAATGAAAGAATTTGACCTCTTACAAGTCTTGCAAGACCACACCATCCTGTGATAGTCATGGCTAAAATAAGTGTTCCTACACCATTTGAGTTTAAAGCTAATCTTAAAATGATTACTAATAAAAGGTAAGGTATAGAAATCAATATTTCTACAATTCTCATCATAATTGTATCAACTCTTCCGCCAAAGAACGCAGAAGCTGCACCATAAATAGAACCTATTACAGTACCAATAATAGCACCTGCAAGACCTATTATGATGGAAATTCTACCACCTCTCCAAATTCTTGTGAATATATCTCTTCCAAGTTCGTCAGTACCGAACCAGAATTTTGAGCTTGGTGATAAGTTAATTTCTCCTACTAAATCTTCATGAGAATATCCCGTTAACATCGGTCCGATGATAACCATTACAATTAAAAATACTAATATAATAAATGCAACTAAAGCTGCCTTGTTTTCTTTAAATCTTCTCCAAGCGTCAGACCAGTATGTTACTACAGGTCTTGCTATAAATTCAGATGTTCTATCTTCATCTGAAAGTCTTTGAAATTTGCTTTGATCTATTTTTTCCATACTAATCCCCTAATCTACAATTTTAATTCTTGGATCTGCTATTCCGTATAAGATATCTACAACTAATTGAGAGATTAAGAACAAGAATGCATAGAAAATTGTTGTACCTATAATCATAGGATAATCTCTGGCAGTTATAGAGTTTACAAAGTAACTTCCTAAACCTGGTATAGAATACATATTTTCAATAATGAATGATCCTGTAAATATACCAACGATTTGTGGAGCTATGATTGTGATGATAGGAAGTATAGCATTTCTGAATACGTGTTTTCTAATTACATTGAAGCCTGATACACCTTTTGCTTTTGCAGTTAGTATGTAGTCTTCGTTTAAAACTTCCAATACATTACTTCTCATGTATCTAGCATAAGTAGCTATTGAACCAAAGCATAATGCTATTGAAGGCAAAATTGTATACTTGATTTCGTCTCCGTAGCCTGAAGTTGGAAACCAATTTAGTTTTACTGCGAAAGCGTATTGTAAAAGAGCCCCCAAAATAAATACAGGTATCGTAATACCCAAAATAGCCAATACACTGATAATATAATCTGGCACTTTACCCCTGTTTAAGGCCGCGAGAATACCAAAGATAATACCAATAGTAATACCTATTACCATGGCTTGTCCACCAATTCTTCCAGATACTGGAGCAGTTTGAGCTATTGTAGTCTTAACTTCTCTACCTGGATATTTGTATGAAGCACCTAAGTCTCCGTGCAATGCATTTTTTAAAAATATTGCATATTGTGTTGATACTGGTTTATCCAAACCGTATCTTGCTTTGTAATTTTTTATTGTTTGCTCTGGAAGAGTTTTACCCATAGCAGACAATGGATCCCCTTGAATGTTATGCATCAAGAAGAATGTTGCTGTTGTGATTACAAATAATGTAAGCACCATGTACAAGATTCTCTTTATAAGATATTTTAACATGAGTCCTCCTATATACAATTAGTAGGCTGTTACAAATAATTTGTAACAGCCTGCCATTTGCTACTAGTTATTTTATTTTTTTTCTAGATAAGTGTCTTTGTATCCTGCTGTTGAAAATTGGTTTAAGTTAATATTCTTTACATAATCTTGGTAATAAATATTTGTAGAACCAGATATAATTGGAATAATAACTGTTTCATCAGCTAGGATTTGTTCAGCTTTCTTATACAATTCTACTTGTTTGTTTTCGTCTTTTTCTTTGGCAGCGTCTCTGATTAATTTATCATATTCTTCGCTCTTCCATCCAGTTCTAACTGCGTTAGCACTTGAAGTGAATAGAGACATCATTGCTGATGGGTGGTTGTAGTCAGCAGTCCATGCTAAGTATCCCATTTGGTAATTACCTTTGTTGATTTTACCAGAAAGAATAGCCCATTCCATCATTTCCAATTTAACTTTTACACCAAGTTTGTTTTGGAAGTTTTGTTGGAAATATTCACCGGATTTTTTTAATTCTGGAGAGTTAGTCATGATCAAGCTAACTTCTAATTTTGAAGGATCTGGATCCATTCCTAATTCTTTAAGACCTTCTGATAATAATGCTTTTGGATCGCCTAATTTATCAGCCATTTCTTTAACAGGGTTTCCTGCCATTTCTCTGTATTTCAATTCGTTAATTGAGATAGCTTTTGGTACCCAGAAGTAAGCTGGAGCTGATTTTCCTTTAAGAACTGTATCGTTGAAACCTTCTCTGTCTAAAGCGATGTTGAATGCTTGTCTAACTTTTTTGTTCTTGAATAATTTATCTTGGTGGTTAACTGCGAAGTAATCTACTGCTGGAAGGTCAACTTTTTGAGTCTTAGTTCCTTCTCTCTTATCGAACTTAGAAGTCCATTCTGGTTTATTAGTACCTACACTCATAATTTCTCCAGATTGGAAAGCATTCATTCTAGTGTTTTCATCTGTTAACACTCTAAGGTTTACTTTTTCTAGTTTAACTTTGTCTTTGTTCCAGTAGTCTTTGTTCTTTTCAAGAACTAATTTAGAGTTGTGGCTCCATTCAGTTAATTTGAAAGGTCCGCAACCTACGATTGTATTAGCTTCAGAACCGAATTGTTCTTTGTTCTTTTCTACTATGTCTTTTCTTTGTGGGAAACATACTCTGAAAGGTACGATGTTAATGAAATATTGTGCTGGAGCACCCAATTTGATTTCTAATGTTTTATCATCAATAGCTTTAACTCCCAATTTATCCAATGGAGCTTTTCCTGAGTTAACTTCTTGGAAGTTAGCGATATCAGCTAATAAGAATGAAGAACCAGAACCTGTCTTAGGATCTACAGTTCTTTTAATACCATATTCAAAGTCTTTTGCAGTTAATGGTTGACCATCATCCCATTTCAATCCATCTCGTAATGTGAATGTATAAGTCATAGCATCTTCAGATACTTTCCATTCTTTAGCTGCTGCTGCTTCTGGTTTTAATGTTAAGTCATCATTTTGAACCAATCTAATAAGTGGTTCATATACGTTATTAACAACTGTATTACCATAACTGTCACTACCTTTTTGAGCATCGATAGATTCAGGATCAGACGCTACGAAAGTATTGTATACTGTGTTTTCTCCCTTAGCTCCTCCGTCTTTTGATCCTCCATTTCCACATGCTGTACCAGCAACCATAATGCCGGCTAACATCAAGGCAACAAACCTTTTCTTGTTTCTCATTTACAATTCCTCCTTAAATATTTTAATCATATGAGAAAATCCGAATTAATCGTGAATACATATTTAAAAATAAATAAGTACTAGTCTTCACGTTTTTCGTAATTTCATTATAACATGAATTCATGAAAATGATAACATAAACAACGTTTTTTCAAAATATTTTAATATTAAATTGTTATATAATTATCTTGTTCCGTTTTTTTATAAATTTTTTCGTTTTAATTTATCTTTGCAGGATTGTATACTTTTCGTAATAATCACTATTTTGTTGAAATATTGTTTTCATAAATTTATCATTTGATATTTGTTATCATGTCCGTTTTGAGTGAAATATTTTTACATTTTTTGGCGATATTTTTGTTATTTTTGTGTGAAAAATTTAATAAACGGATTTAAACAAATAAAAGATGAGATATTTTAGGAATTTATACCGCAAAAGTATTTAGTAGTTTTTTGTAAATCATTGTAACTTTTTTGTAATATTTTTTTATTTTTAAAAAATCTCTATTAAAAAAGCGACCATTTAAGATCGCAATTTTATAAGTCATTTATCAATTCATCTACCATGTGCTCTTCCGTAGACCATGATGTACAAATTCTTACGTTTATGTAATCATCTGTTTTGTAATTTTCGCAAAAATTATATTTATGTTTTAATCTGTGGTATCTTTCATAATCCATATTTACGAATATTGTGTTGGTAGTAGATTGAGTAGCTAGAACATAGTTTTGTTCTTTTAATCTTTTTCTAATCCTATCTGCTTGTTCATCAGCTTTTTCAGCTAATTTAAAAATTAAATCATCAGTAAATAATTCTCTAAATTGAATTCCCAAAAATCTGGATTTGGCAATCAACATTCCAGAGCCTTTAATGTAGTTTTTAAAATGAAGCTTGAAATCATCGTTGTTTAATATCAATGCTTCTCCAAACATAGCCCCACACTTTGTTCCTCCGACATATGTCGCATCGACAATCTCACAAATTTCTTTTAATGTTAGGTCGTTATTTTTTGCAGCTAATGCATATGCAAGTCTTGCTCCATCCATAAATAAATACAATCCATGTTTGTCGCAGACTTTTTTTATTTCCATTAGTCTTTCTTTAGTGTAGATTGTTCCAGATTCCGATGAATTGGTTATGTAAACCATTTTTGGAATTGGTTTGTGAAAATATGCAGGATCATTCATTCTTTCTGATACAAATTTATCTATTACTTCTGGAATTAATAATCCATCTTCATCTTCTACTATTTCTATTTTGTGACCAATATCTTCAATAGCCCCTGTTTCTAATGTATTAATATGAGCATTATCACATGCGATAACACTTTCAAAAGGTCTTAGCGATGTTTTGATAACAAGTTTATTACAAGCTGTAGAACCATGTAGGAAATAAACGTCTTGATCAGAAATCTTTTTTCTGATAAGTTCTTTTGCTTGATGAGTGTATTCATCGTTGCAATAGCCTTGTTGTTGAACCATATTGGTTTCTTCAAGTGCTTTTATGATATTTGGATGAACTCCTTCTAGATAATCACAGTTAAAATTATACATAATTTTTCTCCTCAATCGACAATAATTAATTTGTTAAAATACAGATTTATTATAACACTTGATAATTTTTTGTAAAGAATATTATTCACTTATTTTGTGTATAAACATTTGATGTAATATGTCATTTTTTGTCCATTATCATAAACACATTCAGCTCTTTCAAGTATCGTCTTGTATTTACGATTGTTAATTACACCTTCATCTTTTATCAAATTGTCAGGATCTTCTGTGTTAATATCAGGACCTTGTAGATTCCACAATTCTTCTAATCTGTTATTAAATATTTCTATGTTGAATTTGCCAATTGTTTCATTTTTGTATTTTATAACAACAATATTTGATTTTTTGGAAAACGTAACGTTTTGGTTTCCTAAATTTTCGATATTTTGTGTGTTGGAATCGTATTGAAATTGAATATTTTCCAATAAACGGTCGTAGTTTGTCGTGTCAATTTCTAACCTATCATTGACAAAGGATCTGATTTGTCCGTATAGCGACTCAAATTCGTCTCCTCTGAATCCAAATACACGATTCATATCCTCTTGTGAAGTTGTAAATTTATCACCCAAATAAGGAAGTTCTTTTGTACTATGTTTGACTACAAAATAGTCAAGTTTGTCTTTTATTTCCTTTATTTTAGCTGGATTTACATTGCTTTGAGATTTTATTTTGCCATCGACAAGCAGATTTTCTTCAACTAGCATTTTTTCTAATTTGGCTTTTTGGTCTATTCTACTGATATTATATGCAGAAAGAGGTCCCACCGAAGAAATCAGTGCCAATATCAAAAACGTTGTCGGTATCGTGATGTATGTCTTCTTGTTGAAGAATAAATAGTAAATCATTGATATAACAATGAATATTCCGCCAACTACCACAAGATATCTTTCTTCCGTAACTCCATAATACGATATTCTGATTCCTATTGAGTAAAACATCATAACAGAAAGTATCAATAATATTATAGGTTGAATTTTATTGTAAACATTTATGAATTTGTCTTCTACAGTTTTTAATATGAACAAGACCACTACTGAAAGCAATCCATACCACAAAATAAGATTTGTGATGATATTGTTAGGTATCGTCTTTAAAACTACTACCTTTATTATATATAGAAGTAAAATAAAACCGTATATCAAAAATATCGGAGCAATAATTCTCGTAAATAAAAACTTAAAAGGCAAAAGCCATTTGATTTTTAGATTTTCGTCACTATATTTCAACGGGAATTTTGATAAAATTATAGATGCATTTAGCAATAGAAAAATTACCGCTGCACATGATACTATGACATTGCTAAGATTAAATTGTAGTTTGAACAGTTCCTTTGTCGTGAACAAAATGGCAACAATTCCTATAAAAATCGTCACGCAATAAATCAACGATTCTATTATTGATAAAACTATTTTAACTGCGTAATCAGCATAGTCAACTCTCACATTAAAGTGTCCTGCTACAAACATTCCAACAAAAAGCGTAACAAATAATCCAATCTGAGTGATTTGATTTCTAAGTACGAAGGACTTATCTACCTTTATTATTAGGAAATAGCACACTAATCCCATAATCACTGAAACAATAGTATATACCAAAGCTTTTTTTCCCTTGGTGATTTCTATGTTTTTGTCAGTGATTATCAGCTTTACAATCATGTAGCTCATCGCAAAGTAGAGCGAAGAAATAAGCAAATCTGTTGTTAAAGTGCTATTCAATGCACCTATTTCAATATACCATATCCCCATAATTGCAAATATTGTAGCGACAAATATGGAAAACAATACTATCGGATATAGTTTGATTGTTTTCTGTAAGTTTTTTAGTTTCGATTTAAAAATATCTAACCTCATAATTTCCTCCTGCTTTTCTTAATTATATCACGACATATATCTTAAAAATCGCTTAAAAACATTTGTTGCAATTTCGTAAACATTGCTCAAATATTTACAAAAGGTTTGTGATTTTGTTCCAAATCTAATAAATACTTTTTCTTTTCTATTCCAAATTTATATCCAGTAAGAGCATTGTTTTTTCCAATCACTCTGTGACAAGGTACTAAAATCATCAAATCGTTTGAGCCAACAGCTCTACCAACTGCTCTTGCTGATGTTTTGATGTTGTAAATTTTTTCGTATTTTTCTTTTATGTCGGTGTATGTCGTAGTCGTTCCATACGGAATTTCACACACTAATTTCAATATTTTAGTTGCATAATCTGATTTTTCGATTAGTATATTGTCGAACTGTCCAGTATTTTTCCCAGAAAAATAATCGTTCAAATACTTCTTAAATTTTTCAATTATTTCATCAGTCTCCTGTTCTACAAAATAATCTACAAATTCACATTTTATTATATTTTCTCCGTCACTTTCAATAAGAATATTTCCTAATTTTGATTTGTAAATATCTCTCATATAAAAAAAGCTCGGATTGCTCCGAGCTATCTCCTTTATTTTACATTTAAGCCTTTGATGAAGTTGGTAAATAATATCGATAATACAATCGCTATTACTCCAGCCCCCAAATAAATATACATATTAAGTCCACTAAATAATTTGAATGCTGATATTAAATATTCTGAGAAGAATACATTTAAAGCGATAATAATTGCAGTAAATAATATGAATATTTTCACAGCACCGAATTTGTACGCTAAGAATATCAACGAATTAAATGCAAGGCTACACACCGATGTGATTACAAAAACTATTGGCATATAAGACAACAATGAGCCTTTTGTAAACACTCCAATCTTGTCGTAATAAATTTCGATTTGTCTAGCGTGTAAGAATCCCGACAAAACTCTTGTCAAATAAATTACACCAATTATAATTGCAAATACCAACACGACGTTGAAAATTCTTTCAAAAATCGTAGCTTTTTTTATTTGTTTTCTGTGGTAAGATGATTCTATGTTCATTCCAAAATCTTGGAAATAATCCTTACTCGCTACTAATAAAAAGTAGAAAGTATTGAATAAAAACATCGGCACAACGTATGTGAATAGTGGAAGTTTCCCAAAATCGAATTTCCATATATTAAAGTAGGAAAGTCCTCCAATGATTGCTAATATCACAACAGATACAAGAAGAGTGTAGAATGCGTACGCAAAACTATTCGACAACTTCTGTTTTAATAGTCTTTTCATAATTTCCCTCCTCAATCATTGTAATTAATTCGTCTAATGGCAATTGTTTGATTACACAGCCGTTATTTTCGAGTAAAATTCTTTCATCTTCGTTTATATCATCGAACATTTTGATTTCATCTTCTAATCCATCAGAGGTTCTCGTCAAAACCCTCTTATAATTCATAGCAGTGATGATTTCCTTAGGTCCACGAACTACGTTTGCTTTGGTAAGTATGTTGTGCTTAGAATCCTTGAATTTAATTCTACCATCTTGCATCAACACCAAGTAATCAAAGAATACTTCCTCCACAATTGGAGCTGAAATCAATATCGTGTTCCTGATTAATTCTTGACGTTTTTTCATTATATCTATGAATTCCAAAGAAAGTTTTTTGTCTACTATTTCAAAATTTTTCAGCAATACCATCTTTTTATTCGTAGCAAGTGCCGCAGTCATAAGTACGATGTTGCAGTAATCTTCCTTCAAATCTTCAAGTCTTGCGAATTCATCAATTGCAAATCCTTTTAGCACAGAGTCCACAAATTCTTCGTCGAAATAAGGATTCAACTTCTTTTTTAATTTAAGATACTTCTTAACCTTCATAGATGAATTGTAATCTTGTAAAAATGTTGAAAACTCAACTTCATTAGTTAGCTTTGGATCCTTTAGGACGTTTTCTTTTTCTTCAAAACCATACAAAAATTCTCCATTGTATTTTGTTGTAAAAGATCCCAAAATATCAAACAATTCATCAATGTTCTTGTCATGACCTGTAAACAAATAGATGTAACCTTCTTCTATTTCAAGGCTACAATCCAAGTCTATTTTTTTTAATCTTCTTTTTTTGTTTATGTTATCTATCGTATACATAAAATCTCCTATTTAAATCTCGAATGAGACAACCTACTTGCCGCAGCCGCTGCGATCGCAGCTACTATATCATCCAAAAATGTGTTAACGCAATCAGTTTTTTCTACATCTAACTCTTTGATAATTCCGATCTTTTCCTTATCCAAATACCCAAAATTAGTAAATCCGATTGAGCCATACACATTGATTATTGACAAAGCCAACACTTCATCAATTCCATAAAGTCCTTCGTCTGATTCGATAATTTTTTGAATAGGATCGTCGAATAATTTCTTATCACAAGCTTTGTCGATTGCAATCCCTGTTAACACGCATTGCAACACTTCTCTTTTTTCTAAAACTCTCTCTACATTTTCAGTGCACAATTGCATCGTCAAATTTGGATAATATTTTTCTTGTAAAGTGAACACTATTTTTGAAATATCTTCTATCTCAACGCCTCTTTCTTGTAATTGGCGAATCGTAATCTCTTTCAATTCTTGAATAGTATAAGGATATTCAGAAACTTTTTTTCTACCCATGTTACCTCCTAAAAATATCTCTATACTATATTTTACCCAAAATTCAAGTCTTTTACTCTAATTTGTCGGTAATTTTCTTTTAGAATATATAACTTTTACTTTATCTCCAATTTCATTTTTAAAATCATTGTTGAGCATATAAGAATCGATAGTTTTGTCATCTAATTGTATCTCAACTTTTACGCTTGAGCCTTGGAACACAATATCCTTGATAATACCATCTTCTCCTTGGTCTGAAATTTTTACATCTTCAGGTCTAACGTAATATCCTTCAAAAATATTTTTATCACCGATAAAATTCAACACGAAATTATTTTTCGGATTTTTGTAGATATCTAAAGGATAGGAATGTTGTTCGATTTTACCTTTGTTCATTAAAATAATATCATCTGCTAACTCAAAAGCTTCGTTTTGGTCGTGTGTTACGAAAATCATGGTAGTTCCTAGATTTTTTTGAATATTTTTGATTAATAACCTCATGCTAACCCTCAATTTTTGATCCAAATTGCTAAGAGGTTCATCTAATAATAAAAGTTTCGGACTCAAAACCAAAGATCTTGCAAGTGCAACTCTTTGCCTTTGTCCCCCAGATAATTCGTAAATCATTTTTTTCTCATGACCTTTTAATCCCACAAGCTCAATCATTTCGTTAACCTTGTTTTCGATAGTTGTTTTGTCTATATTTTTGAATTTTAAACCATAGGCAACATTTTTGAAAACATTCATATGGTAGAAAAGTCCGTATGATTGAAACACAGTCGTGATGTCTCTTTTTTCAGCAGTTAAGTGCGTGATATCTTCTCCATCCAAAATAATTTGTCCTGAATTCGGCTTCACAAAACCACCAATCATGTTCAAAATCGTACTTTTACCGCAACCAGAAGGTCCCAAAATACACAGCATTTTCCCTTTTTCTAATTCAAATTCAACATTATCCACAACAGTTTTATCTTCGTAAATTTTCGTAAGGTTTTTTACACTTAAAATCATTTTTTATCTCCTATCTTTGTCGCCAAATAATATCCACCATTTACAACAAGACATATCAAAATTATTATTAAAGCAATTACAGAACCAATATTGTAATTACCACTGTTTATAACATCAAACATAACAAGTGTTAAAACTTTTTGCCCTGGATAAACCAAGAAAATAATCGAACCAATTGTCGTCATTGTCGCAGTAAACGCATTGATGAATGTAACAGTAAAGCCTTTTTTAGTTAGTGGAATTACGATATCTTTAAATACATAAATGAAATTGGCACCCAAATCCTGTGCAGAATTGATTTCATCTTCGCTGATTGATAAAACGTGACTATTCATAACTTTTGTAGAAAAAGGCATTTGCTTGAACAAAACATTCAACACTACAATTGCACTAGTTCCAACCAGCATCAACGGTTTGTGATTAAATGCCAACAAATAACCTAGACCGAAGAATGTTCCCGGCAAAATATAAGGCAAATTTGAAATATAATCTGCGACTTTAATTACCTTGCTCTTTTTGATTATCGAGTAATAAGCCATCAACAAACCAATCATACTTCCAAAAAATGCACTAATCAAAGAGTACACAATACTTCTTGTTATAGTGTTTGTAATGTACGATTTGGAATTTCTGAAGTTTTCAAAAGTAAATATAAGTTCGTTGTTTTTCATTTTCGTAAATGCTGACAAAATAATTGACGCATATTGAATCACAAGCCAACTCAACAAGAACACACTGATAACGCACAAGAAATAAAACACAGCAGATTTTTTGTCTATAATAAAATCTCCCGATGAAGTTGAATTCATGCTATTTTTTCTCATCGATTTGTTATAAATAATGAACATAATAACAGAAGGAATTAAAATCATTATATTGATAACAGCTGCCGTTTTAATATCTCCTTTGCTAATAACAGCCATGTATCCTTCGCTCGCCAAAACATTGAACTTACCCCCTATAATTGCTGGCGTTCCAAAATCTGCGATTGAACGTATAAATGTAAGAAAAAACACCGAAATCAATGTGTTTTTCAGTTGCGGAATCAGAATATCAATTACAACGTGATTTGTATCGGCGCCTAAGTCGATTGCAGAATTTATAGAGGCTGAATCCAAATTATTCAAATACGATATTACCATCAAACAACTTAACGACAAAAACCCCAAAGTTTCCATCAAAATAATTCCTGTCATTCCATAAGGGTTAGTGTTCAATTTTAATAAATTATAAGTGATGAACCCTCTTCTTCCAAATAAATTTATGTAAGACAAACTCGTTACAAAAGGAGGCGATATCATCGTAACCAACAAAATTGCGCTGATGATTTTTTGATGAATTTTGCCACTCAAAAAACAATACAAACCGATAATTGCCGAAAAAACCGTAGTCAAAACAGATACAATAAAACCAACTGTAATTGAATTTACAAACAGATTTTTGTTTTCTTTAAATATATTCACAATAAACGCTATTGATTGCCCGTCATCAGTCGTGAAAGCTTCTTTGAATACGTATAAAAACGGCAATCCAATAAACACGAATATTAGTGCGAAAATTATGTATTTTATAAATTTATCTAATATCTTCATGATTTACTCCATATAAAACAAGCACCCGCTAAGGTGCTAGTAAAATAGGAGAAATTTTTCAATTTCTCCCTATTAAATTACTTACTTTTTACAAATTCTGAGAATTTATTCAAAATAGCCTCTCTCTTTTCACCGAAAGTAGACAAATCTTGTTTTATTAAGTTTTCTTTTTTCAAACCTAAATCAAGACCTTTGATTCCGTCTTTTACCATTTGATTAGAATCTTTTCCGTCTATTTCTGCTAACATTTGTAAAGATTCATCTTCCAACATGAAATCGATGAATGCTTTTGCAACTTCAGTGTTAGGTGAATTTTTGAAAATAGCTACTCCTTCTGGAACCCATGGAATACCATCTTCAGGATATACAACAGTTAAGTTGTTATCTTTTGCTGTATCAAACGCTGATTTGTCAACTGGAATAATACCAATTCCAAATTCTCCAGCTGCTGTTTTTTCTTGAGGATCTTTTCCTCTTTTACCGTAGAAACTGATGTTATCATTTAATTTAGATAAATAATCCCAACCTTTTTCTTCGCCATATTTGTCCAATAATCCTTTAACTGCTGCGTAGTTTGTACCAGAGATTGAAGGATCGCTCATGATTACTTCGCCTTTGTATTTTGGATCTGCTAATTCATCCCAAGTTTTTGGAACTTCTAAGTTTTTAGATTTTAATACTTCGTTATTTGCTAAGAAACCAACAACTGTGATTCCTTTTGATAACCAGTAACCATCTTTGTCTTTGTAATCGTCTGGAATTTGTTTCAAAGCTTCAGATTCATATTTTTCTAACATATCATCTGATTTAGCTTTCATGAAAGCGTCGATACCGCCTCCAAACCATACATCAGCCATTGCTTTACCTTCAGCCTTCGCTCTTGATAAAACTTCACCACTTGACATAGATAAGAATTCTACCTTAGCTCCTGTTTTTTCAGTGAACTTGTCAAATAATTTTACGTATTTGTCGCTTGTAGCAACAACGTTCAAAGTTTTACCTTCAAACTTTTTAGCGTCGTCTACTTTTTCTTCAGTTTTTGTAGATTCTTTTGATGTTGTTTCTTTTGAATTATCTTTTGATTGACAAGCAGTCAACGCAAAAATTAACATTAAAGAAAGACTTAACATCTTTAAAAATTTGTTTTTCATAATCCCTCCATATTTTTTAATTATATCATTAGATAGTATATATTATTTTGAAATATTTTACAAATACACAAAATGACTCCAATTTTTGGAGTCATTTCGTGTAAATTATTTCTCAATATATGATTTGATAAAGTAATTACCATCCTTATTTTCAAGAGTAAGAGTCGCATAGTTGTTTTTTAATACTAAATCATTGCCTTTGATTTCTCCTTCAGTTGGATAAAAAGTGCCTATATAAACATCGCTTACAAATGTATAATAAGCGTTGTTTTCTTTCAAATACAAGCATTTTTCTTTACTTTTAACATCGTCTGAAACAATCCCTGCGTATTTTTTCAACGTAGCATCTATTAAATTTTTATCGATTTCAACTAACGGCATTAGTTTAGCTGATAATTCGAATTCTGAAAAACTATCTAGTTTTTTCAATTTTTCTATTATAGCTTTGTGCTCATCTGAATTTTCTTCATAATTTTTCGATGGAAAATAATTGATAAAGCTATCCAAATCTATTTCTTTTGGATCGTTGTAACTTCCTGCCTTGAAGAAATTCGAAGTTATGTTTTTAATTTCATCAAATTCTGATCCAGGCCTTTTCTCCACAAAAACTTTTTTAATTTGATTTACCTCGTCATCTGTTAGCTTTCTATCTTTTCCTGCCTTTATCCCTTTGAAAGCTTCTTCAAAGTAATTTCCAACCCATTTTTGTTGTTCTTCAGTTAATTTGATATTTTCTTTGTTGTCTTTACTTTTATCGCAAGATGCTAGAAATATTATCGCAAATAATAAAACAACCGAAACTTTTAAAAATTTATGTAATCTTTTCATAGATACTCCCCCTTTATTTGGTTTATTTATACCCTGATTCCTTAATTTTATATCAAAAAATATCCCCTCAATAAAAATTGAGAGGATACCTAAAATTTAGAAGTTTATGGGATTACTTTATGATACTTGTTAATTGATTAATTACATCTTCAGATACTGATTTTTCTCCACCAATTACATAAGATTTGTTGAATTTAGTATCTTTGATGAATTGTTCTGCGTTTTGTCCTAATTTTTCTTTGTTAGTAAGAAGGATTGCGCCATTTTGTTTTGCTGAGAATGGAGCTGCAATTAATGCGTCCGCAAAGTTTTCGCCACTTGCTACTACGACAACTTCTTTTGCTCCAGAATATTTTGCAAGAAGAATACTTGTTTCGTATCTGTCAGCTCCGCCCATTCTGTTAACTGTAGCATTAGAGATTTTTTTGATGTTAGCTTTTGTGTTTTCAGATACTGATTTTTCTCCACCAGCTATGTTAATTAATGATGCTTTTGATGATTTGATAACATCTTCAACTGATTTGTCAATAGCGTTAACTCTTACTAAAAGTATTGGAGCTTTATCCTTTTCTGCTGCGTTGTTAAGTGATAATGCATCGGCATAATTTTCACCACTCGCGATTTCTAATGTTGTTGTCTTACCGTCGATAAGTTTAGCTGCGATTTGTGCACTTGTTTTGTATCTGTCAGCTCCTGAAAGTCTTTCTACTTTGAAGTTTCTCTTTTCTAATTCTTTCTTCAATCCTTCATTTACAGATTTTTCTCCACCGATAATAGTGATTTCTTTTGCTTTTAATCTTGCGATTTCACTCATAACTTCCTTACTGATTGAGTTTGAAGATATATATAACAATGATGCATTGTTTGCTTTTGCAAAAGGTGCTGCAGTTAAAACGTCTGAGTAGTTGTTTTTGTTAGCTAATACTACTTTATTTGTTCCGTCTTTGAACATTTTTTTAGAAACTTCAATAGCAGTTTGTTCCCTATCTACCCCAGAAATTCTTTGAACATTTTCATTTGTAGTGTCTGCAGTTGATTTTTCGATTTCAACTTGATCCACAACTTTTAAAGAATCTGTTTCATATGTTGTGGCTACGATTGATTTGTCAGTCACTTTAACTTTTGTGAAGTTTGGCTTGTAATGTTGGTCTCTAACTGCCATGTAGTCTTTGAATTCTACTAAATCATAGTGTTTTGAACCTGATGCAGAGTTTGCAGTTAAATATAATTGTCCTTTTGGATTTACGTATTTTGATGGAACCTTTCCTTCTTCTTTTGATTTATCAGTAAAGTTTCTTTCGCTTTCAATTGCCAATCCACCATCCATCATACGACTTCTTGTGTAAACGTGGTCGTGACCTGCTACTATTAAATCAATACCGTATTGTTTCATCAACGCTGGATATTCTGCTCTTCTTTTGATGATATCGTCATCATTCGCATGAGTCGCTGCAGAATAAATAGCGTGGTGGAAGCCAACTACTTTCCATTTGATGTTTTGATTTTTTGTCATTTCAATTGCTTTTTCAATTGTAGCTTTGTGTTCAGCAGTATTCATGTTGTTAGAATTTAATTGAATGAATAGCGTATTATTGTATACGAAATAATAGTTGGAACCTGCTTCTGTTTTTCCTTCAGCTTGAAGGTTAGGAAGTGCAAAGTGTTGTGAAAAAGAATTTGCTTGTGAATCGTGGTTACCAATTAACGTTGCAAATGTAATTCCTTTTGCGTTTTCTCTTTCAATATATCCACTGTATTCTAATTCTGATTTAGATGTATATTCGTTGACTTGGTCTCCCAAACTGTACAAGAAACTCATTTGTGGAACTTGTTTTTTTATAGTTCCCAATGCTTTTTCCCATTTGTCTCTGTCTGCGTAGAATTTACCGGCACCAATTTGAGGGTCCCCTGCTAATACAAATGTAAAGCCTCCTTTTGGTTGAGTTGTAAATTCGAAAATTTCAGATTTCTTACCATTTCCATTGTAAACTCTGTACATATATTTAGTATTTGGTTTCAAGTTTTTGATATTTACTTGAGAGTTTGACATATCTTTAAGTTCATACAAATCTTTTAAAGCTTGATCTTTCTTATCTTTTTCGATTTTTACTTTTTCATTTGATTTTTCATTGATATCAAATGTTGTGTTCTTGTCAGATGTTACAGCTTTGATTTTCGTTGCATTTGAAAAATCTTTTTGATCATTTGCTTCTACGATTTCCAAATAACCTTGTTCTTTGCTCTTGCTGTACCAAGTGAAGTTTCTTTCACTTTGATCTTTACCAATTGTCAAGATTGGAAATCTTATTTGAGATTCTTCTTGAGTTTGTGTTGCTGTTGTGCTAATATCATTTTTTCCATTAGTTTCAGCGAATGTAGTTGTGTATGTAGCTGTTGTTGCTATTGAAAATACCATACCCAATGCTAATAACGCTTTTGCCGTTTTGTTCATTAATTTTCCCCCTTATGATTATATATAATTGATGAGAATAATGATGTCACTGGCACCATTATAATCACAACGACCGTACCTATCAGCCCTTTTGTGATTTCCACAGAAAAGAAATCAGAATTAACAAGCTGATTAAAACTTACTCCATGCGATATCAAAACCATAATCATCACTAGAGATGATCCAATAAATGCAAACACCAAAGTGTTTACCATTGTTCCAATAATATCTTTACCTATATTCATTCCGCTTTGAAAAAGCTTCCTGCTATCCAAATCTGTATTTAATGATTTAATTTCTTTCAAAGAAGATGAAATCGACACACTAACATCCATTGAAGCACCAAGAGATGCTATGGAAACTGCAGAGAATAATAAGTTCTCAATCCTAAGTCCCCACGTTTTTCCTATTAAAATCAAAGTTTCTACATTTTCCATATTGTGTCCAGAAACATACAAAACTTTTCCAATGATTTTGACCATAATTGCAGCTATCAAAAACGAAGTTCCTATCGATATCATATTTACCAAAGTCATTTTACTGTATCCATACAACACCACTAGAGAATAAACTGCACACAAAATTACCGTTATAATCGTAACCAAAATATTATTGTATCCATTCATCAAAAGCGCCACATCAAAAAATAAAATTATATAAATACTTACAAATAAAGCTATCGCACTTTTGAGACCTTTTATCCCAGCAATCACAGCCAAAAATATTACAAATAATGCTATAATCACAAAAATTCTTATACTTCTATCGTAGTTGTACACGGAATAGTAATAATCATCAGTTGAACCTGAATTTTGATTTTGAATTAGAATAACATTACTTCCTTTGTGAACTTTAATGCTGTGTGTGTTCACAAGTTCGTTATCCAACTCCACAACTTTTCCAGTTTTTAAAATCTTAGCTTTAATCTTCTGAACGCCGACAGGTTTAGAATTGTCCGGATAATCTAGCGATTCATCCACAACTTCCACAACCTTCGCCCTCAGATATTCCACACCCTTGTAACTAATCAAGCTTTCATTTACATCTAGCTTTCTATTAAAAAAGAAAATTCCAATCAATAGCAAGATTAAAATTACATTAACAATTTTCTTCAATATTTCATCACCTATTACATTGTACGATTAAAATATTAAATTTATGTTTTTCAAAGTTAATAAAATGTAAAAATTTGTTAAAAAAACATTAAAAAAAGCATATCATTTGATATGCTCATTAAAAATATTCTCACTGTATATTTTTGAGGCAAAAAAAGAAGTAACCGGAACCATTATAATCACAACGCTAATTCCAATTAACGCTTTCGTAATTTCCACTGCAAAAAAATCAGAACTTACAACTCTATTAAAAGTATTTGTTCCGTGCAATATAAAAATCATAATGCTCACAAGTGATGATCCAATAAATGCAAATACCAATGTATTTACCATTGTTCCTATAATATCTTTGCCAATACTCATCCCACTTTTAAATAATTTTTTGCTCGATACATCTTTATTTAGTGATTGAATTTCTCTTAGCGCAGAAGCTATCGATACACTTACATCCATTGACGCTCCCAAAGCTGAAATAGCAACAGTGGAAAACAGTAAATTTTCGATATTTAATTTCCATACCTTTCCTATCACTAGTATCAATTCCCCGACATTTTCCAGATTATACCCCGAAATATTAAGTCCGATACTCATTAGCTTAACCAAAATACTCACAAATACAAATGATACCGAAACAGAAATCATATTGATTAAACTCATTTTAGAATAACCATATAAAATCAAAGTGGAATATATTGTGCACAAAATCACAGTTAAAATTGTAATCACAATATTATTAAATCCATTCATGATAAGCGAAATATCAAAAAACAAAATTATGTATATACTAATCACAAGAGCAATCGTGCTTTTTATTCCTCTACTTCCTGCAACAAGTGCTATGAAAATTATAAATATCCCCATCCATAAGATTGTACTAAAACTTCTATCGTAATTATACATCCTGTAAAAAGTTTCAGAATTGTGATGAGGATTTCTACTTTTCGCCAGAATCACCTTGTCGTTCTTTTTTACTAAAACACTATGCGATGCTTCTAGTTTGTTCTCCACATCCACAATTTCTCCAGTTTTTCTAATTTTCGCTTTGATGTTTTGTATTCCTACAGGTTTTGAATTATAAGGATAATCCAGCGTTTCATCTACAATATCTACTACAGTAGCTTTTACATAATCAAGTTCAATTCCATCATAGCTTACCAAATGGTCATTATTTCCCCATTTTAAATTTATTATAAAAATCAGGGCCAAAATCAATCCCAAAAATATATTACAAATTTTTTTCAATTATTCACCAACTCCATTTATATATAATACTACAGTATATAATACTACAATTTCTTAGATTTGATAATTGGTTTCAATTAGACAGAATCACATATTAAAAACGAGCTGAATTTGAATCAGCTCGTTACTTTATTTTACATGCATTGTTTTGTTGCAATATTTTTGTACTTTTTTATCATGACTTATAATGAACACGATTTTATTGTCGATATCTTTAATAAAATTCGAGAAGAAATCTTCCTGTGATTCTGAATCCAAGTTGCTAGTTATTTCATCAAAAATATAAACATCTGCATCTCTCATAAGACTTCTAACGATGGATACTCTTTGTTTTTCTCCTCCCGATAAGTTTTCTCCATTTGCCAAAATTTCTGAATCCAAGTTTTTATTCTTCAACACAGGCTTCAAAACATCCATAGACAATATTTTTTCATCGATAGATTTGTCTTTTACTGTATCCACCAAAATATTTTCCCTCAAACTTGCAGGAATGATAAGTGGATTTTGTGGAACGTATGCGACCTTTTCTCTTAATTCATCCAAAGATAATGAATTAACTTCCTTTTCGTTGATAGATATTCCCTCAACATCTCTGATATTCAACAGCGAACGCAGTAATGTACTCTTACCAGCACCACTTTTTGCGTCTATGTATACGATATCTGAAGGATAAAATTCTTCATTAATTTCAAATTTGAACTCAGTGTCCAATATTTTCACAATAGGATTTTCAAACTTCACTTTGCTAATAGTATTTTCAACAGCAATCCCGTCTTTGTTTTCTAAATTATCTAAAATATTTTCCTTATAAAATCCAGAATCCACCTTCAAATTAGTTAAATCGATGTTTACTCCATTTAATGAATACAATGAGTCGAAGAATACATTGATTACCAAAGTAAACACCACAATTGAGTATAACTTAGCATTTCCAATGGTAACATTATAACTTATCCATATCAACAAAGCGTTTTGCACAAGCTCGTTAAACATTCTAATACTACTACTTGCTGCACCTGCGAATTGATTAACGCTTTTGTGTGCTTCAAAAATTTCCACGATTTTCTTGTTGATAAGATTATCAAAACCATCAAACTTGGAGTATTGTTTCAAAAAATCTGGATTGCTGTAAATATTGTTAAAGTCTTGGTAGTTTTTGGAAGTAATTGCAGATAGTGATACGCATTTTTCAGATAGTTTTTTATTGATTAATTTAAATCCAAAAAATGTAAATGGTATTATCGCTAATAAAATCAAACCATAATAAATATTTTGAATTGAAACAAAAATCAAAGCTCCAATAATTATCAAAATAGAACTAACCATTGTATTTACATCATCAATCAAAAAACTGTAAATAGAATTAGTCAACTTAGAAATCTTCGTAATCAGTGAATTGTTTCCCAAATTAATCATAGTGTCATACTTCACGTGAAATAAATCATGCATAAAATTATCCAAGTTTTCTGAATTCACATTCACCGCTACTTTTTCTTTTAACAAAATCAGCCCTATTTGAATAAAATAATTTAACACCATTATCCCAAACAATAAGTACAAATCACTTCTTTGAATGTTGGTAATATCTCTGAAGATCTTGTTACTTAAAAATGGTACGGACAACGTCGCCACAACCATAATTAAACTCATAATCAAAGATACTGCTATAAACTTGATGTTCTTTTTAAGAATTACTTTTATCATAATGCCCTCTCTCCTTCAATTTTATAATTCTTACCCAAAGCTACAATCAATTCTATTGATTAGAAAACGCTTTACTATTATTATACTCTTCAAAAAAAAATAAACAATGGTTATAAGCTTCTCGTTATATTTTCGGCATTTTTTACTCAAATTTTATCGAAATTTAAAAAGATTAACTTAAATCTCATAAAATGATATAATTAGAATAATATTAGGAGGAAATATGAAATTTATTAGCACTAGGGATAATTCAATAACTATCGATTCTCAAGAAGTAATCTTCAATTGTATAAATGATGATATTTACGTTCCTTTGAATTTAGATAATTTGTACGATATTGATGTGCTTAGAGATATGACATATAACGAACTTGCTATATATATTTTGAAGCATTTTTTAACTGATATTGACGAAGATTCAATATCAAGCATTGTAAATAACGCTTACGATGGAGATGAGCCTAATGTTTTTTTGAGAAAAACGAATGATAGATGCTACGTTGAACTTTTCAACAACAAAAGTCTGTCTTATAGGGACTTGTCATTGAGTATTATCTCTAAATTTATAGATATTAATTTAAATAATAATGAAGATGTGAAAAACTTATACCTGTTCACAGCTTCCACTGATATTTCTGTGTCCACGATTGAGAATTTTAAAAAGATGAACACAAAAGTTTTCGTGTTTTATCCAAATAATATCTCAGATATCGAAAAATCAAAATTATTATCCACGCTTTCCGATAATGTCTGTGCAATTGGCGTAGATGGCGATTTTTATGAGTGTAAAAAATTGGTGGATAGTTTGATAAATGATTCTGATATCAAAAATTTGATTGCACAAAAAGAATCGGTTATTTCTACGTGCAATTCTTTGAATATAATCAGAGTTCTCACTCAAGTTATTTATTATTTTTACAGTTATGTGACTATGGTAAAATACGGAGAGATAGAAGCTGGAAAAAGAATCAACGTAAGTATTCCTACGGAAAATTTCGGCAATATAATGGCTTGTTTTTATGCAAAAAGAATGGGACTTCCTATTAATAAAATAATTTGTGCGACAAAAAGTCCATTGTCTTTCAAAAAATTCTTGGATACGGGAGAATTTGTCTATGACGAAGTTTTCGGTGAAGAATCCACATCATTTGAAAGATTGGTCTTGGCGAATATCGAAAGATTGCTACATCATTTGATAAATAATCAAGATAGAATAAGAGAGATTTACACAGATTTTAGAGAAAAAAATAAATTCACTTTGTATCCTGAAGAACTACAAAAATTGAGTTGTATTGAAACGTACAGCATGACAAGTGATGAGGTCAGTCAGAAAATTTTGAGATTATTCTTAGAATGTCAGTATCCATTATCCCCTCAAACTGCAATGGCTTCTCTTGCCTACGACAAATATGTCATTGATTCTTATGACTACACTCCATCAATGATTATGGCTACAACTTCTCCATATTCATCTACAGATAAGCTTTTGAAATCATTCGGGTACAATGAAGATTTGGATATAAATATGGCTTTGGAAAAGTTAAACTCTTTTATAAAATCGCCTATTCCCGATAATTTACAAAATATCAAAAAAATTGACACTACGATTTTTGATTCAACCGAAATCAAAGATATAGTTTACAAAAAAATACAAGAAATGAATTAAGCGGCGCAAATTTCACGCTGCTTTTTGTTTTAAATACGCAATTAACGGATATATATTTATATGAGTAAATTTGAAATAAAACAAGGGGGCATTATGAACAATTTTACATTTTACAATCCTGTAAAAGTACATTTTGGTAAAGGTCAAGTTACAAATCTAGCCGATGAATTAAAGGATTACAATAAAATTTTAGTAACTTATGGTGGAGGAAGCATCAAGAAAAACGGAGTCTACGATGATGTTATGGAGAACTTAAAGGGCAAAGAAATTTTTGAACTTTCAGGAATCACTCCAAACCCTAGAACTGACAAAGTTTATGAAGGAATTAAAATCTGCAAAGAAAATGACATTGATTTTATACTGGCTGTCGGTGGTGGCTCAACATTGGACTGCTCAAAAGCTATCGCAATGGGTGCAAAAACTGATGAAGATTTCTGGGATTATTTCTTCGAAGAAAAAAACAAACCAACTGACGCTATCAAACTTGGAACAGTAATTACAATGGCTGGAACTGGTAGTGAAATGGACGGTAGTTGTGTAATTTCCAATATAGAAAGAAAGAAAAAATACGGCTACGGACACAGATTATTGTATCCAGTATTTTCAATAATTGACCCAACATACACATATTCACTTCCAAAATATCAATTAATCAGTGGAACATGCGATATGTTCAGCCACATAATGGAAGAATATTTTTCAGAACCAGATTATGAAAACACAACAGATAATATATCAGAAAGCTTGATGAAAACTGTAATCGACAGTATCAGAGTAGCTCTCAAAAATCCTGAAGATTACCAAGCTAGAAGCAATCTAATGTGGGTAAGTACACTTGCAATCAACGGACTTACTGCCACTGGTAAAAGCTCAGATTGGTTAAGCCACAAATTAGAACACACATTATCCGCATATTTTGATGTAACGCACGGAATGGGACTTGCAGTAGTTCATCCAAATTATTTGAAATTTGTCTACAAAAATCATTTGGAAAAATTCAGAAGCTTTGCAATCAACGTGTGGAATATAGATCCAGAAGGAAAAACAGATGAAGAATTAGCGCTAGAATCAATCGAAGCACTACAAAACTTCTTCAAAGAAATCGGAGCTCCAACTACACTTCGTGAAATTGACATTCCAAAAGACAAAATCAAAGAAATGGCTGAAAACACAGCTGCATATAAAACAAGCTACTCAGATTTGTCAACATCAGACATCGAAACAATTTACAATAACGCATATTAGAACTAAAATCTGCCTTGAAATAGGCAGATTTTTTAGTGAGATAAAATTATTTCTTTATTGTAGTTTTTAATTATGTTTTTATGGTCGACAAAAATAACTATTCCTTCAATTTCATCAAAAACTTTCAGAAATTTTTCGGTTGATTCGCTATCCAAGTGATTGAGTGGTTCATCAAATATAAATATATTTGAGTTTCCTATTAACGCTCTATCCAAAGTTATTTTGTGTTTTTCCCCACCAGATATACCATTCACATCTGTTTTCATTAGTAACTTATTATCTGTGAATACAGTATCTATTTTATTCTTCCCAAGGAAAATATTCTCTTTCACAGTAGTTGGAAAAACATAAGAGTTTTGACAAAAATAATTTATGTTGATATTCTTCGCATTATTTAACTCTGTGTTGTTAATACTAATATTTCCATTATAATCGGTATAAATGTTACTTAAAATTTTAATTAAAGTTGTTTTTCCAGTTCCATTTTCTCCGGATATTTTAACTTTATCTCCTTTTTTTATAATAAAATTTACAGGTTTTAAAATATTTTTATCATTTACTCTGTAACTTAGATTTTCAGCAATAATTTCAATATGATTTGTTTTATTATCAAAATTCTTCTTTTGAGAAATATGTGAATAAAATTTTCCAACATTAACTTTTAAACTTTTTAATTGAATAAATGAATCCACAGATTTTTTGACGCAATCAAAAAATTTATTGATAACAACAGACATAGCTAAAACTTTTATTATTGAATTTATGCCTATAATTTGCTTAGAACATAGAATAATTCCAAATCCCACTACTAGTATTAAAAACAATCCATCTACTAAATTTCTAACTGCATTTTGAGTTTTAGTATACATTTCCCCTCTTGCTACTTTATCTTTCACAAATTCATCAAATAATTCTTTGTATACCTGTATGAATTTTGTGTACAAATTATTAAATTTCAACCAATCTTTTTCAAAAGAGCAAGAAAATAGTATTTTTCTTTCATTTTCTTTAAATGTATATTTGTCTCTTGTATATTCAGAAACTTCATTCTTAAAAGTAGTAAATGATACAAATCTTAAAAATCCCATAGCAACTATGAATATGAAATAATAAATTGGTAATTCTTTCAAGCTTATTATCAAAATTAAAACTATTATTAAAGCTTCTGAAATATTTTGAAATGCCCATATAAAATTCAATCTAAGCATAGTTGCTTCTTTTTCTATAATATTGTCAAATTTATAAGATTTTATATCTCTTAAAATACTTTCATCAAATTTTAAGTATTTGTCTATTAGCAAATTTTCGTGAGTAAAACTATTTTTCAGGATAATTTTATTTGATAAAATCTGAAAAATAGGTATCAAAACTACAGTAATCAAAATAGCAATGAGCAACTTATATATTGAAGATTTCATCATTTTTATATCTGAATTCAATACTGCAGATGTAAAAGTTCCCAAAACAGTCGCTATGAAAACTGCTGACACATCTTGAATTATATTGCTAATCAGCCCTAATATTGCGCCAAGTCTCATAGACTTGAATAAATCCTTATACATAATTATCACCGCTATCTAAATCTAAAGTTTTATTGCATATTTTATTTAACCTTTTATCATGACTAATTACAATCATTTCTCGTGAATCAGATCTTAAAATACCGATTAGTTTTTCCACTGATTTATCATCTAAATGATTTGTCGGTTCATCTAACAAAAGTATATTCTTATCAGATGCCAGACAAACTGCTAATGCGAATTTTTTCCTTTCTCCACCTGATAATTCATCTAAGTATTTACCCCAATCAAGCTCCTTAATCCCAAAATAATTGCAGAGTTCTTGGACTTTTTTAACGTATTCTTTTCCTTCAAGCATACCCATAATCTCTCTCATTGTAAAAGAAATACATAAATCATTTTGATTTAAATAACTTATAAGTCTTTCTGGAATATCTCTAATAACCAATTTGCTATTTGAGTGTAAAAGTCCTAAAATCAAATTGAAAATGGTTGTTTTTCCTTTGCCATTACTCCCAGAAATTAGAATTTTATCTCCTTTTTCTAATTTAAGATTTGTTCCATTTAAATTTTGACAAAAATCTAAATCTTCAATTTTTAAATCTATTAGAGAATCAGTATCCGAAATTGTTACATCATTACTATTAATATCTTTATTTAAAATATTATTTATTCTAGTTTTTGATACATTGAATTCTTGAACCTTCGAAATATATTTTGTTATATTCTCAAAATTGGAATAAAACGTACTAAGTAACATAATCATAAACACCGAATCAGCAATGGAAATTTCCTGATTATAGATTGCTATACCTATAATTGCATAACTAACTATTTTTAAAATCAAATCTAACAGAGAATACATAGCATTTTCAAGTGCAAATGCAATTTCAGCCTTAGTACCAGCATTTACATTCAGTTCATCTAAATTCCTTTTATTTTTAAAATACCAATCAGTCGCATTAAAAGTTTTCAAAACATCTCTTCCTTCTGATGCTGAAATAATCCAGTTAGTAGTATCTTGTTCTATTTTTCTAGTATCCATGTAAATCTTATATAAGCTATTTTTAGTAATTATTGGCGGTATTATTTGCAAAATAGCTAACAAAGCAAGAATAAAAGTCACCTTATAACTTAAAACCAAAAATGAAACAAGTACCATAGCAAAAATAAATAATGAAGAAAATAATTCTACCAAATATTCATACCTAAAACTTGCTACGATTTCGCTATCCTTATCTACAATTTGCAAAACTTGCTCTCCTGACAATTCGAATAACAATTCTTTTCGTAAATTGTAAATATCTTTTAGTATGTTGTTTTTTAACTGAAATTTTAATTGATGTTTTATTAATTCTAATTTATAAGGTATTAGTTTTTCTAATAAAAATTTCAGACCAAATACTAATATTATAATTAACATAGTTTTTGTTGTATTTTGAAATTCTACTGTATTTAGTTTTACAAATTCGTCTGCAAAATTTGATGTAATTACAGACACTAAAAAATCAAGCACAAAAATAAATACATAAAACAAACTTGAATAAATAAAATATTTCTTAGCTTTAGTTTTCATAATCACAAATTCCTCTCTTTTTTGATTATACCACCTAATAAACTCTAGCGATATAGAATAAATTTCAAATCTACATTGTTTTATGATATCATTTATTAATACGGAGGTAATAAATGAATAATAGAACTAAAGGTATTATAGCAATATTATTGTCAGCATTTGGATTTGCTCTTATGAATTTATTCATACCACTTGCTGGAGATTTGCCAACTATACAAAAAAGTTTTTTCAGAAATTTGATTGCTTTTTTGGTGGCTTTCGCAATTTTACTAAAATCGAATAAAAAAGAAGAAGTAAAAGAGCTTCACGATGTTAAATCAATCCCATGGAAAACTTTGATTTTGAGAGCAAGTTTGGGTACTGCAGGAATTTTTTGTAATTATTATGCGTTGGATCATTTGTTTATTTCTGATGCATCAGTTCTCAACAAACTAGCTCCTTTTGCGACTTTGATTTTGTCTTGGATTTTCCTAAAAGAAGATTTGAGGAAAGAACACATAATTTCGATTTTAATAGCATTTGTAGGGGTTTTGTTTGTTGTAAAACCTACACTACAAATCCAGGAAATTCTTCCATATTTAATAGGAATTTTGGGTGGAGTTTGTGCAGGTGGAGCTTACACTTGCGTTAGAAAATTGAACACCCTTGGAGTTAATAGTTCGTTTATCGTTGCGTTTTTCTCAGGATTTTCGTGTATAGTATGTATTCCATTTATGATATTTAATTTTGTTCCAATGGGAACATCATCAATCCTTGCTCTTATCGGCGTTGGACTTGCAGCTCTTATCGGACAATTTGGAATAACATTGGCTTACAAATTCGCTCCTGCTTCTGAAATTTCAGTGTTTGATTATTCGACGATAATTTTTACAGGATTGTTCGGATTTTTATTCTTACATCAAATTCCTGATTATTTAAGTATAATTGGATATATTTTAATATTCAGTGGAGCTTTAATTAATTTCATAAACAATCGAAGAAAACAAAGAATGCTAATAAATGAAAAATCTGCACGAGTATAATCTCATGCAGATTTTTTTAAAAAATACATTTTCTTATTTTTTATCATATTAATAATTTCGCTATCATGCGTAATCAAAATCACTATTTTCCTTTTAAAATACAACTCATTTATCATATTCGCTATTTTGATTTTATTTTCTTCATCTAAAAAATTAGTAGGTTCATCTATTATATAAACACTCTTATCCGTATTTAATGCTAACTCTATTTGTGCTTTTTTCTTTTGTCCAGAAGAAAAATTTATTTTATCAGATAACAATCCAAAATTAGATATATTATAATCAGATGATATGTACACCATATCATAGTAGCTCTCTTTTAATATTCTTCCATTTATTAATATATCTCCATTGTATCTATCAGTATAATTCAAAATAGATTCTATCACAGTTGTTTTTCCTACACCATTATCTCCAGAAATTATATTTATATTTTTATTATCAAATTTCATAGAAATTTTTTCATTTAATACTTTCCCTTTATTACTCAAACATTCAAAATTCACCAATTCTATTTCTTTTATAATATCATAATTGTATCTTGTTTTTTTTACTTCCATAAAATTCATAAAACTATTTATTGCTGGCTTTGCTGTTAAATATTGATTTCTTATGTCAAACAAATATTCTACTGGTGTCCAAAATCTAGACACATAAAGTTGTGTAGCATAAAAAGTACCTATTGTAATCATATTTCTATACACATAATATCCAGAAATCAAATACATAGAAATTATTACACCATTTAAAACAAAATAAATCATCATATTATTTACAAGAGATTCTAATTTATATTTTTTATTTAATGTATTTTTATAATTTTCTAATAAAATTTTTATATCAAACATCTGCTTTTTTTTTAAAAGTCTTTCTGACTTTGTAATAGAATATTTATCTAGCAGATATCCCTTAATATCTCTATTATTCGTTAAATCCTTTTCCGAATAATCTGAAATCAAATAACCTAATTTATATGATATATATGCACCTACTGGGACTACAATTATCATAACTAATGCTAAGCTAATAGACAATTTTAACATTATTAAAAATATTGCTATCATAGTAATAATAGAAAATACAATACTAACAGGTATATCTACAATAAAGCCTTTTATTAATGTAAGATTATTTGTTATTTCTTGATTAATCCTATCTCTATTAATTGAATGTTCTTTTACTCTATATGTATCCAAATTTTCATTTACCTCTTTGAAAATATTAGATATTGCTGATGTTTCTACTTTTTTACTGAAAATATCAAATATATAAGATACAACCTGAGTTAATACAAATAAGAAAACATCTATCAGTCCAAAAATCAACATATTATTAAAATTTTTATTCATTGCATTATCTATAAACTTTTTTGCAACAAGTGGAGATACTAAAAACAAAATTTTTAATAGACCATTTATCAAACAATAAATGGCAAGGCTTTTATTTGAAACATATCTTTTTAATTTCAACATTATTTATCACCTCCAATGGGTTTTCTATGTAAACACCAAATTCATTTGACAATTCAAACAAAAAATATAATTTATTCAAATAATTTATAGATTCATAATTACAATTTATTATAAATCTTTTCATTTATTATAAAAAAAGGAAACATTTTGAACTGATTCTCAAAAATTAGATATAAAACCAACTTTAAGAATATTCGCTCATTTTTGCTTTCTCTTTTTTACAATTCAATATTTAAGCTCTTCTTGGGCATTTATCTTCTCCGCCACTGCTACCTTCTCTTAATACTGTAAACATAAATAAACTCACCTTCATTGCTAATTTAATCCTATCATATATATTATTTAATATCAAAATCATATTTACCCGCCTTGTGATTCGTAATGTTTTATTCCTCTTCTCCACATAAAATAAATTATTACGGAAAAAATCACGATGTAAATTACTTGTTCCAAAATCAAAGCCTTCATATTGTTTGAGTTAATTATGTTTGCAGGGATATAATAAATTCCGGCAAGTGGATTGTGTTGTATAATTTCAAATTTCCCAGAGAAAAATGCTAAAGGAACTACTTCTCCTGAAAATATTGCCAGAATATACCAAAAAATATCTCTGAGACTAAGTACAGATTTTAACCAAAATGTTAGTAATCCTAAAATGCATAGCACTTGAAACATCAAACAAAATCCTAAAAACAAGGATATTATAAAATAACCAAGCGATGCAAATGAAAACTTATTGAAATACAACTGAACTGCTATCCAAAAAACTATCCCCAAAGGCATTGATATTACAACTCTTCCTATAGATATGCAAAATCTAGTAAAAGGATAATAAATTGGCTTAGTTATCAGAGTATCAATATTTCCCGAATTTATATCTTGAAATATGTAATAAGTTTCAGCCATTGTATTTGATATTGAATTTTTCACTACCAAAATTGTTATGAAATACGCAATCACATCGTCAAAATTCATTCCTGCAATATCAGCTTGTCCTTTCATTATGAATTTCCACAAAAAATAATAAACAATGATTGTGATTGGTATGTAAAATATGGAGGAAACAAAAGAAATAAAGTATTCTTTTGAATTTAGGTATTCTATTTTCAAAGACGCTAAGTATTTTTTCATTCTAACCTCCATTTGAAGAATATCTTCTAAGTCCACGATTGTACACAATGTATAAAACCATCAAACTCACTACTAAACAAATTAATATTAGATGAAAATGTCTAGTAGGTTTTCCGCTTAAAGCTAGTGTTGGAACAAATGCTATCAATGAAACAGGAACTACATAAGTCAGAAATTTTCTCAAAAAATTCGGAAAAATTGTAGTGGGATAATTTTTTGAAAAATTAAAATTGAAAATCAAATCTCTTAATGTCGATATTTTTTCAAATCTTAAACTCAACATAGTTATAGTCGCATAAATCGTTTGATAATAAATGTTCCCTATTATTAAAAGAAATATCATCTTTAATACAGCTACAAAAGAAATCGCGATATCAAATTTCACTACTACCAAAATTATTCCAACAATTCCAAGCACTAGTTGTTCAATGAATGCAACAAGTGGAATATTTTCTATCATTATCATAAACAAAGTATTTTAAGGGCGATACAAATACCTATCCAAACTCCCGTCACGCACTAACCACTCAAAATCTCTGAGTCCGAAAAACATTTCTTCAATAGCTGACGATAACATCCCTACCATTGCCAGCAAATATATAAAAGATTTGTCGTATCCAAAAGAATCTACATTGTCAAATAAGACAACCCAAAACAAAATCGTCGACAATAATTGGAAAAGGCTATGAAAAAATATCATGATTATTTCATTTGGATAAGCAAACATCTTTTTCAGAGCGATTCTTAGAGAACAAGCAAATAATTTCATCATTCAACCCTCAATTTAGTTTTCAAAACATCTTCCAAGCTCAATTCTTCGATGGTGAATTCGGACTTAGAAAAGTTTGAAATATCTACACTATTTAACTGATCGGTTGTCAATAAAGCTGTCGCCTTCTCATTGTCGATGTCTGGATTAAAATCCTTCAAATACTCAACGTATTTTGAAGATACAGTTAGTTTTCTATACTTATCCCTATCCAAAAATTTATTGCACCTTCCATCGTAAATCACTTCTCCATGATTTAATACTATAATTCTAGGGCAAAATTTATCTATATTTTCTATCTCATGTGTGGTCAATATGATCGTAGAATTGTATTTTTGGTTTATCATATTCAAAAACTCAAATATATTTTCTTGAACCACAACATCAAGACCAATTGTAGGCTCATCCAAAAATATCGTTCGCGGCAAATGAATAAGGCTCACCGCCAATTCACACTTCATCCTCTGACCGAAAGACAATTTTCTTACAGGAGTATGTAAAAGTTGTGAAAGTCCAAGAACTTTATCAAATTCTTGTAATCTTTCCTCAAAATCCTCATCTGAAATTTCATAAACTTCTTTGAAATAATTGAATGATTCTATCACGTCAATATCGTAAAACATACACGAACGTTGTCCCATTGATACTCCAATTTCATTCAAAAATTGCTTTTTCCTGTCAGACGGAGTGAATCCATTCACTTTTATAAAACCATCTGTTGGATACAAAATTCCAGTCATCATTTTAATCGTAGTAGTCTTTCCAGCTCCATTAAGCCCAATGAGTCCGACCCTTTCTCCATCTTCGATTTTAAAAGAAATATTCTTCACTGCATTCACGATGGTTTTTTCTTTGTTTAATAAACTTTTTCTCTTAACTATTTCATAATCTTTTTTCAGGTTGTTTACTTCTATCATATTTTGCTCCATAATTATACTCTCAAATATAATTATAGAGCATATCCTAAAAAAAACAATTTCCTATAACAAATATGCAATAAAAAAACGCGAAATTAATCGCGCAATTTTAATCAATTTTCAATTTGTAACAAACTATACAATATATTCTATATCGCTCCAAGTGTTATTAGAAATACTTCGATATAAAGCAATGCGATATATGATTTTTGAAATTTTATCCTTGAAGCAAATCCCACAATACAAAATATCGACCACATTTTTAAAACATTAACTGTAACAGCAGGATCACTTGCTTGTAGCACAACCTTTATGCTAAGAAATATACTTACCAATAATATTGAGAATTTAAGTACATCTCCAAGTCGAAATAGCGAATCTTTTAATTTGGTGCGGTTATTAAATATTAGCTTCCCGTCTATTACTACTGCTTTTCCTGAAAAATAATCGTGCAAATCTCCAATAAAATAAATCAAGAAATTAATAATTAGAGAAATACAAACTCCCACATTCAGACTGTTTAACACTAAGTTTGTATTTTGTGACCATAATAAATTCAAAACCACACTAATCACAGAAATAATCAATAATATACTGATAAATGCTACAGATTTTTTAATGGAAACTGCTTGGAGAGCATTTTGCTTTTTTAAAATGGATTCTAACTCCGTATCCTCCTCAGAATTATTTGCAAATACAATATACGTATTATTTTCGTGTATAACGTCAGTTTTATTATTTTTCATTTCTCTGATTTTTTCATCGATATGTTTGTCAAAACGCTTACGTAAGACACAATAAGATTGTGGGGCTTTGTTTTCATCATAGCGAAACTTCAGTATATCCAAAAAACTTCCCACTGCGCCACAAAAACTATAGCCTTTTATTGATTGTTCTTCCAAATATTTAGTCAATGCTGGTATTTCGTAGAATTGATAGTTGTTATAAGTGTTTTTAGTTCCCATATTATTAACCTCTTTTAGTTTACATTGTAACTGGTACTAATTTCCCGTCTTCTAATTTTAAAATACAATCGCTCATTTCAATTGCTTTACTTGTCAAATGATGTGTGATTGCTATTACTGTCAAATCTTTTTTTGAAAATATGCATTGTTCAACAATATCTACACTATGCTTATCCAATGAGGATGTAGATTCGTCTAATAAAATGCAGTCGAGGTCTTCATTTAGTAGCCTTGCAATGGCAATTCGTTGTTTTTCTCCACCTGAGATAGATTTGTCTTCGCTGGAGATTACAGTGTCAATTCCTTTTGGTTTTGAATTAATCAAAGTATTTAATCCCAATTGTTCAATGATTGTTTTATCTACAGGTCTGTTGTAAAACAAGGATATGTTGTCTTTGATGCTTGCTGTGAATATTCCAGTGTCTTGTGTTGCAAATCCGACTTTCGAATAATATATGCTATCTGTAATATTCAAAATATTTCTATTGTTAAGTTGGACTTCTCCTTCCGTTGCTATTTCTTGTTTTTGCAAAATCTTGAATATAGTTGATTTACCCGTTCCACTTTCTCCAATAATAATGTATTTTTTGCCTTTTTCAAATGTAAAATCCAAATTTTTCAAAACGTATTTGTCACTTGTTGGATATTTGAACGAAATATTGTTTAATTTCAAATTGTTAAATTCAAATTCATCTTCTCCTTCAACAGGTTTTTCTTCTGAGATGAAATTCATAATTTTGTTTTGGACTGGCTTTGCTGATTTAAAACTTGTCATTATATCTGTGAAATTCAACAACGGTCCTGTCACATAAGCCATAAGTTGACTTGATTCTATTACTTGACCAATTGTTATTCTGTCTTTAAATACTAGCCAAATTCCTACCAACATACAACCCAAATACATTGCCAATGAACTAGCAAATGATAAAACGTAAATAGTTTTGCTCAAAGTTTCCTTAGTATTTGATGCGTTACGATATTCGATGGATTTATCTTGGTTAATTTTTTGAAAAATAATTTCTCTTTTGAAAAACTTAATCAAATTGAAATTGTTCACGAATTCTTGCAAACTAGACGTGTATTCATTTCTTATATTCATAAGTTCTTCTTGTCTTTTTTCGATTAATTTTTCGAAAATAAATGGAACTGCTAGTTGCACCACAGAAAATATTATTATTGTGATTGCCATTATTATGTCGATTTTGACAAGCAACACTAAGGATATTACGAAATTGAGAATTTCATGATATGAAGACACCATATTCTTAAAATAATCCATCTTCAAATCTTCCAAATCATTCAAAAACATTGATATATAATATCCACTATTTTGTTTGGATATTTTGATTAGAGATTCGTCTGTTATACTGTTGAACAAATCATTTCTAACATTGTATATACAATTATTCGTAAGTTCTACTGTGCTTTTTCGATATAATAAATCGGAAATACTTGCAAAAATTATGTACAACACAGAAATTAGAAATAATCTGGGCAAAAGTTGTTCTTCTCCATTAGTTCCTGCATCTGTTATAATTCTCAAAAGCCACGCCAAGCCAATATCAAATCCAACGGCAATAGGTGCTGTAAGAAGAGTTAGGTAGAATAATTTTTTATTGTGTGTAATGTACTTGAACATTTTCATCATTCCTTTAAATTAAATATATCACTTGTTTTATGTTTATGCAATCCTTTTTTTTATTATTCAACATGATTTTATTTCGCACATTTTTTCTAAATTTATGATATAATTATTTTGAGGTGAATATTATGGAAAAACATATTAAAACTTTAACACCTAACACTTTGAAAGAATCAGCTTGCAAAGGTGGTTGTGGTGAATGCCAAACATCTTGCCAATCAGCTTGCAAAACTTCTTGCACAGTTGCTAACCAAGAATGTGAAAACGAAAATAGATAATCTTGTTTACATAATGATTGAAGACTTTTAAGTAAACAATCAGATATGCGATTATTAAATTAATGCCACTCTTTTGAGTGGTTTTCGTTTTTTATTGACTTAATTCGGAATTTTCTATAAAATAGTACGGTAGCTGAAAGGAGAATTATATGATACATAAATACAAAATGAATGGCCACAACATTGTTTTAGATGTAAACGGTGGAAGTGTCCATGTTTTTGACGACATAAGTTACGATGTACTTGATTATTACAAAGATTTAAGTGCAGATGAAATAGTAGAAAAATTAGTTCAATATCCTGAAGAATCTGTCAGAGATTCTATCAAGGAAATCGGAGAATTGGAAAAAGCGAATATGCTTTTTTCATCGGATGATTATCTTCACATTGAAGATTTCAAAAAGAGAGAACCTGTGTTAAAGGCAATGTGCCTTCACGTTGTTCACGATTGTAACTTGAAGTGCGAATATTGTTTTGCTTCACAAGGTGATTTTGGTGGACACAAAGCTTATATGACTGAAGAAGTCGGCAAGAAAGCTTTGAAATATTTGGTTGACAATAGCGGTTCAAGAAAATTCTTGGAAGTGGATTTCTTCGGTGGAGAACCTTTGATGGATTTCGAACTTGTAAAGAAATTAGTAAAATACGGCAACGAAATAGCCGATGAAAGAGGTAAGAAATTCAGATTTACAATAACTACTAACGGCGTTTTGTTGGACGATGACAAGATTGATTTTATCAACGAAAATATGCACAACGTAGTTCTTAGTCTTGATGGTAGAAAATCTGTCAACGATAATATGAGAAAAACTTTGAACGATAAGGGCTCTTACGATTTAATCGTTCCTAAATTCCAAAAGCTTATTAAAGGAAGAAAAGGAAAATATTATTATGTTAGAGGAACATTTACTAAGAAGAATTTGGATTTTTCAGAAGATGTAAAACATTTCAAGGATTTGGGATTTGAATTGTCAAGTATCGAACCTGTTGTAGACAGCGATTATGATGATTACGCTATTACTAAGGAAGATTTGGACACTGTTTTAAATGAATACGAAAAGTTGGCAGTGGATTATGCAAAGGATCAAGTAAATGGTTCCAATTTTAAATTCTTCCACTTTATGGTGGATTTGACTCAAGGCCCTTGTGTTATTAAAAGAATGCAAGGTTGTGGAGCTGGCTGCGAATACGTTGCAGTAACTCCAGAAGGAGACATCTACCCTTGCCACCAATTTGTCGGCAATGAAAAATTCAAAATGGGCAATATTTTAGATGAAAATTTAACTTTACCAGAAGATATGCGTGAAGAATTTTTGAATTGTCATGTATTTACAAAAGAAGATTGCAAAAATTGTTGGTGCAAATTCTACTGTTCTGGTGGTTGCCATGCAAATGCGTACAATTTTAATAACGATATTTACAAGCCATACGAATTGGGATGCGCAATGCAAAAGAAACGTACAGAATGTGCAATTATGGTAGAAGTGGAGAAAATGTTGAATGCGTAATTTGTATGATAATCTTATAAATAGAAAAGAAAAAGTAAGCTTCCACATGCCTGGCCATAAGGGCAAGAGGTTGGAAGGAATGAACGATTTTCTTGAAAATATTTTAAAGATTGATGTAACGGAATTATCTGATACAGATGATTTGTACCATGCAATTAATATTATAGCTAAGGGCAGGAATAATCTTGCCCTTTTTTCACATGCAAAAAAATCAATGTATCTTGTCAATGGTTCAACATCTGGAATAGTCGCAAGTATAATGAGCGTATTAGCTGAAAACGACAAAATTTTGGTAGAGAAAAATTGCCACAAATCTGTAATCAACGGAGTACGACTCGCTGGTGGAGAATCTGTGGAGATCGACTGTGATGGAGTGTGTGAACAAGAAGTTTTGATAGAAAATTTGAAAAAAGATTCATCTATCAAAGCAGTTCTTATAACACGCCCCAATTATTATGGAATTTATCAGCCAATCGAAAAACTTGTAACTTATTGTCACGAAAATAATATCAAGATAATCGTTGACGAAGCACACGGAACGCATTTTGCATTGGAATGTTTTGACAAAAATGCAATGCAGCTAGGTTGTGATATTTCTATTAATTCGTATCACAAAACGATGCCTGCATTCACACAAACTGCTGCGATTAATTTTAACTGTGAAGATGAATTGATAGATAAAACTATGAGTAATCTACAAATGATTATGACATCTTCCCCATCATATATTTTCATGACATCTGTGGAATATGCCATCAATTATTGTACTAAAAATGAGAGCAAATACGCTGAATTAAAAGAAATAATAGATTGGTTTTATAGTGAGATTGAAGGCTTAGATTTCATAAGAAAAGCTCCTATTCAAAAAAATTGCAAGAGGGATTTTACAAGAATTGTCCTTGAATGCGACAATCCAAGTGATGTGAATGAGCATTTGATAAAAAACGGAATTTATATTGAAATGATAGACGACAAAAATCTCGTATTGATTTCAACGATTGCCGATGATAAAAAAGATTTTGAAATTTTGCTGGAAGCTCTTCGTTCATATGAAAAATCAGACTCTACGAAAATTTATAAAACATACGATTATTTACTGAACAAAAAGATTACCAATGATATCGTGATTTATCCACCGGGAAAGATTTTCGCTAAGAAAAATTCCACAATTAGTCAAGAACAAATCGATGAGCTTAACGACTTATCATCAAAGGGCGTAAATATTTTATTAAAATAGCTTGACTTTTTTATTGTAACGGTGTATTATTGTTATAGAACAGATGAGAAAGGAGATAATATGCAATTTGATGATAATAAGCCTATCTACATTCAAATCGTAGATTATTTTAAATACAAAATAATTAGGCAAGAATTAAAGTCTTCTGATAAAATTCCTTCTGTCAGAGAAACTGCGAAAGAATTGAATGTAAATCCAAACACAGTTCAACGTGCTTATGCAGAGTTGGAAAGCTATGGAATTACTATGAGTAAACGAGGACTTGGTTCATTTGTCGATGTCGACGAAGATAAATTAAAAGCTTTGAAAAATGATATGGCACAACAATTGATAGATGATTTCTTAAACGAAATGTATCAAATGAATATGCCAAAAGAAAAATTAATGGAACTTATAGATGAAAGGTGGAAAAAATGAGTTTACTCGAAATAAAAAATTTGTCGAAAAAATACGGCAACAAACAAGCACTTAAAGATGTATCATTTACAGCCGAAAAAGGAGAAGTCATCGGACTTCTAGGTCCTAATGGTTCTGGCAAGACAACTTTAATCAAAATTTTAGCTGGAATAATAAAAAAATACGAAGGCGAAGTTAAAATCGATTCACAAAATGTTAATTACAAAACAAAAGAATTCGTAAGTTATTTGCCGGATCGTTTTTTCCTAGACCCTAACCTTACAATCGCTCAAACTCAAGCATTGTTCGAAGATTTTTATTCCGATTTTGACGGAGAAAAATTCACTAGTTTTATTGAACAAATGAGTTTGGACAAGAAAATGAGAATTAGCAATCTATCAAAAGGTATGACTGAAAAATTGAACTTGGCACTTGTGTTATCACGTCACGCTAAGCTTTTCATTATTGATGAGCCAATAGCAGGAGTTGACCCTGTAGCTCGTGAACAAATTTTGGATGCAATCATTGATAATATCGATCCTGATTCTACTCTTGTTATTACCACTCACTTGGTTAGAGATATAGAAAGAATTTTCGACAGAGTAATCATGCTCAACAAAGGTTCTGTGAAATTAAATGATAGCGTAGAAAATTTGAGATCAACTTACAACAAAGGCATTGAAGATGTGTACAAACAAATTTTTGGAGGTCACCATGCTTAAACTTTTAAAACACGATTTAAAAAACAACTTTAAACTATGTTTGATATCATTACTTGTAGGATTGTTGGGAAACAGCTTTTTATATGCATTATTTAAAAATTCAATAATCGTAAACACTCAAAGTATGGGATTTGTCGAAATGCTTTTCTTGATTTTATGTATACTTGCAGTTTTTGGAAGTTTCTTGGCATTGACTGTACAAATAGTTATGGTTTTCAGACGCGATTACTATTCCGACAGAGGATATTTGATGTTCACACTTCCTGTTAAAAGCAACGACATTTTAATGAGTAAATTATTGTTCGCTCTTATTTGGACAGTAATATTTGCAATAGCATTTTCTTTAATAAACTTTTTGGGAATGTATTTTGTTGGTGAATCGAAATTCTTAGAAATGATTAAATTGGCATTTAATAATCCGTACTTTACGATTTCTCCATTTACATTCATCATTTTGACTGTAAACTTTATTATAAGTACATTCATCAGTTACATTGTAATGTATTTCTCAATAGTTGCTACGAAATCATTGTTCCCATCAAACAAAACAGGTTACTCATGGATTATAATTATGATTGTGATTAACGTGGTTATATCCCTAATCGACCAAGAAATATTCACAAGATTCCCTTATCTAATCTCATATGTAGGTGAAGGAATCGTAAATGCCAGCGAATTAATAACGCTAAAAAATTCAGATACAATTACAATGAGTACGTTCACAAAATTGATGGGAATTCCTATCACAAGCTCTATTATTTGGATATTGACAGGACTTGGCTTATACCAAGCGTCAATAAAAATGATGGACAACTCAATAGATATTTAAACGACAAAAAGCCTCATGAAGAGGCTTTTTTTAAATTACAAATTGATATATTAGTCCTATCGTTGCGCACACGCCGATTATCTTAATGATAGAAACTTTTTTATAATACATTACAAATCCTACAAAAAATGAAATTACAGCTACAACGTTTATGTTTGTCGTATTAAATGTGCCGTTAAACACTGCCGATTCGAACAAATCGATAAATGCAATGAATATCAGTGCTGCAACTGCAGGTTTAATTCCTTTTAATATATAATCCAAAAACTTTAATTCTTTTCCCGAAAAAATCAGCTTAGATAACGGAAGTAGAATTATCAAAGCTGGAAAAACCAATCCAGTTGTAGCAACAACAGCGCCCAACACAGAATATATTTTCATTCCAACAAATGTCGCGGAATTTATCGCTATTGGTCCTGGCGTCATTTGCGAAATCGTAAGTACGTCTGTCAGTTCTCTGAGACTGATCCATTGATTTTCATTTACAACAAAATTCGTGATTAGCGGAAGTGTTGCATATCCTCCACCAAAAGCAAATAATCCAACTTTAAAAAACACCCAGAATAATTTAATCAAAATCATATTTGCCACCTACAATCTTTGAATACATTACTCCGATACAAGCGCAAGCAAGTAAAATTATCGCAACGTTTATATTAAATACAAATCCCATTACAAATGCTAAAATCATTATTCCAATTCCAAGTGCTCTGTCTTTTTTCAAATTTGATTTTGCCAAATCAACAACAGTTAAAAGTAATATCGCACTGATTGCTCCACTCATACTAATGAGCATCATATTGATAAATGGATTATCGTGAATTTTGTTGTAAATCAAACTTACAATCGAAATAATAACCAAGCACGGAAGAGTCGCAGCCAATACACTTGCGATTGCTCCTTTCGTTTTGTTAATCCTGTATCCCAATAAAATTGATGTGTTGATAGCCATCGCTCCTGGACAACTTTGTGCCAAGGCGATTATTTTCATCATTTCGTCGTCGTCAATTATTTTTTTGTTCTTAACAAACTCATCTCTAATTATAGGAACTATTGTATATCCTCCACCAAACGTCACGGCATTAATTTTCAGAAGAGTTTTAAATAAATCTATGTTTTTCAAAATTATCACCTAGATAATATTATCCTATACAATAAAATTTTTTTCAAATCAAAAAACCGAATCTAAATTAATAGACTCGGTTTGAATTCTGATTTTAAAATTAGTTTGCTTTGTCGATTGATCCAAAAATTTCCATTTTTTCTTTAACTTTTGCTTTGATTGCTTCATAGCCTGGTTTCAAAACTTTTCTTGGGTCAAATCCTTTCTTCTCTTTGTCTTTATTTTCTTCAAAATATTTTCTAGTTTCTTCTGTAAATACGATTTGACATTCAGTGTTTACATTGATTTTGGATACTCCTAGGCTGATTGCTTCTTTTATCATATCAGTTGGAATTCCTGTTCCACCATGAAGAACTAGAGGCATTTCACCGATTTCTCCTTTGATTTCTCCAAGAGCATTGAAGTCTAATCCTTTCCAGTTTTCAGGATAAACTCCATGGATATTACCAATTCCTGCTGCCAAGAAATCTATTCCCAATTCAGAAATTCTCTTGCATTCGTTTTTGTCGGCGATTTCTCCTTGACCGATCACTCCGTCTTCTTCGCCACCGATAGCTCCAACTTCTGCTTCAACGCTGATTCCTTTTGAGTGAGCAAGTTCAACTATTTCTTTTGTTTTTTCTATATTTTCATCAATTGGATATTTAGAACCATCAAACATTACTGACGTAAATCCTGCTTCGATACATTTTTTTGCACCTTCGAATGATCCGTGGTCTAAGTGGATTGCTACAGGAACTGTTATATTTAATTCTTCAATCATTCCTTTAACCATTCCTACAACTGTTTTGTATCCGCCCATATATTTTCCAGCGCCTTCGCTAACTCCCAAAATTACTGGTGAGTTGTTTTCTTGTGCTGTTTCCAAAATAGCTTTAGTCCATTCTAAGTTGTTGATATTGAAATGACCTACTGCGTATTTTCCTTTTAATGCATCTTTTAACATTTTGTCTGCTGCTACTAACATAATTTCCTCCTTGAAAATTTGAAAATTTGTAAATTACAATATTATTATAACATTATTCTGCTTTTTGTTTCCACAATCCATAAATGATTGCTGAAACCAATGATCCCACTGCTACGGATAATACGAAGAACAACGCTTTGTCTACAGATTCCATAGCTGGTAAAATGAAAACTCCTCCATGTGGTGCAGGTGATTTTACTCCAAATGCTTGTGTAAGTCCGCCTGCAATCGCACTACCTATTACAGATGATACAATCACTCTCAATGGGTCTTTTGCTGCAAAAGGAATCGCTCCTTCTGTGATAAATGATGCACCCAAAATATAGTTAGTGACTGCTGATTTCTTTTCTTTTTCGTCAAATTTATTTTTAAATAAACTAGATGCTATAGCTATTGCAAGTGGCGCAACCATTCCTCCAGCCATTGTAGCTGCCATAAAAGCACCATTACCAGTATCTGTAAATACTCCTATTGAGAAAGTGTAACTTGCTTTGTTAACAGGACCTCCCATGTCCACACTCATCATCGCTCCAAGCAATGCTCCAAGTAAAATTGAGTTTGTAGTTCCCATATTTGCCAAAAATCCATTGATTGCTTTGTTAATTGTAGTAAACACTGGAGATATTACGAAAATCATGCCCAAAGATGTTAATAACAATCCTAATACTGGGAAGATTAACATTGGTTTAGTTCCTTCAAGTGATTTTGGAAGATTTCTAGTAATTTTCTTCAAAAATAAAATAACATAACCTGCTAAGAAACCACCTAACAGTCCTCCCAAAAATCCTGCACCTTGACCTGCAATGAAACCAGCAACCATACCAGGCATTAACGCCGGTCTATCTCCAATACTCATGGCAATGTATCCTGCCAAAATCGGAATCAAAAATCCAAATGCAGCTTGGCCACCTACGGAGAATAAATTATAAATTGGTGAAGTGTCTGAGAAAAATCTTTCAACCAAGAATGACAACGCCAATAAAATTCCGCCGCCAACTACAAATGGTAACATGTGGCTTACGCCATTCATAATATCTTGGTATAATTTTGATTTCCAATTTGTCGTTTCTTCTTCAACTTCTTTTGACTCCGATTCATCTGCATGATAAATCTTCGCTTTGCCGTCTACTATTTTTTGAATCAAATCTTTTGGATTTCTAATCGCATCGGAAACCGGACATTCAATTACATTTTTGCCATTAAAACGTGCAGTTTCTACTTTTCTATCCGCAGCGATTATAATTCCCGTAGATTTTTCGATATCATCAGCGTTTAATTTGTTCTTAACACCATCAGATCCGTTTGTTTCTACCTTGATGTCAACTCCCATTTTAGCCGCTTGTTCCTTCAAAGCTTCTTCTGCCATATAAGTGTGTGCAATTCCTGTTGGACATGCGGTTACAGCTAAGACGAATGGCTTTTCTGTATAAATCGAGCTGGTTTCTACTGGTGCTACTTTCGGCTCAGATTCTTCTGCATAATCGTCAATAGTTTTGTAAACATCTTCTGGAGTTTCGCTAGATTTTAATCTATCGATAAATCCTTCTTTTAATAAAAGCTTGGACAGTTTCGCCAAAGTTTCAATGTGCATTTGGTTTTGTCCTTCAGTTGCAGCAATCATGAAAAATATATAAGTATCTTCTCCATCTAATGCTTCATAATCCACGCCAGTTGTACTTCTTGCAAATACAATCGCAGGTTTATTCACTGCCGATGTTTTCGCATGAGGCATAGCAACTCCTTCTCCAAGTCCTGTCGAAGATTCCAACTCTCTTTTCATAATTTCAGATCTAAATTTTAGTACATCATTAATAACATTGTTTTCGTACAATTTTTCAATCATCTCATCTATAACATCTTTTTTTGTGGTAGATTTAAGATTCATAATCATTAGATCTTTTGAAAGCAAATCTTTAATTTCCATTATTTTCCCCCATATTTATTATTTTTAATTTGCCAAAAATTTCATTTATTTGATCCTTTTCTCCCATATCATACGAGAAAACAGTCGCAGTCGCACTTGCTACTGCCATTTTGAACATATCTTCTTCACTCATTTCATTCATATAAGCGTAGATAAATCCTGCAACCATACTATCTCCAGCGCCAACGCTGTTGATAACTTCGCCCTTTACAATTGGAATGTAAAATGAATTATTTGCACTCACAAAAATCGCACCGTCGCTTCCCAAAGAACATATCACATGCTCTGCTTTTGGAATCATAGTCGATTTTATATACGAAATTATTTCTTCTTTTGAATTAAACTTGTCTCCATAAATTTCTTCTAATTCTGCTTGGTTGGGTTTTAAGAGCAAAGGGTGATAATCCAAGCTTTTCAATAACACATCACCAGTTGTATCCAATGTGAATCTGGTATTTGGAGATAATTTTTTTATCATCTCAATATAAATATCCTTGTCCATATTCGCTGCCACAGATCCGGAAAAAGATACTATTCCACCATCAATTCCAGAAAGTTTTTCGTAGAAGTCTTCTAATTCTTCTTGAGAAATATCTGGCCCTGGTGCGTTAACTTCTGTTTCAGAATCCATTTTTAATTTTACATTAATTCTGTTGTTTCCATTAATTTTTGTAAAATCGTGGAGAATTTCCATCTCATCTAATAATTTTTTGATGTAATCCCCTGTAAATCCTCCCAAAAAACCAATATTTTGGGTTTTTACATCCAAATTATGTAGCAATTTGCTAACCATAATTCCTTTTCCACCAGCATAAAGCTCCGTCACTTTTGCTCTATTTGTTTCTCCATTTCGAAAATCATCCAATCGCATTATGTAATCAATCGAAGGATTTAATGTCACTGTATATATCATATAATCACCATACTATATATACCCATTTGACACATTAATAAAAAGATAAGACAATATATTTGGTGATAAAATGAAATACGTAAAAAATGTTACAAAAATTGGGAAATTAGACGAATTTACTCATGTAATTTTGGTTAGCAAATCTCCAAGAAGAAACGAATTATTGAAAAATATTTGTGAATTTGAAAGCACATCTACAGATATTGATGAGAGAAAAATAGAAAAACTAGCTTATGAAAAATACAAAGACCGTGAAACTATAGAAAAACTTGCACTTATTTGCTGTGAAATATCCAAAGCAAAAATTCTTCCGTTAGAATTAAAAGAAGACACACTCTACATTTCATCTGACACAATCGTAATCAACGACGGGAAAATTTTGAACAAACCAAAAAATTATGATGAAGCGTTGGATATGCTAACCTCCTATCTGGGAAAAGTTCACAAAGTTGTGACGTCTGTCTGCCTAAAATCAAAAAATTACGAAGAAATATTCTACACTTTCAGTAACGTTAAATTTTCACAAAAAACAGATAAAAATATCGAATTAATCAAAGAATACATCGACGAAGGAACCGTATACGACAAAGCTGGCGCGTACGGAATTCAAGATTTAAATCCAGTTCTTATAGATTATATCGAAGGTGATTTGAACACAATTATAGGGCTTCCTGTCAGTGAAATTAACAAAAGACTCAACCAAGATTAATCTTCTAGGTTGAGTCTTTCTTCCCATATATTTCTCTGTTCAACTATGAAACTTCTCATATCGTCATCAAATTTAATCTTTTCAATTAATTCATCAAATGTTTCCCTGTCCAAAATATCGAATCTTTTATATTCTCTAAAACGTTTCAATATATGTATTATTACAGCTTTTTCTTCTAAATCCTCATAATAAACCCCATAGCTCTTTTTTGTTCTTGAAAATAAATAAATATTAACATAATCCGTTAATTCTTTGTGTCGCATCAATGTTCCTGGAATTAATTTACAATGCATCTCTTTTCTTAGCTTATTTCTATTACTATTTTTAGATTTTATATCCATCTTAAATTCTTCAATCGATTTTATTGATTCACTTGTGGCTTGATTAATAATATTCTCATACATATCAGAATTTAATTTTTCAAAGCTAGATACATCTACATAGTAACTTTTATTATATGCATATACTTTCTTTCTATAATCTGTATTTTTTGATTTATCTGAATACAATGAATGTGCATAGACATCATCCTTAAAACTGGAGTATATGTAAAATACATTATCTCCATCAGCCACAATATCGCCTTTATCAAGATTGAATTTTCTGTTCATCCTCATTGCTTTTAAAGCGTTATTTTTGCGTATAGTCAATATTTTTTCTAACCTATCTAGATCAGAATCATTAGGTCTTTGGAAAAACCAGCCTATATTTCTTATTTCAATATGCTTTACTTTTGATAAATTATAATATGAATTAGTCCAAGAATCTAACTTCGTGCCACGAATATAACAATCTTCATTTATGGATTTATAGATACCAAAATATTTATAATTAGTTAAGCATTTTGGTCTAACATGGCTTGATGGATATCCCAGCAAATAATTTTCTCTTTTCTCTACAATAATATAAGGTCTTTGTTCGTGTCCAGGTTTAACATCGTACAAATCTGAATCATTCATTGGCATTTCACAAAAAATCACATCGCCGACTTTAGCATTATCGAAAATCTCTTTTTGCTCTTTTGTATAATTGTTCCCACTTTTTATTATCTGAACAAATCTATTGCATTTCCTTTTTATAACATATTTAAACTTATTAATATTCATATCATGCTCCTTCATACATTATAACAAAAATCAATGATATAATTAAATTGGAGGTTATATTATGCAAAATGTTTTAATTAGCGCTTGTTTATTGGGAATTGATTGCAAATACAATGGTTCCAATAACAAATTAGACGATGAAATTATTCATTCTCTCAAAGACAAATACAATTTAATTCCAGTGTGCCCCGAAATTATGGGAGGATTACCAACTCCAAGAAATCCTGTTGAGATTAAGGATGGAAAAGTTTTTGATTATGATGGAGAAGAATTCACAGAAGAATTTAAAAAAGGAAGCGAAGAAGTCGTTAAACTTGCGAAATTATACAATCCTACAATTGCAATTTTGAAAGAAAATTCTCCATCTTGTGGATCGAATTACATTTACGATGGAACTTTCAATCATCAAAAAATAAAAGGCATGGGAATTGCTGCACGAAAACTGTCAGAAGAATATATTAGATTATTCAACGAAGAAAATATAAAAATATTACTGTAAAATATAAAAATATTACTATTTGTTTGATTTTTTTAATTTGATAACCATTTTTAGTTGACAAATTGAAAAACCGTAGTATAATGATAATAGATATCAATTTATATCAAACAAACCCCTTGTAAGATAAAATTGTACTTAAGAATCACGGCTCCCCCTAAAGCCGTGATTTTTTTATTGCAATTAAAAATCCACCACAAAAATGTGATGGATTTACAATTATTCTTGAACTAACAAATAATCACTGTCGATATTTTTAACATACAACACTTCGTCGAATTTTTCCTTGATAAATGGATTAACGTCCTTAGCACAGTAGATTGATCCATTGAACCTCAAGATGAAATCTTCTAGCAAAATATTACCAGTATTTTCGTCCAAATTTTCAAACAAATTAACTACCATGTTAAATTGAGAATTTTGATTGATTATTCTCTTGTATCTGATCAAGTTCTTATCTCTATCACTATATTCAGAATATCTTTGTTTTGAAGTCAATTCTTCATCGAATATTTTTAGCAATGGTGGGATTTTCTTATCCGCAAAAGAATTAAATAATGTAACATTATTTCTAAAATCAGTATCGAAGATGTAACTTTCATCGTAAGTTACTAGCAGGTTTGATGACAAATCAAACTCTTCTAATGGCTCATTATTTACCAAAATCATTCCACTTTGCGGAGACAATGTCTGAATGAATGATTTGGCTAGTAAGTTTACAACTTCTTCATTATCACAAATAATTAAGTATTTTTTGTCAGTATAAAATGTGTAGTTGATCTTAACTTTAACATTTGAAGAATACAATTTCACATCTCTGAACTCAATGTCTTTTATGTGTTCTACAATTTTATCTGATTTTTCTTGATTCCCAAAAATTTCTTCCATTTCGAAAACTTTTTGCTCAGATTGCACAATCATAGATCGTTCTTTTACGATTTTTTTAATGATATGATGAAGCAACATAATGGAACTTATAAGAATGATAACTTCACCGGTGCTGATTTGTGGCTGCTTAATAATATAAATCAAACTAATTATAAAATATACTCCGATGAATAATAATTTCAGATTGTATTTTGTGAGCTCTTCCTTGTCAAGTTCCGTCACTTTTTCTGATATGTCTTCTATTAATTTACTGTGAACAACTTCAAGTGCTTTGTTTGCCTTTGAGTTGATAACTTTCTTGGAGTTTAGCATATCATCTAGAAAATACACGTATCTTTTTCTCAAATTCGAAGTATTTGTTTTCTTTTCTAAAATTGATTTGTCGATTCTCACATTAATTAAACTGAAAATCAAAACTCCAACAGTTATAATTGACACCGGAATAAATGACACACAATATCCTGCTGTTATAAAAACTACAGCCAATAAAATCACATCAGATATTAGTTCCAATGTCGGAATAATGTAATATTCTTTTAAGTAAAGCGATGTCGATGTTATGTCGTTCGAAAAAGTTTTTTCTTTTTGTTGTATTTCGTAAAAGTTTTGTGAGATAACATTGTGAAACAAATCTTGTTTAAACCCTTCTACAAAAGAAAGTCCCATGTTGTAAATCGTCCTGTCCTTGAGATAATTTATTCCAGCGAACAAAATCAATGATGCACTAATTACAATAAGTGAGAAGGTCTTATTTTGGACTTCAAATAATCTTTTAGTAAATACTATAGCCACCGACATGAAACACGACAACAAAATCGTCAGTAAAATTTGCACCAGCAAATTGATTTTTTCTCTAAAAATATACTTGTTCATACTTTCCCTCTTATAATACAAAATAGAGCTTTCGCCCTATTTTGCATTACTCATTTTCTTTTTTCTCCAATGATTTAAATACATTTCCTGCATTGTAGGAACTTCTTACGAATGGGCCACTTTCAACATGCTTAATTCCGATTGATTCTCCGTATTTTTTGTATTCTTCGAATTCTTCGGGAGTAACATATCTGTCCAACTCTGCATGTTCTAATGTAGGCATCAAATATTGTCCAATAGTAACTATATCTACTTTTAATTCGTTCAACTTATCTAACATTTGATGAACTTCTTCATTAGTTTCTCCAAGTCCAACCATAAATCCAGATTTAGTTACAAGTCCTTTTTCTTTTGCATATCTTAAAACTTCAAAAGAATTGTCCAAGTTACCTTGTGGTCTCATTTCTTTGAAGATAGAACGAACTGTTTCAACGTTGTGATTTAATACATCTGGTCTTTCATCAAAAACAATATCTAACAATTCATGCTTTGCGTGCATATCAGGAATCAAAACTTCAACCAATGTTCCTTCGTTGTGTTTTCTAATTTCCTTGATAACATTTTTGAATTGAGTTGCGCCTTCATCTTTTAAATCGTCTCTGTCAACTGAAGTAATAACAGCGTATTTCAACCCTAATTGTTTCACAACTTTTGCAACATTTTCAGGTTCCTTTTCGTCAACTTCTCTTCCTCTTCCAGTAGTTACGTTGCAATATCTACAGTTTCTAGTACAAATATCTCCTAAAATCATAAATGTAGCTGTACGTGATTCGTAGCATTTCATTCTGTTAGGACAATTTGCTTCCTTGCAAACTGTGTTCAATTCAAAACCATCTACTAAACTTTCTACTTCGTGAAGGTTTTGGCTACCTTCGATTTTTATTCTCATCCATTTTGGTTTTCTAATCAAATATATCACCTAAAAACACTTTCTCGTCCATTCCAACAATGTATTCCCCGATATTAACATCCTTCAAAACATTGTGGAAACCATCTATTGTCATAGCCTTTCCAACAAACATATCGCAAAATTCTGAAATATCTTTGTTTGAAAAGAAATCTCCTTCTATTTTGAAACTATCAATCAAATTATCCTTGATATTATAGCTGTATTCCACAACTCCAAATTTGTGTTTTCTTTGATAATTTGCAGTAGTTTCTCCTTTTGAGTAAATAAATTCTTCATTTTTAAATAAATCGATGTATTTATTCACTTCTTCTTTTTCAGAATCGTTAAGCACGTATTCTTCTAAGTTATTATCTTCAATGATACCGTTTTTAATTTTATTGAAAAACTCATCGTATTCCATATCAATCATATCATTAATAGTCGTAATTCTGGATTCTACAGATTTGATGGCTTTTCCTTCGAATTTTATTTTTTGAGGAGTAAGTGAATGCATCATCTTTTCAACTCCAATATCGAAAAGAATTGTACCATGATGAACAACCATGCTGTTTTTCATATATTGTGCGTTGCCACTTATTTTCTTACCATCAATCAAAATATCATTTCTACCGCTGAATTCTGGATTAAGTCCCATTTTTTTCATTTGATTGATTATCATATTAGCGAAATGTTTGAAGTCATTTGCGTAGTTTTGACTTTCAATAAAAGTGTATTGCATATTTTTTTCATCAGTATATATGCAACCACCGCCAGATAACCTACGAACGAGATTAATTCCATTTTCTTCAGTGTATTTCAAGTTAACTTCTCTGTAAATATTTTGATTCTTACCTAGTAAGATTGAATCCTTATTTCTCCACAAAATAAAAACTGGAATGTTATGCTTTGCGAAAAAATATTCAACCGCAAAATTGTAATACGGATCTACGCTGTCATTATTAAAATAATATTTCATTTATCTCCTTTAAATATCGTATAAATTTAAACCTGTTTCAGAATCTTTGAATCTATCAACTTTTTCGTCTATTTTATTAATTATGATTTCACAAGTTGCTGATATGATAGCCTCGTTCAAATGTCCGCCGTGAACATTCAAATTCTCATCTGCAAATGTAATATGCATGTGCAAATAAGGTTTGTCATTCATAGTAGAGATATTTCCAAGGATGCTCGTGATTTCCATTTCACCTGTGAAATTTTTCTTAGTGTATTCTTGTTTTTCGACACTATATAATCCCACAGTTATATTATCACTGGCACCAATACCAGAAATAGAACCATTTTTTAGTTGAAGTTTTTCAACTAATTCGAATAATTTTTCTACAACGTCTTCGCCCTTTTCAATTCGGACTAAAACATTATCATAATATTCTCTATATTTCAAATCATTAACCTCCTGTAAAGTTCATACAATCTAATTATACATTTAATTTCTTTTTGTTTCAATTTTAAAAACTTGCGATTGATTTCATTTTTCCGAAAATAAAATTTTATACTATAATAGAAGTAAGAATTAAAAGGTGGAAAATATGAAAACAAAACAAGATACAAAAACAATTGTAAAATTCAGAGCAAATGGAGATATGGGAAATTTTTACGGACTTCTCCACGGAGGAGAATTATTCAAAATGATGGACACAATCGCAGGTGTGTGCACGAGAAGATTTTGTTCCAATAAAACATTGACCAAAGCTGTAAATAATTTGACATTTAATGCTCCAACAAAATTAGGTGAAATCATAAAAATCACAGCAATTATAGATTACGTTGGCAAAACAAGCATGGAATGTTTCGTTCGTGCAAAAGTCGAAGGCACAGATATCATAAAAGCTTCGGGATATTTCACAATGGTAAGTGTGAATGAAGACGGCGAATCGGAAATTGTAAATGAAACAATAGAATATGTAACAGGTGAGGATAAAATGTATCGCGATTTGGCGATTGAAAGAAGGAAAATTTACAAGGAAGTAAATTTGCTTCAACAAAATTATAAACTATGAAAAAAGAAATCAAACTTTCTGTCAGAGATTTGGTTGAATACACTGAACGAAGCGGCGATATAGACGATAGATTCAGAAATGTGTTCGACAGAGCAAAAGAAGGCCAGAAAATCCACAAAATGATTCAAAAAGAATACGATATTGGATTTTTGCCGGAAGTTATTCTCAAAAACACTACCCTCTATAAATCGGTAAATTACATCGTGGAAGGTAGAGCTGACGGAATAGGAATTAAAAATGGCAAAACTTTAATAGATGAAATAAAATCGACTACGCGTGATTTGGAAGAATTGGAATACAATTCCAACAAATATCACTGGGCACAAGTAAAATGCTACGGGTATTTTTATGCTTTGGACAACGACTTGGAAGATATTGATTTGCAGCTAACTTATTATCAAACTGATACCAAGAAAATAAAATTTATCAGGCAAAATTTCACTTTTGAAGAATTAAAAGAATTTTATTTTTCATTGTTAGAAAAATATTCCGTGTTCACAGAATTAATCACACAGCACATAAAGAATCGTGACGAATCCATTCAGAATTTGTCGTTTCCATATCCTGCATTTAGATCTGGTCAGAAGTATTTGAGCCAAAACGTGTATTCTGCAACCAAACAGGGTGTAGATTTGATGGTGGAAGCTGCAACAGGAATTGGCAAGACTATCTCCACGCTTTTTCCTTCAATTAAAGCTATGGGAGAAGATTTGACGGACAAGATTTTTTATTTGACTGCTAAGTCTACGCTAAAAAAAGCTTGTAACGACCAGTTGTATTTAATGAAGCAAAAAGGTCTGATAATAAAATCAGTCGAGATAATCGCAAAGAACAAGGTCTGTATCAATAATGAAGTCAAATGCAATCCAAATGATTGTGAATTTGCAAAAGGTCACTACGACAGGGTGAACAAATGCATTCTCGATATGCTTGAAAACGAAGATATTATAGTGGAAGAAATCATCAAAAAATATGCATTCAAATACAGAGTTTGTCCGTTGGAATTGGAGCTGGATTTGTCCAATTTCTGTGACATTGTGATTTGTGATTACAATTACGTTTTTGATCCGGTAGTATATCTAAAAAGATTTTTCGAAGTTCCATATTTGAGAATGTCGCTTTTGGTTGATGAGGCTCATAATTTGGTGAGTCGAGGACGTGATATGTATTCGTATTCATTGAGTTTCAACCAACTTATGGACTGTTGTGATGAACTTTTAGATGATAAGAAAGAGCTCAAAATCAAACGCAACTTGAAGAAACTCGCGAAACAAATCAAAGATGAAGCATTCGCAAAGCCAGTCAACACATACAAAGATTTGTCAGTAGATTTGATTGATTATTGTGTACGTTGCAAAGAATCCATGACGAAATTCTTGGTAGAAGAAAAGGACAAACCATACTACGACAAAGTATTGGATGTGTATTTTGAAATCAATAAATTTTTGAAAATTTCTGATTTTTACGATGATTCTTTCGTCACTTTGATAAAATCAGAAAACGATGATGTTATTTATAACATTATGTGCTTGAACACTCACAATATTTTTAAAAATCTTTTAAAAAAATGTAAATCCAACGTATTTTTCTCAGCGACACTGTCTCCTATGACCTACTTTGCAGATGTATTGGGCTTGGAAAAATTCTACAACATAAGATTGGAATCCCCATTCCCAAAAGAGAATTTGAAAGTAAATCACATCAACATTTCAACTAGATTCAAAGACCGCGAAGATACGAAATATAAAATCGCAGAAATTCTTCGAAAAATCAACGAAAAGCCTGGAAACAAACTCATATTCTTCCCTTCTTATTCGTATTTGGAATCAGTGTATGAGATTTGTGATTTCGATATTTTAACGCAAGAAAGAACGCTAACTGATATGGAAAGATTGGAATTCTTGTCCCAATTTACAACAAGTTCAAACATAATGGCGTTTTGTGTATTAGGTGGAGTGTTCAGCGAAGGCGTTGATTTGAGCGGCGACAGATTGAATACTGTAGGGATAATTTCCGTCGGACTTCCCGGAATTAGCGTAGAAAATGATTTGATTAAAAAATATTTTGACGAAAATGGAAAAAACGGATTCGATTACGCTTATGTGTATCCAGGAATGAACAAGGTACACCAAGCTGGTGGAAGACTTATTAGAACAGACACCGATACTGGAGAATTATTTTTGATTGACGATAGGTTTGATTCATATCCTTACAAATCACTTCTTCCGAATAGCTGGAAATAATTTTTCTGAGAAAAGTACAACACAATATGGTAAAATTAATTTAATCCCAATGGGAAATTTTAAAATGAAGGTGAAATTATGTCAGAACAAATAGAATTTAGATTTGATACACAATTATTAATAGCAGGAGAAAACTTATCAAGCGATACAATTAGTGAATATATTACAGAACATTTTAAAGGCGATTGCCTTTTGGTTGTAGGTGGCGATGATTTGATTAAAATTCATTTCCATACTAATGAACCTTGGCAAGTATTGGAATACGGCCAATCAATCGGAGATATTCACGATATCGTCGTAGAAAATATGCAAAGACAAGCAGACGGTCTACAAGGATAATGAAAAAAATTTTAGAGGCAAAAGTAGAATACAATGTATTTCCCAACAAGGGAATTTGCAAAATAGACGATAATTTGTATTCTATAAAAAACACAATTCAAGGACAAACAATCTCTTTTCAACGAAAAAGAAAGAAAAAGGGATTTATTGAGGGAAAACTTGTTGAAAGACTAGAAAACTCCCCTCTTGAAACTATTGAAGGTTGTCCTGTAAATGAAAGATGCGGCGGTTGTATTTATCAAAAATTAGAGTATGATGTGGAGTGCGATTTGAAGAAAAAAACGCTCACAGAATTATACAAAGATATTTACGATGAGGATATCACGTTTCACCCATCGCCTATTTTAAAAGGCTACAGAAACAAAATGGAATACACTTTTGGAGATAGTGTCAAAGGTGGTCCGCTTGTTTTAGGACTTCACACTAAAAACAAATTCTACGAAATAACAGACACCGTAGATTGCAATATCATTGATGAAGGCTTTAACAAAATCAGACAAGCTGTTCAAGAATATTTTCGAGACAAAAATTACGAATTTTTCAAAAAAATAAAACACACTGGACTTTTGAGGCACTTCATAATCAGAAAAAGCTTCAGTGATGATGAGTACATGATTAATTTGGTAACGACAAGTGATGATTTTGATGTGAATGATTTCGTTGAATTTGCAAAACAAATCGACAACAGAATCGTGTCTATTTATCACACAATTAACGATAATATTTCAGATGCAGTAATAGTCGACAAATTAGAATTGTTGTACGGCAAAGAATATTTGACAGAAAAAATAAATGGCTTGGAATTTAGAATTTCTCCATTTTCATTCTTTCAGCCAAATCCCGCACAAGCAGAACAAATTTATAGCAGAGCATTGGAATTGGCCGGAGATTTGTCAGGAAAAAACGTCTACGATTTGTACTGTGGAACAGGAACCATCGCACAAATTTTTGCAAAAAAAGCTGAAAGCGTAATCGGAGTCGAAATAGTTGCTGAAGCAGTCGAAAAAGCACAAGAAAACGCAAAATTAAACGGATTGACTAACACAGAGTTCATCTGCGACGATTGTTTGAATTTTATGGAAAAAGTTGAGAAAAAAGACGTAGTCGTCCTCGACCCACCAAGAGATGGAATTCACCCAAAAGCAATCGATCGATTAATCGACATCAATCCCGATAAATTCATCTACATCTCATGCAATCCGATAACTCAAAGAATGGATTTGGACAAATTTATCGAAAAAGGATATAAAATCAAGTCATTGGAGTTTTTCGATCAGTTTCCAAGAACTTATCATGTGGAGAGTGTAGTATTGATGTCAAGAAAATAAGATAAGATGTTATAAGACTGTTGAAATCAATGACTTTTAGGATCTTTAAGAAAATCTTAAAAGCCATTTTTCTATTTGAAAAATACCTTGTGGGAACATTTCAAGTGTAGATTATTGCAGGGTGTGTAGACACTATGTATATTTTAGGGGGAGTGAACAGGATAGATAATATCAGGCTACTTATCATATAATAAAAATGATATAACAGTAATTAGGTTGAATTAAGGAGGTAATTATAATGAGTCCTTTAGTTGTATATTATTCATATTCAGGAATAACAAGAAGATTAGCAGAAGATATTGCGTTGATTACTGATGGAGATTTGAGAGAGCTGAAGCCACAAAAGCCTTATTCATTCTCATATAATACAGCTGTAAAAGAAGTGAGAGAAGAAATTGAAAAAGGATATTGCCCACCTCTTATTCAAGGGGCAGAAACTATTGAAAATGTGGAGGTGATTTTTATTGGTTCTCCTAATTGGCTTAAAACTTTTGCCCCACCCGTGCTATCGTTTTTAAGAACGGTTGATTTAAGTGGAAAGACAATTATTCCGTTTTGCACGCATGGCGGAGGTGGTTTTGGGAGAATGATTGAAGATTACAAAAAGGAATGTAAGAATTCAATTATTAAAGATGGAATAGCGTTAAAAGGAGATTACAGTTTTGATGAACTAAAAACATGGTTAGATAGTAATTTATGAATCCCAGTTTATTAAGTTTAGCAAAGTATAAGTTTATAAGAGATAAAACCTATAAAACTTGTACAGATATTTTAGGGTAGGAAAAGAAATCTTCCTCTATGCTAAAATTAACCGAAAGAAAGGGAGAATCGAAATGAATATTATCAAGTTGTTTAACAATACGATTGATTATCTTGAAACAGTTCTTGATGATGAAATTGACGAAAAGAAAGTAGCACAGCTATCCGGATATTCGTATTCGATGTTTAGTCGCTTGTTTTCTATTCTGACCGAAACAACGCTTTCAGAATATTTAAGAAGCAGAAGATTAACAGAAGCTGCCGTTATCTTAAGAATTCCGATAACTAAAGATTAAAAAATCCCAGTCTGTCTATCTGAAACCTTTTAACGATAGTTTCTACCTATCGTTAAAAGGTTCATTGATAAGTTTTCACATACGAACAGGTCAACAAGACATACTTAGTGTTCACTCGTTTCACTGCGAAGCTGTTGTGTTGTTGGAGAAGAATTAGAAAAATCTGAGTGCTTGAAATAAGTAAATCCTTGATTTTTGGGATTTATTATTAAAAGGTTAGTATTTTGAAATTAGTGGTCAGAAATTTCTTTCAAATACTTGTTTGTAGCTATATTTTGGATATTGAGTAGGTTGTGTGCATGGTATGGATGGAATTAAGGAAAATATATGAAACTAAAATTAATTAAACTAACTAAAGAGTATGAATTAAAGCTTGGTGAGATGATCGATGAATGGAAGATTGACCAAGAAATGAATAACACAAACACTTCTCCGTGGTCAATATTTAAAAATGATTACCATGATTTTGACTATTATCTAAATAACTTAGAAATAAAATCTAAAACTGAAAATAAAGTTCCAGATTCAGTTTTCTTCCTTTTAGATGAAGAAAGAGATAGGCTTTTAGGAGCTGTAAATATTCGCCACTATTTAAATGAGTCACTTTTGAAAGAAGTTGGACATATTGGAGATGGAATAAGACCCAGTGAGAGAAAAAAAGGCTATGCCACAGAAATGGTAAGACTAGCTTTGATAGAGTGTAAAAAATTGGGAATTGAAAGAGTACTCATGATTTGTGATAAAGAAAATATCGGATCAGCTAAGTCTATTATTAAAAATGGTGGAGTTCTTGAAAATGAGTTTGTAAACTCAGATGGTAATACTATCCAAAGATATTGGATTAATATAACTGATTGAAGATAAGATAAATTGTAGATTTAATCAAATTGTGATAAATCATAAAATTCGATATTAAATTAAAGGAAAAATAACATGAACACAATTACCGTAAATGAAAACATCAACCTTATTCCCTATTTTGAAAATTACGATAGTACTTTGAAATGGTACGAAGATAAGGATGTGTGCAAACAAGTCGACAACATTGATTTCGTATATGATGTTGATAGGCTTCAAAAAATGTACAATTATTTGAATACTCATGGAAATTTGTACTACATTGAATACAAAAATGAATTAGTTGGAGATATTTCCTTGACTGATGACAATGAAATAACGATAGTTGTGTGCAAAGAATTTCAAAACAAACATATCGGACGAAGTTGTGTCAAAAAGATTTTGGAATTAGCAAAAGAAAATGGATTAAAATCTGTCACTGCAAATATCTATGCTTTTAACCACCAAAGCAGAAAAATGTTTGAAGCTGTAGGTTTTAAGCAAATCGATGAAGAAATATTTGAATACAAATTTTAAGCGACTAATCAGCCGCTTTTTTTGTTGCAAAAATTTACTAAACTATTATAAAACTTTTTAACTCATTATTAAATTGATATTTTTAATGCAACATCGTAATATACAATATCGTAATATGCAATATCGTAATATTGCATTGTATGATATTGTATTCTTGATTTAATTACCGTAATTTATTTGATTTGTGGTATCATTAATGTATAATAGAAAACTTTTAATGGAGATTGTGATGAATAATAGAGAATCAATTATAAAATTGTGGTTTAAAATGTGGCTGGAGCAAAAAGACTTTGGAATAGATAACATTTTCGCTGATAATGTTGTCTACACAGAATGTTGGGGTCCAAGGTACTCAGATAAAAAAACTATAAAGTTATGGTTTGATGAATGGAATACTCGAGTGAAGGTTCTAAAATGGGATATTTTACAAATATTTCATCATGAAAACCAATCAGTCGTTCAGTGGATTTTTGAATGTAAAATGAGTAATGGTGACTTTTCAAGCTTTGAAGGAATTTCGCTTATTTTATGGAATGATTCAGACAAAATTATTGAACTAAAAGAATTTCAATGTGATATCAACAATTACAATCCTTATGAAAATGGAAAAACACCTAAATTCAGGAATGATTTCTAATAGACATAAAAATCACCCCAAAGTTTTGTAGACTTTGGGGTTTCGTTTATCCATTTATGTTTTTCAATTCTTTTACCATATCTAATTTTGATATTTTTATTTTTTGCAATACTTGAATAGTCGCGAAAATTATTACGCTGTACAAAACAGATTTCAAATACATTTCAATTGGAATATCTGCAATTATATACGCGTCAAACTTCGACATTGAAATCAGAATAATGAATTTAATTATTTTATCAATCAAAGGAATCATAATTAATTGCAACACTACAAGAATTACAAATATTGCGTTCACGTAAATGCTAGTGATTTCAGTGTCACTATATCCAAAAATTTTGAGATAAGATATATTAAGTTTTGATTTGTCGATGATAATATTAGAAATGATGATTGTCATTACTAGATAAAATCCAACTCCAATATACAACAACATATCAAAAACTACTCCAAAGCCATCCAAAAAATGCTCCATAAACTTGGTCATTTCACCTTTATTTATTTCTGTTAATAAATTGGAATTAGAAATATCTAGTTTGTTATCTGATTGATATGCATTAAAATATTCGTTATTCTTTCCTATTAAACTGTTCAAATTTTCTCTTTTGGTAAATATTTGGTATAAATTATTACCAGGATCTTCTCCTTTTATCTCTAATTCTAGGATTTTGTTGTCGTATGGCTCCGTAATTTTGATTGTGTCGTGTATTTTGTAAGAAAATCTTTCTAAAAATCCTTTTGAAACTATTACCTCATCTGTTTTTAATTCGTGCAATTTGTTTATTTTGTACTGTGAATTATTGTCTAATCCATAAATCTGAACTTTCTTGTTGCCTTTGTTAGCTAACTCAACATTCAAAATTGTGGATTTGTCAGCTTGAACATTTGGTTGTTCCGTTCTAATGAAATATGTGTAATTGTATTTCATGGTATCTTTCAAGTTTTGAGAATATGTTTCGAAAATTGGTTTAACGGACAATCCAAATATTAATACTATATTTGCCAAGAAAACTCCGAAAATCAATGCTACAAGGTTGAATTTATTATCCAAAAGCACTCTTGTTTTGAATTTGTTCATTAAATCGAATTTGGTTAATTTCAGCCTAGATTTTCTGGCTTCTTTTTTGAAATTTCCCCTCAAAAATTCTAATGGAGTCGCTCTTAATTTGAACGATATCACTAAGAAATTAATTATAATGTAAATCGCCAACGGAACTATACAAGTAATCAAAAATGACCTCATGCTAATTACTGGTTTAAACTTTGGCAAATCAAAGCTTTGGTAATAAAGTGCAACGTATCTTTTGTATGCATAAGAATACGACACAATATTTCCTATAATTGCTGCAAATAATGTCATAATCACTGGCGTTATCATGTAATTTTTCAACAATTCTGTTTTGGTGTATCCAGAAGCTAGTAGTGTTCCAATTACGGATGATTCTTTTTCCATCAAACTTTTAACTTGAACCGCACTTACAAAAGCAAGTGCTACGAATAAGATTATCATAAAAGTTGTCATTGTTGGAACGTCTCCGTCCATATCATCAATTAAGTAAGTTATACAGTGATTATCGAATCGAGTAACTGCATCGATAACTGTATTTTCAGTCATAGCAATCTTCACTAAATCTTTTAGTTTGTCTGATGCTTCTGTTTTCGACAAAGTATCTCTTGTATGATAAGAGTAAGTATATTTGATTGGCACATTTTTGAATAATTTAAATCCATCTTCATTAAACAGACATGTTCCGTAATATCCAGTGTCCATCACAAGATCATCTCTGTTTCTAAGAATTGATGAGTAGTCAGGAAGAGAAATAACACCTGTAACTTTGAACTTATTGTTATTCAAATTTATCCAATCTTGTACTTTGATATTGTTAGCTCGTGCATAATTTCCAGAAATTGCAACCTCGTCATTCTTATTTGCAAGTCTTCCTTCTAAAATTTGTGCAATATTTATCTCTTTTCGATTGACAAAAGCTTTGAGTTTTTTGTCGCCGATATGTGAAATCTCGATATTAAAATTTTCATATATATCTACTTTTTCTTTTTCAAGTTTGGTCTTTAATTTCTTGGATATTGGATAAATTGTTGTAAATTGTCCATCTTCCACTTTTCCTTTGTTAATTTGCTCATAGTAAAGTGCTTTCGCTGAATCTTGTGAAGTAAAAAATGATGACGCAAACACCACCACAAAAACCATCGCCAAAATAATCGGCAAGAATTTCCCAGGATTTTTAACTATTTGTCTTCCTATCCTTTTGTTAATTGGATTTTTCATTACCAACTCACCTCGTCTGCCGAGATTTTTTCTGTATTATTTACGATAGTTTTGATAGATCCATTGTGAATGGATAGTATAACATCGCACATTTTGGAAATTTGTGTGTTGTGCGTGGCGATAATTACAGTTGATCCATAAAGCTTGTTTAATTTCTCGATCAATATTAAAACGTCTTTTGCACTTTCGTAATCCAACGCTCCAGTTGGTTCATCGCAGATCAATAATTTTGGTCTTTTTATTATCGCTCTTCCAATCGATGTTCTTTGAGCTTGACCTCCTGATATTTCGTTAGGATATTTGTACATGTGCTCTCTTAACCCCAAATCATCGATAAGTCCCTCAATATCTATCGGATTCTCAGATAAATATTTTCCAACTTCAATATTTTCCAAAACATTTAAATTGCTAACCAAATTATAAAACTGGAATACAAATCCAACATAATTTCTCCTGTACTTTTCAAGCTGCTTTTTATTGATAGAGTCAAGTTTATTGTCGAAGACATCTACAATTCCTTCATCTATTGTTTCAATTCCTCCCAATATATTTAATAAAGTTGACTTGCCTGAACCAGAAGGTCCCAAAACGCACACTATTTGTCCATCATTTATTTCCAAATCAATTCCTTTAAGTACTTCTAACGAATCTTCACCAGAGCTATAACTTTTATGCAAATTATTAACTTTTATCATTGTGCCCCTCCTATCAATAATGATTATCTTTATTGATATTATATCACTTTTGCAGTTTATTGGACTAAAAAAAATTTATAAAATTATCACTCATATCAAAAATACTTTTTGAAATTTTTGATTTTGCTGTTTTATAATAATTATTTTCATGTGCTTCGTTATTAAATTTCTGATTTATGGTATTATTATTGTATGACAGAAATCTTTTAAGGGAAAATAATATATGTTAATAGAAGCAACTTTACAAGATATAGAAAATTATTTGGACTTTTCATATAATTTATCAAAAGATTTGACAACTTCAGCATTTCCAACTTATTTGGATGGTATCAAGACTAAAAATGATTTTTACAAATCAGCATATTCATCATTTTCAAAATCAAATTCAAAAATACTCTTATTTATAAATAATGATGAAGTGTTAGGTTGGATTGATTATTATTGGATTGAACAAGACCATTATTTAGGCTTTAATGTATTTAATATTCAAAATAATCAACAAGAAGCTATTGAAGAATTTATTGAATATTCAAAATCCAGATATCCAAACTATACTATTTATTTTGGTTTTCCTTCAGATAATACAATAAGTATTGAGTATTTAAAAAGTATAGATTCTGAAAAAATTGACGAAAGCTACGTATACACTTTAAGTTTTGAAAAATATTCTCCTTTAGAATGTGATGGAGACATAGTTAGTGTTAATATTGAGAATTGGAATGATTTTCGAGATTTACATGATAAAACAAGTGATATTTACTGGAATTCCGATAGGCTTTTCAACGCTTTAAATTCAAAGTCAAATAAGAAATGGAATATTTTTTTATATTACGAAAAAAATATTTTAAAAGGATGTATTTATTTTGTGTACACTCCTTTACTTATGGAAGTTTTCGGGATTGATTATAAGGATGATTTTGACGAAAATATAATGCGAAATTTATTGATTAAATGCTTGAATATATCAAAGTTAGATAATCAAAAACATACTACGTTTTTTGTTGAAGAAAAGGAAAGAAAAATAGTTGAAAGTGTGGGTTTTAATTTCATAACGAAGTATGAATTATATACTATTAGTTTAACCAATTAAATGTATAATTTTTAAGGAGGGTTTTTATGCTTGAGTTTTTGAAAAAGGGAGTTTTTAGTGGAACTGATGAGTTTTTAGAGCAAAATAGTAAATTGATTTTGAAAACTTCAGAAAAAACATTCGACTCTCCCCTATTCGATATAGTTTTAGATGAGATAGACAAGATTTCAGAAGATGCGCTTAGAAATTATAAGGAAGTAAGATCTGGTAAGAAGACTTACTTTTTCTCTTTGGAATTTGTGGGTAAAAGTTTCATTCAAGCGACTTTTATTCCTGATGCTTACGAATGTTTCTATCATATTGAATATATGAAGGATATTGCTGATAGCTTGGTGAAGTGTGTCGATGATGTGAGTGTCGAAGACACAAAGGATTTGTTCAAGGACTTTTATAATGAAAAGCCTTTAAGTGATGATTTTGATTGGGAAGATATGAATATTTAAGGAGGTTTTATGGCTAGATCGATTTTAATTTACAATATGCCTGAAAATATTAAAGAATTTTTGATGATAGAATCTGAAAAGCACAATTTTGAAATAATTGAATGCGATGATTCTGATTTGCGCACTAAAATATCTGTGCTTTTAAAAGAAGAAGATGGAGACAAAATTGAGTGTGCTGAAGAAGGTGTGGATATTAATTTTCTTATGATTAATAAATTCAACAATCAAATTTTAAATAGATTTTTGAAAGATATGCAACGTGAGAATGTCTACATTCCAAACAAATGCGTCACAACTGAGCACAATATCAATTGGCCACTTAAACAACTTCTTTTGGAAAACAAAGAAGAGCACGAGGTGATGATGATTTACAAGGAACTTGCAGCTCTTAGATCACAAGCTATTCAATTGTATAAAGAAAACGACGATGATAAACTTTATGAAACTATTACTGAAGTCACTGAATATATGCAACCAAAAGAATTTGAAAAGGATGAACTTATCAGAAGGTTCAACCATTTAAAATCAGTTATAGAAAGAATTGGCTAGATTTATTTAACGCATAGTCAAAGTAATAAACCCTCATGCTAAGAATATCATACGGAGAAAATTGCTATGATTTCAATTCGAAAAAATCCGTAAAAATCGAACTGTTTGAACGTAAGTGAGTTTTCGATTTTAGGATTTTGAGATTTAGAAATCAACAATTTTTGTAGTCCAGATATTCGTGTATGAGGGTTTGCTTACGTATTAGAATTAGCAATAGCTAATTCTTTTTTTATTTGACACGATATCACAAGTGTGCTACGATTATGATACAGTATGATACAAGAGGAGGTATGTATGATTACTTTTGAGAATGTGACAAAAAAATATGACAAGAAAATCGCTTTGGATAATTTGAATCTTACAATTAATAGCGGCGAAATCTTCGGTCTTATTGGACATAACGGAGCCGGTAAATCAACTACGATAAAATCCTTAGTTGGTGTTATAAAACCTGAAGATGGGACTATCAAAGTTGACGATATTGATGTAAAAGATAATCCAATGGAAGCTAAGAAAAAAATCGGATATGTATCTGACAGTCCAGATATGTTTTTGAAGATGACTCCTTACGAATTTTGGAGATTTGTAGGAACGATTTATGAAGTTGAAGAAAACAAATTCAACGCTACTTGCAAGATGCTTTCCGAAAAATTTGATTTGACAGAATTCTTCCAACCTATCGAATCTTTTTCACATGGTATGAGACAAAAAGTTTTCGTAATAGCTGCTCTGTTATCTGATCCAGATGTGTGGGTATTGGACGAACCGTTGACAGGACTTGACCCACAAAGCTCGTACAATTTGAAGGAAATGATGAGAGAACACGCCAACAAAGGAAATACTGTTTTGTTCTCAACTCATATTTTGGAAATTGCAGAAAAACTTTGCGACAGAATCGGAATTTTGCAAAAAGGAAAACTTATATTCTTAGGTACGGTTCAAGAACTAAAAGACTTACATCCGGATAAATCTTTGGAAGAAATTTATCTTGAAATGATAAAATCACACGATGAGGTTCCAGATGAACAAAACTAAATTAAAAGAATTGATGAAAATCGACTTATTGAATATAAATCCTATGCTCACAGGTCAAATCAGACAGAAGACCAAGCCTGCTGAGAACAAAAGTATTTACAAGAAAATTATCAGACAATATATAATGTCCGCTGTGATGATGCTTGTAATTTACGGAATTATGTTCGGATTTGTGTTTGATTATAGCAAGGCACCTAAGATGTTTGATTTATTCGTGTTTTACTTGGTAATTTTGGGAACTTTGCAAAACTTCATCAGCGTATTCAATCTGTTTTATGAAAACAAGGATTCGTTGAAGATGTCCTATTTTCCAATCAGTCAGAAGGAAATGTTCGTTTCCAAAACTTTCTTGACAATGTTGAGTTCGTTGACAGTTCTAAGTCCGATTTTGTTGTTGTCGATAAAGTTTTTCATTGATTTCAAATTCAATATATTCTTGGCAATTTTGTTCGGAATTTTGAATTTCGTAGTTTTATTCGTTTTTACAATAATTTTGAATATTGTCGTTGCGGAGCTTTTGGTGAGAACATCTGCATTGTACAAATTCAACACGCAAATAATGGTTGGGCTTAATATTTTCATTCAAGTCGTTGCCATAGTATTTGTAATTTTTATTCAAAATTCAAACATCATGAAAAACACTACAGGATTTGGCCCTATTTCAGGATTACTTCACAATCCATTATCGGCGATTATTTTCATAGCTGTATTGGCAGTTGTTGAAGTGATTTTAGGAAAAGCGATTCTAGAATTTGCATCGAAGAACTTGTACGAACACATGAGCGATATTCAAAACAGAAAAAATTCTGTTAAGAGAACTAAAGTTGACAAAGAACCAAGCAATATCGGCAAGGAAATGTTCAAATACAACAAAATGCTTTTGAGTGATGCTACAACTATCACATCGTGCATTTTATTCCCAGTGATGTTCCCAATAATAATGACATTTACAAACTTGTCAAATATGAGAAGTGACCTCGGGACAAATATTTCCGATTTGCAATCACTTGCTATTGCTCTTAGCATTTCATTTATGTACAGTGTGTTCATTGGACTATTTCCTATGAACCTACAATCGATAATAGTTTCATTGGACGGACAAAATCACGATTATTTGATGAGTCTACCAATGAGTAAGAAAACTTATTTGAATGAAAAAGTAAAATTCTCATTTACAATAATGGGCGTGTTATCTGCCCTTGCAATATTAGGATTTTCCATATTCTTTAGAGTAAAAATCTATTTCGTAATCGTTGCAATTGTGTTGAATTTAATATCTATATTCGTATTTTGTAGATTCAAAGTCGCAGGAGATTATAAACACAAGTACGTAAATTGGTCGAGCATTTCAGACATAATGAACAGACAATCCAAATTCGCCTACGTTATTAAAATGATGGGACTTTCATTTTTGACAATAGCAATATTCTCATTTGTATTGTTTAGCATTCAATCAGCCCCAATTAAATGGATTCTCATGGGAATATTAATTCCATGGGCATTAATAGTAATAGGAATTGAACTTTACAATCAAATCGGTTTTTGGAGAAAAATAAAATAGACACACAAAAATCATCCTCTTTTTAAATAGAGGATGATTTTTTAGTGTGTTGTTTGAAATTAGTTTGGTTGAATGTAGTCTACTAAGAAAAGTTTTTCTGTTCCATCACTTGTAACTCTTACAACTACATCTTCTTGATCTTTATCGTTGTATTGTCTGGTTAATATGATGTCTCCTTTTTCAAAGCTGAAATTATACGGAAATGATTGATTGTAACCTGTTGTCGTGAAATCTTTGAAATATTCCGCATCTTTAATTCGGTATAATTTTTCGTGAGGATATAGGGAGTATTTGTGACTTATAATTCCATAATAATCCGCTTCAAATTCTCTTCCATTATATGTTATTTTTTCTGTTGAGATTGGTTTGAGATTTTTACTTTTCAACAAATTAACTGTGTGAAGATTTTTAATTTTATCTTGTATAATCTTCGTCATATAATCGTTAACATAACCTACACCATCTATATGTGCCAATCCAAAAAATCCAATAACATCTCCTTTTGTCCTGTTATATGTATCCATAAAATTTTCTGCCATCATTTTATCTCTGTACTCACTAGCTTTTAAATGATCAACTTTTTCCTTATCATAGAAATTCTTGCCTTGTTCTATCGCTCTTTCAGTAAGTTCAATATCTTCTTTGTCGCCCTTTTCTTTTGCTAATTTTAGGTAATCCTTGCCGATGATATCATAAGCATGTCCCACATCGACACCGTAGAATCTAATATCATTCATTTCTTTCTTAATAGTTTTATAAAATTCAATAGTGTAATCATAATCGTAATTTCCATATTCTTTAAAAAAATCATACATTTTGTTCAAATACTCATCATTATCTGATTTCATCCACAAATTAAGATATTGTGCACAATAATGAGGAGACTCTAGAAAATAATTCCTACCACCTTTTTTGTAGTAATCTCTCAAAATGTTTAATTCTTCATTATAAATAGGTTTTATATCGTGATCTTCTCCATACAAATACACTTCTCTTTTTCCAATGCTACATGAGCACAACATTAAAAGCATCATTACAATTGCAAATATTTTCTTTTTCATAAATTCCTCCTGCTAGCTTATAAATCCATTCTACCACAAAATAAAAAAATCTCCTCAGCAAATTTAATTGCCAAAGAGATTTGTGCTCAATATTAATGGTGTCTTATTATTTTTGCAGGCATTCCAACTGCTGTACAATCACTTGGAACATCATGTAAAACAACTGCTCCTGCTCCTATTTTCGCACGATCTCCAATTCTAATCGGCCCCAAAACAGTCGCTCCAGTTCCAATTACAACATTATTTCCTACAATCGGGTGACGTTGGTGATCTTTTTCGTTGCCAGTACCACCAAGCGTTACGTTATGATAAAAGTGGCAATTGTCCCCGACAATCGCAGTCTCTCCAATCACAACTGCCATCGCATGATCTATGAATAGATTCCTGCCGATTGTCGCTCCTGGATGAATTTCAATTCCTGTTTTACGCCTCGCTCTTTGTGAGAAAAATCTTGCAAGAGTTGTGTGCTTTTTTCTGTAAAAATAATTTGCGATTCTGTGATAAATCAACGCCTTCACGATTGGATACATAAATAACGCTTCGAATTTCGTGCGACATGCAGGATCTTCTTTTAAAATAAAATCACCGTATTCAGATAATCTTTTAATTAGCCTCATTTTCAAATAATTCAGTCGACAAGTATCTTTCTCCAGTGTCTGGAAGAACCGTAACTATCGGCCCATCAACTTTCTCTAACATTTTTAATGCGCCAAATACATTTGCGCCCGAAGAAATTCCCACCAAAAGTCCTTCTTCTTTTGCAAGTCTTCTTGCCATATCCAAAGCATCATCACCCTTTACAGTGATTACTTCATCTAACATTTCCCTATCCAAAATTTCTGGAACAAAGTTTGCTCCAATTCCTTGGATTTTATGTCCACCAGCTTTTCCAGTGCTTAACAACGCTGATTCTTCTGGTTCAATTGCCCACACAACTACATTTTCATTCTTTTCCTTTAAGAAATGACCAACACCACTAACAGTTCCACCTGTTCCAACACCAGCGATAAATCCTTTAACCTCTGGTAATTCAGAATAGATTTCAGGACCTGTGTATTTTTCGTGAGCCAAAGTGTTGTAAGGATTTGCAAATTGATTTGGCATAAAATATTCGCCAGTAGCTTCCAATTTCTTCGCCTTATCAACGGCTGCTTGCATACCACCTTCGCCAGTCAAAATAATTGTCGCACCATAAGCTTGCATCAATTTACGTCTTTCGATAGACATCGATTCTGGCATAACAATTGTAACTTCGTAGCCCAAAGTTTTACCAATCATTGCAATCGCAATTCCCGTGTTACCACTTGTTGGCTCAACAATCTTCATGCCTGGTTTTAATGAACCATCATCAATCGCTCCTCTAATCATTTCAAGAGATGCTCTGTCCTTGATTGAACCAGTTGCATTTTCCTTTTCAACCTTAACATAAATATTTCCATTTCCTATGTTTTTCAATCTAACAAGTCTTGTATTTCCAATTGTATCTAAAATATTTTTCATTTTTCTCTCCTTTGTTTCCATATATAATAAACCACATTTGATTTTATGTCTATAGTTTAATATAATTTAATGAAAAAGTACGTTGTTAAAACAACATAAGAGGTAGAAATGGAAATATTAAAATCAGAATTATTTAAAAACTTCTCAAAACAAGAAATCGAACAACTATTAAACTCAAATTTTATTTACCAAAAATCCTATAAAAAACACCAATACATATACAAATCTGGAAACACAACAGACACATTCGGGTTAATACTCAAAGGAAAAGTTAGATTAGAAATCACAAATTATTGGGGAAGTAGAATGATACTTTCTAACAGGAACAAATTCCAAATAATAGCAGAGTCCTACGCAATAAGTGGCGAAAAGTTAATCATAGATGTAGTCGCAAGTGAAGACTGCGAAATCTTGTTCATAAAAACAAACCAAATTTTTAAAAATCACAACGATTACAACGACAAATTAATCAAAAATCTTCTCGTGATATTATCGAACGACAATTATTTACTATCACAAAAACTTTGCCAATCTTCCTTCAAAAAAATTCGCCAAAAACTATCCGTCTACCTAAGCTCTGTCGCCCTAAAAAAAGAAACCAACGAATTTGACATACCATTTAATAGACAAGAACTAGCAGATTATCTAAACGTCGACAGAAGTGCACTATCTAAGGAACTAATGGAAATGAAAAAAGAAGGACTACTTGATTACAACAAAAACCACTTCTCACTTTACAAAAACTTCAAGGAAGAATACTTCTACGTAATCTAGCACCCTTCCTAGTCTCCCTGAATCTGATTAAGCGAGATTTTCACAAGCGAGATGTGCTCGTACGTTAGCAAGCTTTTTCTCACGCAAAAATGCCCCTATCACACGATAAGGGCATTCTCTACTTAGTATAATTATTTTAATTCAATATCAACTTTCATTTCTTTATCTATTCCATTACAATCAACTTTAATTACTTTTGTACTTTGTGGAGGATTTTGATAGTAAACAGAATAATAAAAATCATCTGTTAAACTCACTTCATCTTCAGTAATTAACTTTCCAATAAGCTTGTCGCCTCTATAAAGTTCAACAACATTTTTTCCTAACTTCTTCTTGATTTTAGGTTGAATTGAAGGATCTAAGTGAAATAGTCTAGTGTATTTATGTTCTTGTTTGTCCAATGATTTTACAGTATCAATTATCGAAATATTTGATAAGTCTTTGTTAAATCTTATATTCCTTTTGAAAGTAATATTTGAAATTCTTTTAGTCACACCTGACATTTCCCATGGAGAATCTGTTTTTGTTATTTTTACATCCTTACCCTTAAATTTATTTCCATCGTCTACAATTAAAGTATTATGAGCTTCAAAATCTGTTTGGTATTTTGTATGAGGATTAGATTCTTCATATCCATACGAACCAAATTCAGTAAATATATTACCGTCCTTATATAGCCAAAAACTCAAATCATCGTTATGATGGTGAGGATTCTTGATGTAACCACCCCTAAACAAAAGAAAAGCTTTTTTGTCCATATTTTTGTAAATGTCATAACCAGATTCATAATAAGTTTGTCTTTTGTTAGTGTTTCTATTATTTAAAATATCATCACTATAATAATCATTTAGATTAATCTTCATCGACCAGGAATCACCAATATTAGGTATGATTCCACTTGGAAGAAGAGTTTGGTAGGCAAAATCTGCGGATTTTACGTAAATTTCCTTTAATTCATTGTAATTTGGAATCACATTTTCGTCATAATTATCTAAAACTTTTTTTAATTCAGCAACTAACACATAGTGATATTCAGATGAATTTTCCAAATGGACACCATCATTATCAAAGTTATCTTTAATATATTTTTCTATTCTTTTACTGCATATATCTTTTATGTCATCTCTACCATATTTTACTGCATACATAAGACCTGCTTCATCTTGAAAAAACCCATGATTGTTATTACCAGAATAGAAATCAGTAAATGCAAAAAGTTCTGCGGTTTTCTTCAAATTATCGTCAAGCAATTCTTCATCTTTATTAGACAATTTAAAATCTAATTGTTCAGTTTTTTTAATAAAGTTTAGAATATTCGTCATTCTAAGAGCAGTTGTTTCATCATGCCATGACATTTTACTTTTATCAAACTCCATTTGCTCTACAAAAGAAATAATCAATGAATATCCTTCTTTTATATATGAAATATCCTTTGTATCTTCATACGCATTAAAAAAATCGTCTAAAAAAGAAAATCCATAAATCAATCTTTGAAAAGATCTTTCTATATTACTGAAAGCTTTCCAATCTCCATCAAATTTATATGTCTGTTCTTTACCTTTAAAATCAATAACCATTGTACCATTGATAATTTTATCTGCAGTAATTTTAGATTTCGAATTATTTGTTTGCTCAATTTTTTGTTCTGGTTTATTATTTAATTTTTCTTGCCCACAAGCAGACAGAACAATAGACGATAATATAACCAGACATAAAATCCTTAACTTCATATTAACTCCTTGTATGTATTTTTCATATATAATATCAATATTAGCTTACAATAAATCAAATGTATTTGCAATAGAAATAAATAATAGATTAACATATACGTCAGCAAGCTTTTTGTCACGAAAAAATGCCCCTATCAAACGATAAGGGCATCTCTAATTTTATTGTTCTTTAATTATTTCTTCTGTAACATTAGAAGGGACTTCTTCATATCTCACAAATTCCATTTCAAATTCTCCCCTTGCTTGAGTCATTGATCTCAAATCTATTGAATATTCGAATAATTCTTTATGAGGAGCTTCTGCGATTACTACTTGGTTACCGTCTTCGTCAGATTCCATTCCCAAAATTTTACCACGGCGTTTGTTCATATCTCCCATTACATCTCCCATGTATTCTTCAGGGATTTTGATTGTAACTTTCATAATAGGTTCTAATAAAATTGGTTTCGCTTCTTCAATTCCTTTTTTAAATGCGATTTGAGCTGCGATCTTGAATGCCATTTCATTTGAATCTACAGGGTGATATTTTCCATCGTAAAGAATCGCTTTGACACCAACTACAGGATATCCTGCCAAAGGTCCCTTTTCCAAGGATTCTTCCAAGCCTTTTTCAACTGCTGGGAAGAAATTCTTAGGAACAGCTCCACCGAATACTTCTTCTTCAAATACGAAGTTTTCTTCAGAATCTGTCAATGGTTCAAATCTAATAAATACATCCGCAAATTGTCCAGCACCACCAGATTGTTTCTTGTGTTTTCCTTCGACATCTGATTTTGATTTGATAGTTTCACGATAAGCAATTCTCAATGGAACAACTTCTGTTTCTACTTGGTATTCATCTTTTAATCTGTCCATCATTACTTGAAGTTGAACATTGCCTCGTCCACCGATTAATAATTGCTTAGTTTCATTATTTCTTTCAGATACAAATGACAAATCTTCAGTTTGCAATTTAGTTAATGCACTAGAAATTTTATCGTCATCTGATTTCGATTTTGGTTGAATTGCAAAGAATAATGTTGCAGGTTTTAATTTCAAACGTTTGTAAACAGTTGGATCATTCTTATCAGAAATAGTATCCCCTGTTTCTGTTTCAACCAATTTGCTAATTGCACCGATGTCACCTGCGTGAACTTCATCGGTTTTTATTTGTTCCTTGCCACGTAAGAAGAACAAATCACCAATTTTTTCTTCAACTTCCTTGCTTGAATTATATATTAAAGTATCTTTGGTTATTTTACCTGATATAACCTTGAAAACCGAAATCTTTCCAACAAAAGGATCCACAATTGTCTTAAATACAACTGCACTCATTGGTTCATCAACAGAGAATTTACGTTGCTTGTCGTCAGCATGTCTGAATCCGTATTTTGCTCTTTCATCGTCAGGTGTTGGCATGTATTTTTCGATAATTTCTAATAAAACATCAACACCTACTCCTGTAAGCGCACTTCCTGCGATAAGTGGTACACAAGATCCTTCAAGTAGTGCCGATACCAAAGCTTTTTTGAATTCTTCGTGAGTAAATTCTTCTCCGTTGAAATATTTTTCCATCAATTCGTCGTCTGTTTGAGCGACAACTTCACAAATTTCATCGAATACGACATTAACTTCGTCCACTCTGTCTTCTGGAATAGGAACTTCCTTGAATTCAAAACCATTGTATTCAAAAGCTTTTTTGTCGATAACATCGATAACTCCCTTAAAGTCTTCGCCTTCTCCAAGAGTCAAAGTGAACGGAATAATATTATTACCAAATTTAATGTGCAAATCACTAACACATTTGTTGAAATTAGCATTTTCTTTCTCCATTTTATTTACAAAAATAATTCTTGGAAGATCTATTGATTGAGTATAACGAAGAACTTTTTCTGTTCCTACTTCTATACCATTAACAGCATCAATAACAATAAGTGCCGCTTCAGATGCTCTTAGTGATTGATACACTTCTCTTTCAAAATCAAAATAGCCCGGAGTGTCTATGAAATTGATTTTTATGTCATTGTGTTCGATTGGAATAACAGAGCTGGATATAGAAATACCCCTCTTCATTTCTTGTTTTGAATAGTCAGAAACTGTGTTTTTGTCCTCAACTTTTCCTACTCTGTTAATCACATTGGTTAAGTATAGGCATGCTTCAGTGAGTTGAGTTTTTCCACTTCCGCTATGCCCAACCAAGCTAAGATTTCTGATTTTGTTTGTTGGATAAGATTTCATAATTGTGCCTCCTATTATTTATAAGAAAACATTTGCATTTTTATTGCATAGTTTAATACGCAATTTGATAAGTAAATTTGCCAAACAATATTTATAATATCGTTTGCAAAATGACCGCAACGTCTCTCTTATATTATTAAAATATATATACCCAAAAATCAAAATTCCTAACAATTTAAAAAATATTATACAAAAATTCCCCCTTACATATTTATATTTTTAAAAATGAGATTTTATTTTGCTTGAATCTAAATCTAATATCTTACATCTACATAAGTTGTGGTTTTTTTCTCTGACATCATTCGATCAACACACTTAAGTGTACAATAAAAAGCACCTTTAATATATTACTGTATAAATCAAAGTAGTTTGCTTAATTAGTCTAATATTTCTATCGATTTGATATCTGATTCGTAGAAAATCCAAATATCTCCATTAACTCTCATCTCTAAACCATCTTCTTCGACTTCATAGTCATCTTTTGTGCAATAGTGTGCATACCCATCATAGCTATTTCCCTTTATATCTGTTAATCTAATATATTGTACATTGTATTCTAATAATTTCACATTTTACCTCTTTCATTTAATATATGTTGGAATTAAATGCACTCCGCTCTTACTATAGTGTATAGTAAATCCATTTATGTTTATTAGTTATTGTTTGTAACATCATCCCTGTATTTGGAAATTAATCAACCTTCATTAACTTTATATAAATTAGGATCACACCTTCTTTGCAGAAACCATACTAATTAAATCACACTACATATTTTTAATTTCTTATTAAAAATATAAGCACAAATTGTGCAAATCACAAAAATTAATGGTGCAACTCTGACAAATCCCCATTCGAAACTTTGCAATATAAACTTCATTACCATTGTGTTTGAGTCTGCTATTTTCCATTGTAAATAGCTGCTTTTCATAAAAAACAGCACTAAGAATACAAAAACAATTAAAACATCAACTGCGATAAAGATATTTCTGTAAGTCGTAATCTTCTTTTGTTTATTTTCGAAAAATTGCATATTGATTTCTTCTAGTTTTTCAGATATTTTATCTAATTCTGTTTGTTGTATTTCTTCTACATTTTCGCCTAATAATACGCTGACGGATGTGTGTAAAATTTCCGATAATTTTATTAAAGAATCAGAGTCGGGAACAGACAATCCTCTCTCCCATTTCGATACTGTTTGTCTGACAACGTGCATTTCATTAGCTAATTGTTCTTGTGACAATCCATTTGATTTTCTAAGTAATTTGATATTTTCATTCAACATTTTTATCCCTTCTTTCTATGCCACAATGATACAATAATTCCTGCCGTTGCCACAAGAAACTAAAATTAACATAGTAAAAATCTAATCATTTTATCGTAATCTTTGCTTCAATATATATCTAATCTCATCTTCATCATCGCTATCGTAAATTTGAATAAATGTATTTCCATATGCGTATATTTTTATTTTTAAATTATCATTTTTCTTTTCTATATTTATTTTCTTAATTTCGTCAAATCTCACAAATTTTAATATAGTAGTTGCATTCATCGTGATATTGATTCCTTTTTCAGAAATTCCTTGATAGAATACTGATGAATAAATTGAAGCTGTTGCAAATATAGCAACAAGATAGCCCAGTAATGTGTTATCAAATTTATAGCAAATAATAAAAACTACAATAGCAAATACACTTATAATTAGTATTATTTTCGATTGAATTTTAACGTTTATCTTGTTTTTCTGTTTGCATTTGAAATTATATACAAAATTTATCGCAAATGCTAAAATTACAAGCAGTTTCATTGTCCCTCCAATATGTTTTCTAAATCGATTTACTTAAATATGTATTCGTGATATCAATGAAAAATAATTATTTAGTTTTAAAATATTATATCATATATATTCACCTCGACTATTTTAATGAGTTTAATTCATTCCTAGTACAACATTTTTCCCACGTAAAAAGGACAAGCCTAAGCTTATCCTTTGATTAATATTTTATTCCCATTCTTCTTTTCCAAACGTACGATATATCCCAAACCATTCAAAATACTACATTCTAATTTTTCTTGTACCACTAAATCCATCTAATTATAGGACATTTTCAAATTTTTAGTCCCATCCCAGTCCCAGTTCCGGATATGGAATAAACTATTCGCACCAAATTTATTCATCTAACCTTATCCATTAAATTCATTACTCTAGCCTTTATATTTTCTAGTTCAATTGACAATTGTTGTTTAGCTATTGGTGTTATAATTGAAGTATGACCAACTGCGTCTCTAACAGGTTTATATATTTCTGATGATCGACTTAGCGCAGGATCTTTATTTTTATCTGGTGCCTTATCAATAAAGTTTGACAAACATTTCATATCAAGATAGTAAATATCTTCCATTGATTCTCTTATATCATAACTAATGTTTGCTACTCTCTTATTATTTTCTTCGTTTTTCTTCCATTTACTAGCTTCTTTGGTTGCTTCATCGGATAACTCCATTTTATTATGAACTATATATTTTCTTAAGAGATTCTCAGCTATAAAACATTCTACATACGATGGAATATTATATTCCGATTCAGTAGATAAAGATTTAACCCATTCTTCAACAAGTTGATTATTCTTAACTTTTTTATAATCACTATTTTGGTTATGAGTTTCTTTCATTTCCTTGATAGTTGTGTTAAATAATTCCTGAGCTTTTCTCTTCTTAGGTGTAATCTTCATATTATCGGGATCACCATCATCGCCTTTTTCACGCCTTAGATCATCCCAATCATTCATTATGTTTTTAAATAATCTTTCAACTTCATTAAGGAGTAGTTTATAATTTTGATTATCAGAAATAATTCCTTCTCTACTGCTTGTAAATATATCTTTTGTATCTCCTGAATCCAAATCATCAAAATGAATTTGACCATATACATAATTTTCAACAATTCTAGAAGTTGGGATGTGTCTCAATATATCTTTTTCCCTTAGTCTTCCATTTACAAAAAGATCAATCGTTACCTTTTCTTGTGTGCCACGAATTTTAAGTTTTGATGGTTTGTTAACCGATGCAATATAACCTTTAATATTAATCTTTGATTTTAATAATTTTTTCTCAATATCTGAAGATAATTGATTAATAAATGGGTCTTCTATATTATTTATTATCCAAATAAACTGGGTATCTTCCGCTAAGCTCTTCAACATTTTCTCATCAATTTTTTCGTCATTAACATATAAATTAAAATTTTCATCTAATAACGAAAATCTAAAGTATAAAGCTATTGATTTTTTTATATAATCAACAGTATTAGTTATTCCTTCGTTAACATTTTCGAATAAAATATAAGTTCCTTTTTCTAATTTATTTAGTGATGGTATATCATAAGATGTAAGGTTCTCAAGTACATATTCTTGTGAATTTAAATCATCGTTAATTGCTTCATCTAAACTAGAATTATCAATAATACCTCCTACAATATCTGTTTCTTTTGTTTTAGATGCTACATGGATTCTCTGAGCGCAAGATAATAACGCCAATTTTCCTATACCTTTTCTTCCTATAAAAGGTCTCCCGCTTTCGGTCTTATAATCACCATTTTTTCTTTTTGAATAACCTATTTTTAAAAATTTATTTTGAAAATCCTCGTATGTCATGCCAATACCATCATCTATAATTTCCATAGAATTATTATTTTTATTGATATTTATCCACACATTTTTAGCATCTGCATCCCATGAATTTGATATAGCTTCACCTAATATTGTTATAATGTTTCTATATAAATTTCTACCTAAGTGATTTAGTACGCTTAATGAAATGTTAAAAGTAAAATTATTTTCCATTTTATTTTCTCACTTTCTTTTTTCATAACTTGATCTTATACTCAATCCTATAATTTCTCCTAATCTGGGTGGAACAGCGTTCCCTATGTGTCTAGCTATATTTTTTAATATAACCTTACTATCTTTGGGAACAAATGAATATGAATTAGGGAAAGTTTGTAATATTGACCCTTCTCTAAGTGTTAATGCTCTGTCTTGCTCTGGATGGCCAAATCTCCCAGTGCCATATCCTATAAATTGTGTTGTAATAGTTGGTGACACTTCATCCCATTTCATCCTGCCATAAACAGAAGAATAAGTACGACCGGTTTGCTTTTTATGGCAATTCAATATTAAATTTTGAGGCCAATCTCTCCAAGTTCCACCAGGAACAGAGTGTTGAATTCTTTGTAGATTTTTTTTGGATAAGGCAGATGTTACGTGTAAATTATCAGCATTGTTAATTTCACCAGCTCCAATTTTAGGTAAATTATATATTGCATCTCTAACTGTAACAGGAATTTTATGAGTAGGCTCAATAAATTTAATCTTCATACCTCTTGAAGCTATAAGCAATAATCTTTTTCTTCGTTGAGGAACACCATAATCTGCAGCATTAACAATTTTATAATCAATATTATAATTGCAATTTTCTAATGTATCTATAAAGTCATTAAAGACTTCTTCTTTTAATAACTCGGGCACATTTTCCATAGAAACTATATCAGGTTTAACTTCATTAATTAAACGGCCAAATTGATAAAGTAAGCTCCAATCCTTATGTTTTTTTCTATTACTTTTATCTTTTTGATGCATAGAAAAAGGCTGACACGGAGCACATCCAGCTAATATTTTTATATCATATCCAAAAAATAATTCTTCTATCTCTTTTGCAGTTATATCTTCTATGTTCTTATTAATAAATTTTGCATTATTATTATGTGTGTATGAATATTCACATGTTTTATCTAAATCAAATCCGGCAATTACATTAATACCAGATTTTTCAAGACCGCATGTTAATCCTCCTACACCGCAAAATAAATCAATAGCTCCATATCTCATAAATACCTCCTTATTTTTAAAATACACTTATATTTATAGTATTTAATAAGGAATTATTACTTCCATTTGCAATCTATAGAAATGATAGTAGTAGGCATACCTATTATCTGTATATCAAACTTCAAACTTGTTTCTACTTTTGTTGCTGCATTGTGTATTCTAAAGCTAAATTGCCAACCTCTATCAAGATATAGTTCCAAGGTGTTTTTGCTTCCTGGTCTAAATTCAAGACTAACAATCCTTGTAGGTAACGATGCTATTGGCAGCTTGACACTTCTTTTTCTTACATTACCTTCTTTATTCAGAGTGCCTCTCAGGTTATAGCTTTGAACTTGTGTAATTTGTTTACTGTCAATACCAATTACTTTATAAAAATCGAACTCTCCAAGAAGATACTCAACCATTAATTTTGGAATATCTTTACCATAAACATTATTTTGCCTATCTATTTCATCCTTAAAAGCATTTAGAAGTGGTAAATAAACATCATCTTCTTTGCTAGGAAGATCTCTCCATTTTGATCCTTTTGCCTTTTCATCTTCTAAATAATCAAAAATAGGTTTTATATCTTCCCAATATTTATCAGAGCATTTTATTCCGTACCACTTTTCTCCAAAGTCTAATCCTTTAGATAATCTACTGTGCTTAACCGCAAAATGATTATGTTTTACACTTAGACCGATTTCCCATTCTATGCCTTTTCTAATGATTAAAACATCCCTTACATCTCCGTCTTTTCCCTTATGATCAGTCTGAATTTTTAATTCTAACTCATCATCTCCATCATCTAATATTAAAGGCTCTAATTCTAAAATAGCATTAGTTCCTGCCAGAGCACTTACCTTATACATATCTTTTTCAGATTCTTCTAAAGTATTCCACGCCTTTTCAGCAGCTTTGTAGCTTGAGTTTTTTTCAATTTTTGAGACCCTATATTTTGATATTTCTTCATGTAGAGAATTCAAATATGCAAATTCATAAGCTCTACCTTGGTTATTACTTTTGTTACTCATAACACACCTCTAAATCATTTGTAATTGTTTAGGATAAGAAAATATACTAGGTTTATTAAGTGCTAAGTCAATGGCTTTAGCCATTTCATAAGCAAGGTTTACTGGAACTGCATTGCCTATCATCTTATAAGCATCATTTAAATTTGTATAATAGAATTTAAAATCGTCCGGAAATCCTTGTATCCTTGCACATTCTCTAACAGATAATCTTCTATACAACTCTTCCTTACCTGGTTCAAATATTTGCTTATTCTTATCTTTTTTAATCATTTTAGGGGCTTGAGGATGCAATTGGCATTGTCTACCAGAAGCCTGAACAGTAAATGCTTGTTCGTCCCAATCACGCACTCTATTCCTACTCATAAATATTGGAGAGTATGCTCCTATAAAATATTCATGATTTGAGAAATTGCAATTATCACCATTAGTTTTATTCTTTTCTAAAGCTGGAATTGCATTATCTTTTAAGTCATAAATAGCGTCTTTAAATGTCAACTTATAATCGTATGGTTTAGGAGGTAAATCAAAACTAATATTCAAATCTTTTCTAAATCCTACATAAAAGACTCTTTTTCTATCTTGTGGTACTCCATAGTCACTTGCATTTAATAAATGGATAAATACGTCATATCCAGCCTCTTCGAACTGTGAAACTATATTTTCTACTGCAGAGTTGTGTCTTTTTGCCATCATTCCTTTTACATTTTCAGCAAGAAAAAATTTAGGTTTTTTATCTTTTAAAATTCTGATATATTGATAAAATAGTTGTCCTCTAGGATCATTAATTCCTTTAAGCGAGCCTGCTTCGCTCCATGATTGACAAGGTGGTCCACCTATTATCCCATCACATTCTGGAAATTCATCTGAAGGTATTTTGCATATATCACCTTTTATCAATTTTGTTTCATGGTTTTTTTCATATGTTTCCCAAATAGTTTTATCAAATTCATTGGCTGCTACTATCTCATAACCCGCCTTTTGAAATCCTAAGTCAAGTCCTCCTGCTCCTGAAAACAAACTAATCAATTTCATTTTTTATCTCCTCTGTCTCAAACTCTACACATTCCATCACATCTGAAATATCACAATTCAATGTATTGCAAATTCTTAAAATCACATCTGTAGTAACATTTTGTCCATTTTTTATTTTATAAAATGTACTTTTACTGATTTGTGCTTTGTCCATAAGTTCAGTATTTTTCATTTCTAAGTCTATAAGTTTTTTAAACAATTTTTTATAACTAAATTTCAACATGAGATATTCGAAACAACTCCCTATATTTATCTATATTGTCTTAATTATACCATTAAAACAATTCTTTTAACAGGCTTTTATTCTCTTATCTCGAACTGAATGAAAAATTATTTCCTTAATAACAGGGAATGTATATCCCAAATTTCTTTTGCCAATTTTTCTATTTTTTCTCTCATATAATCAATATCTTTCTTCTAAATGACTCCCGTTGTATTGGTTATTTTTGCAATCTTGTTTATATTATTTGTTACATTTGAAAGTAGCCATTGGAGATGTCTAAATAAATTAATCCTCGTAATATGTTGGCAAAAAGACCGTAGCTTGAAACTACGGTCTAATTTTTATCCAAATACAAACCACTTGGAACTATCATTCAATTTATTCTTTTTAACAAATGCACGCTATTTGCTCGCATCTTTTTATTTCCTTTATCGAGATTTAAAATAATTTTCGAGGAAAAATGGATGAAATAGGCGAAGTACAGGAAATGCCGTAATGAGTTTCTTTCGAAACAAGCCTAGTTCGCCATTTAAAATGCTACAACAATTTGCGAAAATAAATGGATGGATTAGACGCCGATGAGGAGCCTCGCAGCCGAGTCGTACAATTAGTACGTCGAGGTTGTGAGGCGACGAATCAAGTTTAATACGCCATTTAGACCGCCAATTTATTCCCATTCAATTGTTGCTGGTGGTTTGCTTGTAATATCGTAAACTATTCTATTGATATGGTCTACTTCGTTGATTATTCTTACTGAAGTTTTATCTAATACTTCGTATGGGATTCTTGCCCAATCGGCTGTCATGAAGTCTGTTGTTGTTACAGCTCTTAGTGCCAATGTGTAATCGTAAGTTCTGAAATCTCCCATTACTCCTACTGTTCTGTTGTTAGTGATTACTGCGAAGTATTGGTTGATGTCTTTGTCGATTCCTGCTTTTGCAACTTCGTCTCTGAATATATAGTCTGCTTCACGCAACACTTCTAATTTTTCTTCAGTGATTTCTCCCATAACTCTGATTCCTAATCCTGGTCCTGGGAATGGTTGACGATATACCAAATATTCTGGCATTTCTAATTCTAATCCCAATCTTCTGACTTCGTCTTTGAATAAATCGCGAAGTGGTTCGATTAAATCTTTGAAATCAACTACATCTGGAAGTCCTCCAACGTTATGGTGAGATTTGATAACGGATGCATCGCCTTGTCCAGATTCTATTACATCGGGATAGATTGTACCTTGCGCTAAAAAATCTACAGATCCGATTTTCTTAGCTTCATCTTCAAATACTCTGATGAATTCTTCTCCGATGATTTTTCTCTTTTGTTCTGGATCTGATACGCCTTTTAATTTATCTAGGAATCTGTCTTTTGCATCTACTCTTACGAAGTTCAATTCGTCATTTTTGAATGCGGCTTCGACTTCGTCGCCTTCATTTTTTCTCATCAAACCATGGTCAACGAATACGCATGTCAAGTTTTTGCCGATAGCTTTTGATAGAAGTGATGCACATACGGAACTGTCTACCCCACCTGATAATGCCAACAAAACTTTTTTGTCGCCTACAGTTTTTCTGATTTTTTGGATTTGTTCTTCCAAGAAGTTTTCCATTGTCCAATCTCCATCAGCTTTACAGATTTCATAAAGGAAGTTTTTGATAAGTATTTTACCTTCAACTGTATGATTAACTTCTGGGTGATATTGAACAGCGTAGATTTTCTTGTCTTCATTTGCAATTGCTGCTACTGGGCAAGAGTCCGTTGTTTGAATGATGTCAAATCCTTCTGGTTTTTCTGATACGAAATCAGTGTGACTCATCCACACGATGCTTTCGTCGCTCATATCTTTTAAGATAGAACTTTGATTTGCAATTTTGGCATTAGTTTTACCAAATTCACGATTTTTTGCCTTTTCAACAACTCCACCAAAATCTTTGGAGATAAGTTGCATTCCGTAGCACATTCCCAAAATAGGAATATTTAATTCAAAAATTTCTTTATCGATTTGTGGAGAATTTTCTTCGTAAACGCTGTTTGGTCCGCCTGTGAAGATTATCCCGATCGGTTGTTTTTCCTTAATAGCATTCAATGCTTTTTTGTAAGGAACAACTTCGCAGTACACGTTCAAATCTCTTACACGACGAGCGATTAGTTGATTATATTGTCCTCCAAAATCTACCACAATAACTAATTGATGTTTCATTTCTACTCCTAATTATTAGTTAAATATTTTTCTATATAGTCTTCGTAATTCATTGATACGTCACGATAAGTTCCGTCATCAAATATTTCAATAATTCTATTTGCAACAGAAGATACAAATTGGTGATCGAGTGATGTGAACAAAATGTTTGATTTGAATGTAATCAAACCGTTATTTACAGCTTCGATACTTTCCAAATCCAAATGGTTTGTAGGTTGGTCGAACACCAAGACGTTGGCTTGTGTTACCATCATTTTGGAAAACATCATTCTGACTTTTTCGCCCCCGCTAAGAACGTTGGCTTTCTTCAAAGCTTCATCACCTGAAAAAAGCATCTTTCCCAAAAATCCTCTGATGTGAATTTCAGATTTTTCTTCGCTGAATTGTCTCAACCAATCAATCAAATTCAAATCGAAATCTTCGAAGAACCTAGTATTATCTTTTGGAAAATACGTGTGAGTTATAGTTTGTCCCCATTTGTATTCTCCTATATAATCATCATCGTTTCCGTTGATTATTTCGAAGAATTTCGTGATGGCGATTTCGTTTCCGATGAATCCAATCTTATCTCCTTTATTTACTCTGAAGCTCAAATTATCGATAAGCTTGTTGCCATTTTGTTCTACAGTCAAGTTTTCTACATTCAAAATTTCATTACCAACTTCTCTTGAAAGCTCGAATCCAACGAATGGATAACGTCTACTAGATGGTTTAATGTCATCCAATGTAATTTTATCGAGAAGTTTTTTCCTACTTGTAGCTTGTTTGGATTTTGATTTATTGGCAGAAAATCTTTGAATGAAATCTTGAAGTTCTTTGATTTTGTCTTCTTTTTTCTTGTTTTGCTCTTTTTGCATTCGAAGTGCAAGTTGGCTTGATTCATACCAGAAATCGTAGTTACCAACGAACATATTAATCTTTCCGTAGTCAACATCGACCATATGAGTGCACACTTCGTTTAAGAAATATCTATCGTGAGATACTATGATTACAATTCCTGGAAAATCCATCAGAAAATCTTGTAGCCATAATATTGCTTTCAAATCCAAACCATTTGTAGGTTCGTCTAGTAACAATATTCCTGGATTTCCGAACAAAGCTTGTGCCAATAACACCTTTACCTTGTCAGATTCTTTCAAATCTCTCATCAACATAAAATGTTGTTGTGTCGTTATTCCCAAACCTTGCAGCAAAGATGAACTTTCCGCTTCTGCTTCATATCCTCCAAGTTCTTGGAATTCTGCTTCTAATTCCGCTGCTCTCATTCCATCTTCATCGCTGAAATCTGGCTTCATGTATATAGCATCTTTTTCTTTTTGGATATCGTAAAGCTTTTTGTTTCCCATCAAAACTGTATCCATTACGCTGTTTTCTTCAAAAGCGTAGTGATCTTGGTTAAGTTTTGATAATCTTGTGTTCTTATCTATCGTGACATTGCCTTTTGTAGGCTCTTTTTCTCCGGATAAAATTTTGAGGAATGTAGATTTCCCAGCACCATTCGCACCAATAACTCCGTAACAGTTACCTGGATTAAAAATTAGGTTAACATCCTCAAATAATTTTTTATCGGGGAATATGACACTTAAATTGTTAACTGTTAACATCTAAATCCCTCCAATACTCACATATTATACCATAAAAGTATTATCAAGTCTTGATATCACAATATTTGGATACATTTTTCAATTCAAAAACAACCATTTAATTTTGAAAAATAAATGGTTGTTAATTTTATAAATTTATATTTTGCTCAATCCTTTTACAAAAGTATTTTTACTTAGTTTCTTAAATTTTCTGTACCTAAATTCTAAAGTATATACTTATTTAAAAAATTAATTTATTCAAAAATTAGTCCAAATTAATCGCAACTTTTGTTTCTGTTTGTTTGCAAACTCCGCATTTTTTTGCTTTTGGATCAATTTTTTGTAATACTTCAAGAGATTTATCCACATCTTTTGCATCTACTACAATTACCATTCCAATTCCCATATTAAATGTGGAGAACATTTCTTTTGTTTCGACATTTCCCCATTCTTGAATAGCTTTGAACACAGGATCAATTTCTGATTCTTTTAAGTCAAATTCTATTCCTATATTTTCAGGCAACATTCTAGGCACGTTTTCGTACAATCCACCACCTGTGATGTGAGCAATTCCTTTGATTTGAACTTCTTTTAATAAAGCTGATATTTCTTTTTCGTAAATTCTCGTAGGAACCAAAAGTCTTTCTCCAACTGTAGTATCTTCAAATTTGTCGGATAATTTCACATTTGCCATATCCAATGCCGCTCTTACAAGTGAAAATCCATTGCTGTGAACTCCGCTTGATGACAAAGATATTGCAACATCGCCTTCTTTAATGCTACTTCCGTCAATTATTTTTTCGCGGTCTACGATTCCAACTGCAAATCCCGCCAAATCATAATCATTTTCTTTGTACAACCCTGGCATTTCGGCAGTTTCTCCACCGATTAATGCACATTCTGATTGTGTACAACCTTCTGCTACCCCACGAACCAAATCTGCCATTTTTTCTGGTTTTAAACTTCCTGTAGCGATGTAATCCAAGAAGAACAATGGCTTTGCTCCTTGGCACAAAACATCATTAACACACATTGCAACCAAATCAATACCAACTGTATCGTGTTTGTCTAGTTCCATGGCTAATTTGATTTTTGTTCCAACGCCATCAGTTCCACTAACTAATACAGGTTCTTTCATATCGGAGATTTCTGGTTTAAATAAACCAGCAAATCCACCGATACCTGTTAGAACTTCTTTTCCATGAGTTTTCTTTACGATTTCTTTTATGATTTGAACTTCTTCGTAGCCTTTTTCTTTATCTACACCAGAATCTTTGTAAGTTAATCCCATTATATTTCTTCTAACTCCCTGTCGGAATCAATGACACCTTGTTTCATTTCTTCTTTGTAATCTTTTAATTTTTGAGCTAGTTTTTCGTCAGACAAAGCAATCATTTGAGCTGCTAAGATAGCTGCATTTTCTCCACCATCGATTGCTACAGTTGCAACTGGAACTCCTTTAGGCATTTGAACTATTGAATACAAAGCATCCATTCCAGCAAGTGCAGATCCTTTTACAGGAATTCCTATAACTGGTTTTGTTGTCATTCCAGCTGTTACTCCACCTAAGTGTGCTGCTTTTCCAGCGATTGTGATGTAAACTTTGCAGTCGTCTTTTTCAACAGTTTCTTTTAAAACATCCAATGCTCTGTGTGCTGAAATAACTGATACTTCGTAAGATAGATCAAATTTTTTCAACATTTTAGTAACTTTTTTTGCAACTTCAATATCTGAACTGCTTCCCATTATTAATCTAATATCCATTGTTTGCTCCTATTTTTTTGTATAGTTTGGAGATTCTCTAGTAATTGTAATATCATGTGGATGATTTTCTACAAGTGTTGCTGGAGAAATCTTCACGAATTTTGATTTTTCTTTTAATTCAACTAAGTCTTTGCTTCCTACATAACCCATACCTGAACGAAGTCCACCAACTAATTGATAAACAACTTCTGCTACAGATCCTTTGTAAGCAACTCTACCTTCTACTCCTTCTGGAACGTATTTTTTAGTGTTATTTTGGAAATATCTGTCTCCACTTCCAGCTTTCATAGCTCCAAGCGAACCCATTCCTCTGTATTCTTTGTATTGTCTACCTTCTAATACAACTAATTCTCCAGGGCTTTCTTCAGTACCAGCGAACAAGCTACCTGCCATAATAACAGATGCACCTGCTGCTAATGCCTTTGTAATATCACCTGAGTATTTAATACCACCATCGGCAATGATTGGAATACCATGTTTATCAGCTTCTTTCGCACATTCGATTATAGCTGTCATTTGAGGAACACCTATACCTGTTACAACTCTTGTCGTACAAATAGATCCAGGTCCAATACCAACTTTAACACAATCTGCTCCAGCTTCTATCAAATCCCTTGTAGCATCTGCTGTTGCAACGTTACCTGCGATTATTTGAAGATCTGGGAAAGCTTTCTTTAATTTAGTTACAGCATTCAAAACTCCTCTTGAATGACCGTGAGCTGTGTCGATTGTTACGACGTCAACTTTTGCATCCACTAAAGCTTGACATCTTTCAATCATATCATTAGTGATACCAACAGCTGCACCAACTAATAATCTTCCTTGTGAATCTCTTGCTGAATTTGGATATTGGATTGTTTTTTCAACATCTTTTGTAGTGATAAGGCCTTTTAATTTGAAGTTTTCATCTACAATTGGAAGTTTTTCAATCTTAGCATTCATCATTTTTTCCAAGGCTTCATCCATTGATATGTTTTCGTGACCTGTGATTAATCCTTCTTTAGTCATAACATCACCAATTGGAAGTTGTTCGTCTTTTACGAATCTAACATCTCTGTTAGTTAGGATTCCGACTAAAGTCATATCATCATTAACTATAGGTACACCGCTAATTCTGTAGTGACTCATCAATTTCAACGCATCAACGATTTTGTCATCTGCAGATAAGTAAAAAGGATCAGTAATTATTCCATTTTCTGAACGTTTAACTCTATCTACTTCTCTTGCTTGTTCTTCAATAGTCATGTTCTTGTGAATAATTCCGATCCCGCCTTGTCTCGCCATAGCGATAGCCATTTTTGACTCAGTTACAGTATCCATTCCTGCTGACATCATAGGAATGTTCAATTCAATTTTTTTAGTTAATCTTGTTTTCAAGATAGTTTCATTAGGTAACACTTCTGATGGACCTGGTACTAGAAGTACGTCATCAAATGTTAATCCTTCGCCGATAAATTGCATAATACCCTCCTCATAAAATAAATAAAAACTTTGTTAAAAATTTTTAATGTTGAGAATAAATTTACCATACAAATGATCACAAGTCAAGCAAATTTATTCCTTTTATTTTCTTTACAGTTATTATATCAGAAATACAAATTTTTGAGCAAGAAAAAAGCACCAAAAAAACTTTTGATGCGTAAATCTTCTATAATAATTCAACATTTATTTGTTCTGCTACTTCGTTTATTTTATCTGCGTCCAATTTTTCAACTTCTGAAACTCTCGCATTTAATACGCCAAGAGATAAAGCCTTCAAAACAGTTTCCATAATGCCTTCTTCATCATCCAAGAATTTCGCCAATCCTGCAACGGTTGCATCTCCACTTCCGACAGTTCTTTGAATTTTGTATTGAGGAACAGAAATCCTGTACAAATTATCTTTGTATTTTAAAATTGCTCCGTATTTTCCATTGGTAACCAAAACTATTTCAATATCATCTAGCAACTCGTTTTCAAAGATGTTCTTCAAATACTCAGAATCTTTGTTTATGAAATCTTCTGAAGAAATATCTTCTGTTAAACCAATGATTTCCTTAAATTCGTAGAAATTAGGCTTGATAGCAAATGGTTTATAATTATTTTCCAACACTTTTTTAGTCACTTGTCCATTTGTATCCAAAATAATCTTGCTATTAGCTTTTAGAATATCCATAGTTTCTTCGACAAAATCTTCGGATAAACCATTCATCAAACTTCCACTGATTACTGCTATATTGTAATTTTTTCCGATTTCTTTAATAAGTGACATAAAAGTTCTTTCAAATCTAGAATCAATTTTGTTAGTTTTTTCAAAGATTTCAAATTGCTTATCGCCATGAATTACTCTAATGCAGTTTCTTGTGTCGACATTTGTAAAAATAAAGTCGTGCTTGATATTCACATCGTCTAACTTGTCGATTACATAATCTCCATTACTTCCTCCAATAAAGCCTGTAACCATGAAATCTGCCCTCAACAAATCCAAAACTTTGGACACATTTATCCCTTTGCCTCCAGGCGTTTTGTACGCATCATCAACAACATTTACTCCATTAGTATCCAGCTCATCCATTTCGTAAATCACATCAATAGCAGGATTCGCAGTTATACAAAGTATCATTTTATTCCCCTCTTCAAATTAATTAAAAATTTAGCTTTTATTAAATATACCCAATAATTTAGTTTTTTAAATTATTTAGATAACTTTGATGTAAGAATAACTTCAGCAGCCTTCAATCCGTCAATCGCACTTGATACGATTCCTCCAGAATATCCACTACCTTCGCCAATCACGTATAAATTATCAACATTTTCACTTCTTAACAAATCATCTCGATCCATTCTCACTGCACACGATGTTCTCGTTTCAACTCCTGTGAGTATAGCATCATCCATTGAAAATCCGTGAAGCTTGTTGTCCATCATTTTAATCGCAGTTTTAATGTAATTTGTAACATGCTCTGGGTAAATATCATTCAAATTGCTCAAAACATATCCCGGTTTTACAGTAGGTTCAACTTCTCCGATCTTTTCAGATTTTTTATCATCCATAAAATCTTTTATCAACTGAACTGGAGCATTGTAGTTCGCTCCTCCCAATTCAAAAGCTTTGCGTTCGATTTCTTGTTGAAATCTAATCCCGTCTAATAAATTATGTCCATAAGTATCTTCATCTATACCACACACAATCGCACTATTTGCGTTTTTGCCGTCTCTTTTGTGAAAACTCATACCATTGACGCACAATTCATTTTCTTCACTAGAAGCATTGATTACATATCCGCCTGGACACATACAGAAAGTGTACACTCCTCTTTTGTTTTCTTCAGAATAAGAAAGCTGATAAGTCGCACTTGGAAGATCTCTGTCGCATTTATATTGTGCAAAATCAATCATTTTTTGTGGATGCTCAATTCTAAAACCAACCGCAAAAGGTTTGTTCGTCATTTTAATTTTGTCGGCTAACATCATCACCGTGTCTCTAGAACTATTTCCAAGAGCCAAAACGTAATAGTCAGATTGAAATTTTCTATTATGCGATTTTATTCCCACACATTTTTCATTTTCAATTTCGACATCGTCGATTAATGTATCGAATTCAAATTCACAACCCATTTTGATAAGGTCATTTCTCATATTCACAATTACTTTTTGCAATTCATCGGTTCCTATGTGAGGCTTGGAGTCATACATAATTTCACTAGGAGCGCCGTAGTCCACAAAAGTCTTCAAAACTTCCCTGACTCTTTTGTCTTTGGAACGTGCAGTTAATTTGCCGTCAGAAAAAGTTCCAGCTCCACCTTCTCCAAATTGCACGTTACTGTTTGTGTTAAGCTTACCAGTATCCAGGAATTTGTTGATATCTTCAACTCTTTTGGATACCTCGCTTCCTCGTTCAATAACTTTCACCTTAGCTCCTTTTTTCGCTAATAAATACGCACAAAACAATCCCGCAGGACCACTTCCAACAACTGTGACGCTTTTCGAATTATCGACATCTTCTAGGTTAAAATCTTCTTCATGATATCTTTCGCAATTTTTGATTGATTTTATTTTTTTATCAGACAAATCAACATCCACGATAACTTGGTAATTAAACAGAATTCCCCTTCTAGCATCAATTGATTTTCTGTAGATTTCATAATTGAAGTTTTTCATTCCAATCATTTTAGAGATTTTTTTCTTCAATTCGCTTTCGTCGTCATTTTTTAATTTTATATTTCTAATAATAATCATAATTTTCTCTCTTTCATTTGTTACTTGTATTATATCATTATTTAAATAGAAATATTTATTGCCCTTACATTAGGATTTTTAAATCCACACTTAAAAAGCTGCCTACCGAAGTAGACAGCTCTCATTTTATTTTTCTTCAAACATTTCCTCTAATATATCTATTGCATCGTTCACAGCTTGTGGACATTTTCTTTGCATCGTGTTTTCTTGTTCGATTTTTTCAAGATTTTCTGCTATATTATCTCCCAATATTTCTTCACAAATTATCGTAGATTGTTTTTCTTTGAATTTGGTATCGAATTCGAACATTTTTTTTACTAATTCAACTTTCTTTTCGCCTTCATTCGGCTTTGAATGACCGTATTTAATTCCTAAAACCATGTAGGCACCAGTTACTGCTCCACATGTCATTCCTTTGTACATTCCACCTGTAAATGGTGATGCGATTTTTGTAACAAGTTCCTTATCTACGCCCAAATCATCTGCGAAATATCTCAAAACTACTTGCGCACAATCTATTCCTTCTGTAAATTGTTGCCAAATTTCTTCGTTAGTTAATTTACTCATCCAATGCACCTCCACAACTTGATCCACTTCCTGCAGTACATCCGTAGCAGTAATCTTTCCACACGATTTCTCTGGATAAATCCTTCACATCGATTAAATCTTTGATGTTTGTGTAGTCTTTCATTGGGACTTTTTCTGCTAAGTGGAAGTCGCAATCGTGAAGATTTCCCAAACTATCTACAGAAATTTGGAATCTACACATTATATTTTCACAAGTTTCTTCATTGTAATTATCTTCCAACAATTTCATGTAATCTTCGTATTCGCCTTTGTCAATTAAAAAATCTTTAAAATATCCAATAGGCATATTTGTAATAGTGAACAAATTATTAAACACAACATCCTTCTTTTTCAATTCGCGTTCATAATCTGATTGAAGATTGGATTGTTCTGGTGGTAAGAATCCTCCAAGCGGATTATAAACCAAGTCCAATTCTTTTTCAGTTCCATAGCCCATTTCATTAAGTTTCTTCAAGTTAGCTATGACTTTGTCGTATACGCCATCTCCTCTTTGGCTATCTACATTGTCTTGTGTGTAGCAAGGAAGAGATACGACAATTTTGATTTTTTCTTTATCAAACAAATCCATTAATTCCTTGTTTTTTTCGATATCTGTTGCGTTCGTTCTAATAATAAGTTCGTCCGCTCTTTTCAAACATTCCTTCATAAACCACACGATTTCTGGATGTGTTGTTGGCTCTCCCCCTGTTATATCCACAGTTTTCATCTTGTGGTTACCCAAAAACTTCAAGCAATCTTCCATAGTTTCTTTGCTCATTTCTAAGTTTTCGCTGTTCTTCATAACGTGGCAGTGTTTACAACGCAAATTACATTTTTCAGTAATGTTTAATTGTAGTGTTGTGATATCGCCAGTTTTCTTAAATTGTTCTGGAATTCTGTCTTCGAATCTCATTTTCTCCCCCTAAATTTTCCTTTTAATGCATTTTTGAAAAAGCTTGGGTCGCATTTTTCATCTATACCAACCATTGTACTTACAAAATGGTGCACTTCATTATTTGCCACAAACTTGGATGAACAAGTCGCACAATAAGTATACATTTTTTCGTTTTTAATGGAGTTTTGCATTTGAGTTGCGATGTCTTTTTCGCTTTTTCCTGCAATTCCACCTGCTCCACAGCAGTTTGTACTTATGTATTTATTGTTAAATCCTTTGATATGTCTTTTGATTTCTTCAAAAATTATGTGATTATATCGGTCAGAGCATGGGAAGAACACATTTACTTCCTCGTCAATGTCTTGTATCATATCTCTTTCTTCAAGCCATTTGAAAATCGTAATAACTTCAACCGACAAATTTTTGTAAAATTTGTGGAAACAGTTTGGACACACGCACACAATTCTTTCCACTTCTTTATCTTTGAGTTCTTTTTCAAATCTTTCCATATAATTATTTTCAAATCCAGTATAATCACTTGGTAGATTGCAACAATCAATTGAATAATCAAATCCTTCTTTGTTGAACAATTCCATTAAATATTTTGTAGTATCTGGATAAAATGCTGGGAAATTACAGCCCAAATACAACAAATCTTTTGTTTTTCTTTTAGATTTGTTTTTGAAGAAATAATTTTCTTTTTGTTTTTTTACTGATTCGAATTTAGGATTTTGTTTTCTTAAAATAAGAGAAATCTTTTTTCCATCCAAATCAACCGGACACACCGCTTTGCATTTTTGACACAAGAAACAAGAAAACGCCAAGTCTTGTCTGTCAGCAAAATCTTTTAAATTAATTTTGTATTTCGTCAAAAAAGGACAACATTTTGTGCATTTACCACATTCAATACACTTGTCCTTAACTTCTTGTAAGTAATCATTTGTACTTTTGTTTGATATCATCTACCTTTTCCCCCTTGCGATACATATGTTGACATTTCTGCATCATCCACATAGTTCTAAAAGGCCCATTTTTCTGAAATCTACGCGATGAAGAATATATCTTCATTTTTGAAAGAAAAATTTTGTATCCTTTTTCCTTTACTCTAATTGAAAAATCGTAATCTTCCATTAAATCAATATTTTTGAATCCACCCATCTCATCGTAAAACGCTCTCGTGAAAAACATTCCCTGATCTCCGAATGCGATGTTTCTTTGTCTGACACGATTACTAGAATTAAATGCGACAATTTGCATTATGAACTGTTTTGGAACAAACGAAATGCTGAAACAACCCATTTTATAATTTTGTAAAATTGATTTGATTTCTTCTTTTGGATTTTCTTTGAAGAAAGTATCCGCGTGAAGAATCAGAATTATTTTCCCTGTTGATTTTGCAATTCCATTTATAATTTGATTGCCACGACCCTTGATGCTTCTAATTGGATTATATCCTCTGTCTCTGATTTTTTCAAACGTGTCGTCATCTCCACTTACGCTGAAAACCACCTCAAACTCATCATCAAAAACATCCAGGTGGTCGATAAACCTATCGATTTTGTCAGATTCATTATACACTGGCACTATTACTGAAATCATTCGCTTTTATAAACTCCCATATATTATCCAAAAATTCATCAGACAAATATGCTTTTATCTTTTCAAAAGTAAATCCACTATCTCTATTCTCATCCACGTATTGAGTATATGCCATTGAACACCAAGTTATTCCTCTGAGACATGTGAACAACAAATATTTTACGAATTTTTTCCTATCGACTTTTACTTTTGCTACTTTATCATACTCGTCCAAGAAATCATACATAGTGTCCATATCAAATATTACATCCGTCTTCCAAAAAGTCGTCGTTGGTGCCAAAAAATGCGCCAAATCTTGCTCACGCTCTCCTATAATCGGTTTTTCCCAATCTATAATATAAGATTTATCTCCTATGATAAAATTTTTATTATTGAGTTCAGTATTGATAAGACATGGATTTTCAAGTGTAGAATCCAGTCCCAAATTTTTGATGTATTTTAGCATATCTAAAATTTTCTTTTCAGTGGATTGGATTTTCTTATCCCATTTTTGATAATGAGAAAACATCTGTGTAAATTCGTCGAACATCATATTAAAAGGACTGTCTGCTTTTATAAAATCTTGTCCAATAACATCTAATGAGTGGATTTGTGAAAGCAAATATGCTGCGATTTTTAAATCAGTATGATAATCCAAATCTCTTCCTATCAAATACTCTTCAGTAAGATAAGAAATCCCTGATAATTTATCCTTTTTCAAATCGTAAACTTTAGCTGTTACGTTGGATTTTTCTAAAAACTTGAGCGCATTATACTCGTATTCAATTTGATTATCCAAATGCATTTGTGATTCACGCGCAATTCTTATCAAATAATCATCATCTATCAGATAGTTCGAATTGTACTCACCTTTACCAAGTAATCTCACATTTTCAGATTGGGATATGTATTTTACTAAATCAATATCTGTGTCAATATCGTGCGTTTCTTTCAGTTTATAATACGACAAATCATTTTCAATCAAACTATTTTCCAAATCGTTTTCTACATTTGGATTGGAGTATTTTTTATTCTCAAACAACATGTCGTGCGCTTTTTTCATCCCAATCAAACTGTATCCGCCGTCTTCAGTTGGGCTGAAAACAACATCATTGGTGTCTAATTTGTCAAAAGCTTCATCAAAAATCTCACCATCAAAATCAATGATGTCTGATCCGATTAAAATAACCTTAGAATATCCACTTGACAAAACTTCTTTTATAGAATTGTTCATTCTCTCACCAATATCATTTCCTATTTGTCTTATACATTCATAAGGAGAATTTTTCGTGTAATCGTCAAATAATTCATCTGGAGTTAGAGACAAAAAAAATTTGTAGTTTTTGATAGCATTTAAGTTTTTTTCTATCAAATTATTACTCATCATTATCCTTTGTTCTTCAGATAAAATTGTAGATAATCTTGTTTTAGAATTTTTATTTGGAATTTTAGTCATTAAAATTACTGCGTTCATTCAATCTCCTGTAAAAAAAGCGGCCCATATTCTGAGCCGCATTAATTTTAAAAACTATTTTACTAATTCGTAGTCGTGTTCTTTAGTTCCATCTAAAGAGTTGAATACGTCTTTGTTTCCTCTGTCGATTAATTTTTGTGCTAATTGACCAGATTTATTTCCAGAATAGCAATAAGTGTAAACTGGTTTATCTGTAGGAATTTCTGATAATCTTGCATCTGCTTCATCTAATGGAATGTTAATTGCATTTTTGATATGACCTGCATCATAATCTTTTTTATCTCTAACATCAACTATTACGTTATTAGTATCTTCAGATGCTTTTACTAAATCTTCTGGTAAAATGTTAGCGAATTTAACTAATTTGTATTCAAATTTCTTAACGCCTTCTGCGTTTGTAACATCTTTGAATCCGTTATTTACTAAAATTTCAGCAGCTTTTTGGCTTTTCTTTCCTGTGTTGCAAACTGTGATTACAGCTTTATCTTTGTAAGCATCTAACTTAGAAACTTCTTGTTCGAAAGTGTCAATTGGCATATTGATAGCCCATTTAACGTGACCTTGGTCGTATTCTTCTTTGCTTCTAACGTCAACAACCAATACAGTTTCTTTTTTCTTTTTATCTTGTTCGATAGCTTCAAGATCAGCGCCTTTCATTTCTTTTATGGCTGCTTTTTCTTCAGTTTTTTCTTCAGTTTTTTCTTCAGTCTTTTCTGCTGGTTTTTCAGCATTTTCTTCTGTTTTAGTATTATTGTCAGCTGGTTTATCTGAATTATTTGAACATCCAGTAACAGTTAAAGCTGATACTAAAGCTAATGTTAATAAAAGTTTTTTCACTATAAATTCCTCCTAAAAATCTTTTCTATAACATTGTATCATACAGACACAACAAATTCCAAGATTCATTTATTGAAATTTTCTATAAATGATTTTGAGTATTAATATTTATCTTTTATTCCACAGCTTATCGCATCAACAGGGCAGGCATTTTTGCATCTTGCACATCTAATACATTCCTTATGATTGCAGTTTTTCGTAGGATCCACGTTCATTTGGCAAACTTTCTTGCATCTTCCACAACTAATACATTTGTCTTTGTCCAATCTATATTTAAAAATAGAAATCGGATTGAAAAATGAATAAATTGCACCCAAAGGACAAACATATTTGCAGAAAGGTCTGTAAATCATTATTGAAAGTAAAATCGTAAGTATCAGAATAGTTCCCTTCCAATAATACAAAAATCCAATCGCTCCTCTCATGCTTTTGTTGAGTAACACGAGAGGAATTCCTCCTTCAAGCATTCCTATCGGGCAAATCAGTTTACAAAAATACGGAGAGCCTTGTCCCAAAATATCCACCACAAACATCGGCAAAATTATTACAAAAATTAGCAAAATAAAATATTTTAATTTTCTCAAATGTTTATCGTATTTAAAAGTTTTTATCTTTTTGAAAAAAGGGATTTTGTATAACAAATCTTGAATCAATCCAAACGGACACAACCATCCACACACAAATCTTCCCATCAAAGCTCCAATGAAAAACAAAAATCCTACTATGTAATAGCTAAACTTAAAATTAGAGTTTCCAATTACAGCTTGTAATGAACCAATCGGGCAAGAGCCTTTGGCTCCGGGGCAAGAATAACAATTCATCCCCGGAACGCAAATTTTCTTGAGGTTTCCACCGTAAATCTTTCCGGTTTTAAAACCTTCTACATAAGAATTTGTAATCAAAAACCACAGCGATTGGAAAGCGTGTCTGAAATTATCCATTATTTTATATCTGTTTTTCTTCGTTCCAAAGCTTAGTAAATCTTTAATCTTATCCAATTCCAATACACTCCATGCAAATTCTTATAGCCTTATCCAAAACAACTTTTACTTCGCCGTTGTTGTAACCGTAATAAATCATCCCAACAGACAGAAATAAAATCGTAACTGAAAATATACGGCTATGAATAAATTTTTTGTACATTTAAATCACCTAATTATATTTGTTTTTCAAATTAGCTAATTCTTTTTCGATAACTTGTTTCCATTCTTCTTTTGATTTTGCACCAGAATAAGTTTCTCCTACAATATTTCCATTTTTATCGACAAAGAAAGTTTCTGGCATTGCTTGTATTCCGTTTAATCTGCCGTTGAAGTTTGATTTGTCTGGCATTAAAAAGGGATATGAAGCTTTTGTTTTTTCTTGAATTAGTTTTGCTTTTTGCAATGCTTCATTATTAGTACCATTATCGTCCACAGTATCTGTGACAACTCCTACAATATTTACGCCTTTGTTCTTCATTTCTTTTTGAACTTCCGATAAATCAGGAATTTCATTCACACAAGCACTACACCAAGTGGCAAATACATTTACCATAGTAAGGTCGTATTTTGAAAAATCTTTGCTTGAAAAATCTTTGCCGTTGATATCTTTTGTAGATAAATTACCCAATCCTTTTACAGATTTTTTGTCAAATGCTTCTGTGTTTTCCAAATCAGTTTTTTCAGATAATACAAATCCATTTTCAGGACGTGGTTTTTTGTCTATAATATCAATTTGAGTTTTAGCAAATTCTTTTGCAAAACCTTCATCCATTTTACCTTTTGAACTTATGTAGTAAGTAAACTTACCATCTTTTGATTCGCCGATTTTTTTGTTATTGTCGCATTTTGTGATTTTGGCGATTTCAGCTTCAGGCATATTTTTGTCAAACATTCCAATAGAACCCACTCTTTCAAGTTCTTTTTGCCATTTTTCGTATCCATCACCCATTTTATCCACTACTGCATTTTTTTGTTCTTCAGTTAATTTGCTGAAAGTAAGCATAGCGTATTTCAATTCCTTGTCGATAGGACTTTGTTCATCCAACATCGCAATCTTCTTGTCTTTCATATCTTTTTTAACTTGTTCTGAAAGCTTGAACTTCATTCCCAAAAACTCATATACAAATTCATCTTTTGGTTGTATTGAATAATCAGAAGGTTTGAATTTTTCGTTTTCACCGCTTTTATCATCCTTTATTCCCGCTTCTTTTGGGCTTACCACTTTAGTTTCTTTTCCCGTATTTCCACTAGATTTTTGACAACCTACCGCTCCAACGCTAAAACACAAAGCTAGTAGCAAAGTAGTTCCTTTTAATACATTTTTTCTCATAATTTCCTCCATAAAATATCTAAGTTCATATTTAGATAACACGCATTCGTGTGATCTGATATTATATTACGATAGTTTTATGAAATGCTTGTGAAACAAAAAACTTTTTCGAATTAAATCGGAGTTAACAAAATCTATATTTGAGCAAAAAAATAATGCGTTATCAAAAACGCACTATTATTTAAAATTTCTATATATAATTTTGGATTAAACCTCGGTATTTACAATTCCAACAGCAATGCTGCCATTTCCTGAATGGCAAACTAAAACCGGAGAGATTGTTTCTATATCAAAAGGTATATTATTTTCAGTTTTTAACTCATCGTAGATTTCACTAGCCTCTTGTTTAGAATCTGCATGTACAACAAATAATTCATTGCCTTTAGATGCATTATTTTTTTCCGATTTAATCAATTTAAGCAAATGTTTTATGGCTCTCTTCTTGCCAATAACTTTATCCACAATGTCTAATTTACCATTTTCCAATTTCAGTATAGGTTTTAGACTTAGTGCATTTCCGATTAATCTTTTGGATTTGCTAATTCTTCCACCTTTTTCAAGATATTTTAAAGTGTCTACTAACAAAAAAATCTTACCGGTCAATTTGATTTTGTTTACATAATCTTCTATCTCATCCAAAGACTTATTTTGCCCCACCATTTCTACAGCTTTTTTAATTAAAATCCCCTGTCCAAGAGATGCCGATAAACTATCAACAATCCTGATATCCACATCATACTGTTCTTGAATAATTCTCCTGGCAATTTCTGCTGATTGGTAAGACCCACTTAGTTCAGATGTTATCGTAAAACATATTATGTCATTGCCTTGTTTTGCTGCCTTTTCAAATTCGATTTTGTAATTGTCAGGACTTGGCTGCGAAGTTTTCGCAAAAAATTGCGAATCGTTCTTCATCATCTCCAATAATTCTTCTGATTGTATTTCTATTTTGTCTTTAAGTGATGTATCTTCGTTTATTATTATATTAAATGGAACAATTCCTATGTTATTTTGTTCCGTATAGGCTTTTTTCAAATCGCAAGCTGAATCTGATATAATTTTTATCATCGTTTGCTCCTCCTAATTAATTTTTTTAATGATAACATTTATTGTTCACGCGGTCAATTATATGTAATTTATATACATAAACTCATTAAATTTTAGCCATTTATACAATATTAACCCAAATTATTACTTTTAAACGAATAATTTATCAAATAAAAACACAAAAAAATCTATTATCAAGCGACTAACTCAATAATAGATTAAAAATTTTTTATTAGCTTTTCTTCACAAATTTATGCCCACAATGCGGACAAGTTACTTTGATTTTTCCTTTATTTCTTGGAATTTTCATTTCTTTTTTGCAGTTAGGACATTTAATGTACTTCTTGTCCTTGGAATTTGCGGCTCTGATTTTGTATTTTTCAAAAAAATCAGTCATAGGTTTTACAGCCTTTGAGAATTTTTGATTCTCAATCATTCGTTGATATTTATTAACAGAAAAAACTCTGAAAATTCCGAAGTACACAATCAAAATCATCGTAATGATTTCTATAACTCTGTTTTTAAATTTTAAATTAATCAAAGAAAGTATCAGAGCGACTACTATCATAGTCTTCGACAAAAAATCCACTCCGTACACTTTTTGCAAATAATTTTTGATTTTATCTTTCATCAATATCCCTCGTCACATATTCTAAAGTTTTTGCAATATCGTCGTGAATCACGATATTTGCCATATTATCGTAGCTTGTACGATCTAGATTAATTAGAATCAAATTATCTCCTCGAAAATAATTGATAAGACCACTTGCAGGATACACGACAAGCGAACTTCCAGCTACAATCATCGTGTCTGCCTTGTTAATCCAACTGATAGCTTTTGCAAATTCACTTTGTGGTGGAACTTCTCCGTACAATGTAACATCTGGACGCACAACACCTCCACATTTTTCACATTTGCAAGGTCTTTGTTGTTTATAATAATCCAAATCGTATTTTGCACCACAATTTACACAATAATAATCTCTCAAATTGCCGTGAATTTCTGCGATATTTTTAGTTCCAGCCATTTTGTCCAAGCTGTCGATGTTTTGAGTGATTACTCCAAGTAATTTGTTAGCTTTTTCTAACTTTGTCAAAGACAAATGAGCTTTGTTTGGTTTTACTCCATCTATAATCAAATTTTCCAATACATAATTTTGAAATAAATCGGGACGTGTCACGAAAAATTCGTGACTTAACATATATTCCGGCGAAAAATCGCTGTCGTTTTTCTTGTTGTAAAGTCCCGTTGCTGATCTAAAATCTGGAATTCCAGATGCAGTGGACACTCCTGCTCCACCAAAAAACACGATTTTATCACTTTGTTCTACAATTTGTTTTAATCTTTCAACATCATCCATTATTTACACTTCCCTTTGCTTTTCTTTCTTGAAATCTCGTTGAAACTGCCAGTATCATCACTGACATAAATATCATAAAACAGCCAAGCAATCTTCTTGGATCTGTAGTTTCGTTAAATAAAATAATTCCTAATATCACAGATGTAATTGGCTCCAAGGTCGAAAAAATCGTGTACGTGCTAACACCAGCATTCACAATGGAAAGTTGAATGAATAGCGTGCCAAATACGGAAACCAATATCGAAATCACGAATGCAATAATCCACGCATATCTTGATAACGACAGTGTAAAATCTCCAGTGATAAGCCCAAATACCAAAAGCATCGTTGAGTTAATTGTGCAATTGTAAAATGTAACTTTGACACTGTCCATATTTTTTAGTCCGGATACATCCATATAAATCAAATAAAAAGAATAAGTACAACCAGATGCCACAGCCAAGAACATTCCCAACGGAAAATTACTGCTTCCACCGACATTATTTGCTAGTAAAATCACACCGATTATCGATGCAATTAGTGAGATGAATTTGTATTTCGTCATCTTTTCATTTAGGAACATAACCGAATACACCGTTACAATCGTCGGAAAAATAAAATGTATAGAAGTTGCAAGCCCAACGGAAATGTATTGATACGATGCATAAAGCATTGTCATTGTGATACAACCACCAATGCTACACATCAAAATTAGTTTTTTCAATTCTTGCTTTGTAACTTTGAGGCTGACATTTCTGCTTTTCAATGAAATAATCAAAAATGGAATTACGAAAAACCCCCTCAAAAAAGAAGTCATAATTACGTTACTTCCATTGTTCAGAGTTTCCCTCACCATAATCGGTGTAAATCCAAAAATCAACGCCGATATTATGGCGAACATCATTCCTTTAGCTTTTCTCACTATCTATAACACTCCTTTTTTACGCATTTATTATCTTCATAATAAAGCACGATTTCAGAATATTTTCCGTCGTAAATAGCGAAAATTTCACCCATAGAATCGCTATGTCCATCCATGTTTTTTAATTCTTCGTAATCTATAAATTCCAATGTCCCTTCGATATTTTCCTTTACCAATTCTCCAGAAAAATCGTCAGTTTCATACAAAAATCCGACAATTCTGTCGTCGCTGTCAATGTCGTACCAGCTAATCATTCCAACATATTTTATGTTTTCAATATCCAAATTAGTTTCTTCTTTCGCTTCTCTAATGACAGATTCAGTAATAGATTCTACCTTTTCGACATGACCTCCTGGAAAAGTTAACCCTTCCCAGCCGTATTTTTTTACTTTATCTAAAACCAAAACATCATTTCCACGATTGATTTTTATCATATTGCACAAAATATTTTCCATAAATACCTTCTAAATTTTAAATTTTTGGATAATGTAGTCTGTAAACTCTGATGGATTATTGATATCGAAATTATCGAACCCACTAAAATTTCTGTCGCTGATAATTCCGTATTTATTTACATCGCTACATACCAAATCATCTGTAAGAGTACATTCGTATTTAATGAAATCGGAATCCTTCATTCCTTCGATAATAATCAAATCGACATCGTCCAATAATTTGATCAAATCATAAATATTTTTACTCCTACCATCTAATTTAAAGTATTTATCGTTAAAAATCAAGGTCTGACAAGCGCCGTACTCTTTGTAATAAAAAGTGTCAGTATCTTTGAAATCAAGCTCAAAATCGTGCCCATCGTGTTTAATTACCGAGCATGTTTTGCCCCTATTTTTCAATTCTCCAACAAGATTTTTAATAAAAGTAGTCTTGCCGCTATTTTTTTTGCCACAGATACAAATCAAAGGTGTTGTATTTTGTTTTAATTCATCTGGATAATTAATATTAACAAATTCATCCTCAAAAATTGTGTATTTCAAATTTACAAATTTTGCATCGATTTTCTTAACCAAATTCATCACACGATAATCTTTACTTTCAAGCATTTCTTCTATAATAGGAATTATTTTCTTAGAAAAAATCCCACAAGTAGGATAGCATCTTTCATCTGTTTCAAAAATTACAGCTTCATCTGAAAAACTTGCGATAGATGCTGCAAAATCCACCAAATCAGATTTTACATTTATCATATCGCAAGAAGTTATAAATACATATTCATTTGTAGAATTTTTTAAAATCTCCAATATTCCACTCAAAGGTCCCGCGTCAACATAAGTATCCTTCACGGTTTTAATTGGAGAATAATCAGCTGTATTAGATGAAACAATTACTTCAAAATCTTTGAATCTGTCAATCAATTCTTCTATAAAAGTGTGACCGTAAAAGTTCAAATCAAACTTATCTTGACCCATTCTCACACTTTTTCCACCAGCCAATATTCCTACAGAAACTCTCATATTTCACCCAAATATATATAATCCACGCTTGAACCTACTTCCAAGCTTTCGTTTTGCTTTTGTAGTAAAAGCGCATTGCAATTTGTCAAATCTTGTAGCATAGAATTCTTGTGTTTATCAAAGATAGTAATCTCAGAATCTTTAACAAAACATCTTACGTATCGTTGAAGCTTAGATGGTTTCATGGAACCTTTTACAACTTTTCCTTTTACAAATTGTTTTACATTTAATCCATAATATTTATTGTACAAATCCCAAAATAAAACTTCGAAATTACAAAAAGCTGCAAACGGACTTCCCGAACACGACAACACAATTGTGTCACCTACTTTCGATGCCATTACTGGAGTTCCAGGCTTCATGGCAATTCTATGAAACAAAACTTCTCCTATTTGTTCCATACAAGATTCCATCAAATCCTTGTCACCAACACTAACTCCACCAGTTGTAATCACAACATCTGATTTTTGTGTAAGATTTTTCATTTCTCTTATAATTGATTCTTCATCATCCATGCAGTTTTTTTGTTCGACAACTTCTACGCCCGAATTTTTTAGAATAGATTTCAATGTAAAAGTAGTTGAACTGTAGATTTTACCTGGAGTATAATCATCCCCGGGATACAACAATTCAGATCCTGTCGACAATAGCGCTACTTTTAATTTCCTATAAACTTTAACTTTTGCATAACCATTTGAAGCCAAAATCGATAAATCAACTGAAGAAATTCTAGTGTTTTTAGGAATTAACAAATCACCTTCGTGAACATCTTCGCCTTCTTTGATGTAATAATCAAATGGTTCGTAGGATTTTTTGATTTCAATATAACCATCTTCTACTTCGCAGTCTTCTTGTTTTACAATCGCATCGTAGCATTTCGGTACAAATGCTCCGGTCATAATTCTCACGCAAGTATTTTCTTCGTATTCAAAATCGTTGCAATCTCCAGCAAAATTCGTGCCGATAATTTTCTTTTTTGATAATTTGTCAGAATCTTTGCTGCTTACAGCGTATCCATCCATTGCGCTTTTGGGATAAGGAGGATTGTTAAACTTCGCCAACACATCCTCCGCCAAAACTCTGTTATAAGCATCATCGATATCAATTTCTTCAATATCGGATGCTTTTTTTATGTTTTCTCTAAGAATTTCATTAGCTTTTTCTACTTGTAATAACATTTATTCAACCTTATTCACTTTTTAATTTTGTGTTGATTTTTCTCATTGTCGGAATCAAAATTCCACCCAATACATTACCTAAAGTAATGACGATTAGTGCGATAATCGTTTGTGAATTCCACATTCTTGCCATTTGAATGTAAAACATATCTGCAATACAGTGTTCAAATCCGCATAGGATAAATACCATAATGCTCATCACAATTCCCAAATATTTTCCAATTTCGTGAGGATTGTTTAAGTATTGATCCACTGCGTGAACGACCATAATGTTACAGAAAATTCCCAAAACGAACAAACTAATCAAAGTATCGTCTGCTTTTACTTGAACCAATTTTGTAGATTTTTCGATAATTCCTGGAGCAACTCTTGTAAGACGAACCAATTCCGCTACAATAATACTACCAACTAAATTTCCAACCCACACCATTAAGCACCATGGCAAATAAGTTTTGACATCATTGCAGAACAGATACCCAACTTTTCCCGTAAATAAATTATACTTTAAAGTACACACAGCAAAAAGTCCCAAACTGAACATAAATGCTCCGACGATTTTATTGTCTAGGCTCAAAAACACAACTCCGCCCATCGCAATAAACGCCCCTGCCATAATGGCATACAAAAAATCCGCTAATTTTTTCATAACTAATCCTTCTTTCTAAAATCCCTATAAATATTTAAACGACTTTGTTTGCAAAAGCCGATTACGGACAAATTATATTTACTTGCCAGTTCCAAAGAAATATCCGTTGGTGCACTTCTTGAAACTATGACAGAAATTCCTGAATTGATGCATTTTTGAACAATTGATGAAGGAATTCTTCCCGAAGTAAACGCAATTAAATCAGATAAGTTTTCGCCATTTAACACAGCCGTACCCACAGCCTTGTCAAAAGCATTGTATCTTCCAATATCATCGCATTGACAAATTATTTCCCCATTTTTCGCCAAAACAACAGAATGCACATTGCCCGTTTCTTTAAATAATTGAGATCCCGATAAATTAAAATTGGAAATCTTCAACAGTGTTTCTTCGTCCCAATCAATCGGTGTGACTTTTTCATCTCTGTTTGTAAAATTGTATGGAACATTTTTGTAATCGCCACTTTCTGTAGTCACATGACTTGGAGTGTTATCGATATCTTTCAACTCAACATTACAAATATTTCCATTAATATTTATATCTACGTTTTGTATATCTTCTGGTCTCACAATGTTTTCTGTGATAAGATATCCCGTCACAAGTTCTTGTAAATCCTTTTCAATACACAAAAGTTTAACAATCGGTTTCGAATTAATATTGATATCCAACAAAAATTCTCTAAGAATAACATCTTCTACTTCTTCTATAACTCCATCGTTATATTTCTTAACCATTACATTTTTTTCAAAATTCATAAAATCTCCTTTATCTTATTATATCAAACAACTTTAGTCGATTCAAATACTATAATTCCAAATTTTTATAATAATTTTGTCACATAATTCTCATTTTAAATATTTTAGAAATGAAAAATCGGCGATAAAAATCACCGATTCTATCAATCATTATTATGTCGTTGTTCTGCTTCTTTCTTGCTGTAAACGCACCCACAGTAATCTTGTCTATACAAATCAAATTCCTTCGATAATTCGATTGATCTCTTGTAGCCATTTTTCTTTTTGAAATCAGAATGCAAAAATTTAGTTTTATGAGTTTGTCCTAATTTTTCTCCGATTTCATTAATCCATTGGCTGTTTTTATGAGGACTAACCGATAATGTTGTCGTTACAAAATCAAAACCCATCTCATCTGCAATGTCGAAAGTTCTGTCGATTCGCAAATCGTAGCACTCATAACAGCGCTGTGATTTCTCTCCCAAATCCTTATAAGGAGCAACTCTTTCGTAAAATTCATCGGGATCGTATTTGTCGACGATTATGTCAATAGGATATTTTGCTTTTGTATTTGCGATGACTTTTTTCTGCTCCACAACTCTCTTGTCAAACTCAGATTGCGGAGAAATGTTTGGGTTGTAAAACAAAATAGTTATCTTAAAATACTGTGACAAATATTCCAAAACATAACTGGAACAAGGCCCACAACAACTGTGAAGAAGAAGTGTTTCTCCTCCATTTAGATTTTCAATTGTTTTATCCAATATTTTTTGGTAATTCTCCATAAAAATCAACTATCCTTCTTTGATCAGAAATCACAAAATCTGCTCCCGATTCTACGAGTTCTTCTCTTTCTCTAAATCCCCACTCAACACCAACACTTGTTACATTCGCATTCTTGCACGTCTCAATATCTGTGTCAGTGTCTCCAAAATATACAATCTCTTCTTTTTTAATATTCAAATCTTCCACAATTTTTTCTAGCAAAAATGGATTAGGCTTTCTTTTGGTTTCATCTTCCAATGCAGACACATAATCAAAATAGCCTTGTGGAAATAAATTGTTCAAAATTTTCTTTGCTGCTGGAAGTGTTTTATTCGTGCATACGCAAATAAGTGCGCCCATTTCTTTTAATTTATCCAAACTTTCTCTTATATGTGGATACAATTGTGTTTTCTTGTCATCATATCCATTGTAATATTCAATGTAGCTATCGTAAATTTTATTAAATTGAGAATGAATTTTTGCTTCATCCAAATTATCTCGTTCTATCAAATAATTCAGAGATTTTTCCACCAAAATTTTAGGTCCATCTCCAAGAAAATAATTAAATTTTTCCTTTTCTACAGGTTTAAGCCCAAATTTTTTAGTAGTATGATTGAAACAATTATTTATCATCTCAATAGAATCTATCAACGTTCCGTCCAAATCAAATACAAATACTCTCTTCATTAAATCACCCTCGATTGATACATTGCAATGGAACAAGCTATCGGTAAATTCAAGGAATCCACATCCTTAGATTGATTGATGAAAATCTTATTCTCATTGTAGTATTCTTTTGGAAGCCCTGCACCTTCATTTCCAAACGCCAAGCTAAATGGTTGTTCGAACTTTACATTGCCAAGTTCATCTGAACTTTCATCTAGCAAAAACGAATAAATCTTATTTTCTGGGAAATTTTTTTTGTAATCTTGCAGATTATCAAATCTTTGGATATTTAATTTGAAAAAAGCTCCCATACTGGCACGGACAACTTTAGGATTGTAAACATCACACGTATTTGATATCAGAGCCAAATCCTTATATCCAAATGCAAGCATACTTCTCATAATAGTACCTAAGTTTCCCATGTTGTCTATTCCGTCCAAAATTATGTGGTTTTTTTCTTGTAATTTTGATTTTTGCTTTTTGAAAACTCCAATCACGTATTCCTTATCTTTTAATGAAATTTTGTTTATTTGTTTACTTGAAATCGTATAAGGAATTTTCTTATCATTCAATATATTTATCAGTTTTTCTGTGTCATTGAAATCCTCAGAAATTAAGACCTCCTCAACAATATCAGCCTTATTTTCAATAAGTTCATAAGTTGGAAAAGGTCCCATTGTATAAGAATATTCAAGATCTTTTTTGTATTTTGTGTATTTTTTCATTTATACTCCATTACTAAACACCCACATCGCTTTGATTTGTGGTTGTAATCTGTCATATTTCCATGATTTTTGCGAATTAGTAAAGCTATTCGGATCATTAATTATAATATTGCCATTTGAATCTATTCCCGAAATCACCATAACATGTCCCGTTTGTGTGAAATCACCAGGTCTTACAGAAATTAGGATCGGATTTCCTTTTTTTATATTCTCTTTTATAACATTATAATTCGCATCCATTTGCACAGCTTTTAATCCGTATTTCCTTGCGATATAAGGATAAAATCCCCAGCTTGTTCCTTCTGATGACGAATATCCGTTGCGATCACTTTCTTCTGCTATTTTTGCAGGAGTGATTGACGGGTCGTTTTTCAAATACGACATCGCCATAGCGCAACTTGTGGGACCACATCCAGTAAAACCTATAATTCCGTAGCCGTATTTTTCATAACCCCATCTCTTGTCCCACTGCAAATACAATGGCACATTTGAATTATTTGCATTTTCTGGATATGAATAGTCGTTTTTTATTGTAGAATCGATTGTTTTCGCCACGAAATTAACCGCAGTGTAGTTATTACCAGCAAGCTTTAAAAGAGATGGATGAATGTCATCAGCGTTTTTCATCACTAATTTTGCATTAGGATTGTACTTAGCGTAAACTTCCAAATTGTGCAACAATTCATTTCTCTTAAATGTGTTTTGGTAAATATTTTCAGTTTTTTTGATTTCTTCAAAAACTTCCTCATCAGTTTTCTCTTTTTCCACTGGTTCTTCGGGTTTGGAGTCTTGTTGTACGGAAGTTTTTTTCTCCTGAGCTATCTCAGCTTGTTTTTGTTCAGCTGCATGCTCTTGTCTATCGTTTTTTACTTTTATGATTGAAAATAGAATTACTAGAAGAAATACAGAAAACACAATCCTTCGTTTTACTGCGCGTCTTCTTTTTTCTTCTAGAAATCTATCGTGATTATTACGTATCAAGTTTCCACCTCATTTATCTAATTATATCACAGGATTTGAAATTATTACAAAATTATGACAACTTTATAAAATTGTAACATTCTTTTGGGTATAAATACATTAGAGGTGATGATATGAGTAAATTTTACTATTCAATTTCAGATAATTATGAAGATATTTTCCAGCCAAATGATAAGCAAATTAGTTTCTTAGAAGAACTTGCTCACGGCAAAATCTTGGATGTAGCATGTGCCACTGGAAAAGTTGCTAAAAGGCTTCAAGATGATGGATTTGATGTGATGGGGATTGATTTGGAAGAAAAGTTTGTGAACAAAGCGATTAATAAAAATAAAATCGATGCTAAATGTATGAATATGCTGGATATCGACAAGTTGAGAGATAATTTCGGTTTGATTTATTGCATTGGAAATTCTTTGGTACACTTGGATTCTTCAGAAAAAATAAATGAATTTTTGAAAAAATGCTACGACAAGTTAGACACAAAAGGAAATCTTGTAATTCAAATCATTAATTTCCATCCATTTTTACAAGTAGATGATGATTACTTAGGAAATCTTCCTACTATCAAAAACGAAAAAGTGAAATTTGTAAGAAAATATTTCAGAAATGGTGATTTTATACGATTTAACACAGTTATGACAGCAGGTGATAAATCCATTGAAAACGACGTTAATTTATTTCCAATAACATCCGATGAATTAGTAACACTTTTAGAACAAAATGGTTTTGAGAATATAAAAATATACGGAGGTTTTAACAAATCAGAATTCGATAAAGAAAATTCTAGACCGTTAGTATTAGCCGCCGAAAAACTATAAAATAAAATTTATCACATTTAAAAACCTCCCATCTGGGAGGTTTATTAAAATTTTATGCTCTTTTTTATTGATCCGAAAATTCCACGCGCGATGTCTCTGCCGATTTGTCTTGTAAAACTACCAAGCATGGAGTTGATGCTTTTAGACGCGAAATCTTCTATTGGAGATTTTTCTTGTTTTTTGGATTTCTTAGTTTGTTTTTCCGGCTCTTCTTTGATTTGATTTTGCAATTTTTTTTGCAGTATTTCATAAGCAGATTCTCTGTCGATTGATTGTGAATATTTTTGATGCAAATCAGAGTTTTTCACAATATAATCCACGTCTGATTGAGAAAGTGGCGTAAACGATGAGTGTGGTGGAAGTACGAGTCCTTTTTTAGTTATACTTGGTGCTCCTTTTTCATCCAAAAATGAAATCAACGCTTCACCAGTTCGTAAGTTTACAATTTCATCTTTTACATTCATATCATTATCTGCTCTGAAAGTTTCAGAAACTTTTTGCACTGCCTTCAATTCTTTTGGAGAGAATGCTCTCAATTGATGCACAATTCTATTTCCTAATTGCGAAGAAATCGAATCTGGAATGTCTAGTGGGTTTTGTGTGATGAAGAATATTCCCACGCCTTTTGAACGAATAAGTCTTACAACTTGTTCTATTTTATCCATTATCATCTTGTTTGCATTGTCGAATAACAAATGTGCTTCGTCAAAGAAGAACACAAGCTTAGGGATTTCTGGATTGCCAACTTCTGGTAATGATTCGAAAAGTTCTGATAATAGCCACAACAAAAACATCGAATACAAGTTTTTGTCGTTAATAAGTCTTGCCGCAGAAATTATATTCACAAATCCACGTCCATCAGAATCTGTCTTCATCAAATCTCTTATATCCAAACTTGGTTCCCCCAAGAATTTATCTGCACCCATATCTTCGATGTACAATAATTTTCTCATTATTGCACTGATACTTTGAGTTGTGATATTTCCGTATTTTTTGGAATAAACATCCCTGTTATCTGACAAATGATTAAGCATAGAACGCAAATCTTTTATGTCCAACAACAATAGTCCTTCCTCATCTGAAACCCTGAATGCAATATTCAAAATTCCAGCTTGTGTATCGTTCAAATCCAAAATTTGCGATAACAAAATCGGCCCCATTTCAGAAACTGAAACTCTCAATGGAAGTCCAGCTTCTCCGTAAACATCCCACAAATTTACAGGATAGTTTTTGAAATTAAAATCAGTGATATTCATTTCATCTAGTCTAGATTTAAGATTATCGTTCATTTCACCAACAGATGCTAAGTTTGACAAATCTCCCTTAACGTCTGACAAAATAGTTGGCACTCCCAAATCTGAGAAATATTCGCACAACACTTTTAATGTAACTGTCTTTCCGCTTCCAGTCGCTCCTACGATAAGCCCATGTTGATTTACTTTATTTGAAAGAAGTTCGATATCTTCGTTTCCTCTTGCAATCAATAGTTTTTCCACAATTTCCTCCGCATTCTAATTTTCTTGAATAATTTGTTTCAAATCAATGAAATTGAACAAAGCTTTATTGTAAAAAGCTTTTGTTTTCTTGTACTTGTTGTAATTATTGTACACGTTTATTCCGTAAACAAACAAACTAAACACCATCAATATGTATTTGCCAAATATCAAATACAAAATCATTCCCATAATAATGTAAAATATTGGGCTGTAATCAAATGGCAAATCATAAAACACGCTGTACATTATTTTATCAATGCTAATTAATGCCAAAAATAACCACGCATACATCGCTAGATAGAGTGTATTCGATTCTAATAAATTAAGAATGATTGCTGGAATAAAATACACTCCCGCTCCTATTATTGGCACGAATGAAAATACCGTTATAAAAAACGATTTAACAAAAACGTGGTCGACCTTAGCAAATTTCAAAAATAAAACAGATGTCAATAAAACCAATATAATTTTCGAAATTTCGTAGCTTTTCTCGTACAAAACTATTTTCTTTAAATTCTCTTTCATATTAATAACCCGGCTTTTCTAATAATTTAAACATTTGCTTCTTGTATTCTTCAACTCCCGGTTGATTAAAAGGATTCACTCCCAAAACAAGCGCCGAAATCGCAACACTCATTTCGAAGAAATAAATCATATATCCTAGATTTTCTTCATTAATCTCATCAATTTTCACGACAACACTTTCAACATTTGACGACAAATGAGCATTAAGCGTTCCTTGCATAGCCATCTTATTCACATAATCCACTGATTTTCCGCTCAAATAATTCAAATTATCCAAATTATCAGCATCAGATTTTATATACAAATCTTTGCGTGGATTTTCTACTGAAATCACAGTTTCAAATACATTTTTTTGTCCATCTTGAATCATTTGACCTACTGAATGAAGATCTGTCGTGAAATTACACATCATTGGGAATATTCCCTTGTTGTTTTTTCCTTCCGATTCTGCGAATAATTGCTTGAACCATTCAGAAAAATATTTCAATCTCATTTCGTAATTAATAAGTATCTCAATATCTTTTCCATTACGATACATATCATTTCTAAATGAAGCGTATTGCAGTGCAAAATTTGACTCATAGTCAAGTTTTGTAAAATCTTCCATTGCATTTGCTGCGCCAATCATTAATTTGTCAATGTCCAATCCTTTTACGCAAAGTGGCAACAAACCAACAGAAGTTAGAACGGAAAATCTTCCACCGATGTCATCTGGCACTACAAAAGTTTCATAACCATTGATATCAGACAATTCTTTCAATGCACCTTTTTGTTTATCAGTCGTGGCGAAAATTCTGCTCTTTTGTTCTTCTTTTGTGTATTTTTCATCCATTAATTCCTTTATAAATCTAAAAGCGATTGCAGGCTCTGTAGTAGTTCCCGATTTGCTTATTACATTTACACAAAAATCCTTGTCCTTCAAATATTCCAAAAGTTCAGCCAAATACGTAGAAGACAATTGGAAACCAGCGTAGATGATTTCGATGCCCGATTTCTCAAAATAATCGCTCATCGCATAATCAATCGCCTTAGCTCCCATATAACTTCCACCGATTCCAATGACAACTAAACAATCAGACGTTTCTCTTATCTTCTTAGCGCATTTTTTAATTCTCTCGAATTCTTCTCTGTCGTAATTTTTAGGCAAATCAATCCATCCTGTGAATTCCTTGCCTTCACAGGATTTGTTTAAAAGCTTTTCTAAAGCATTTACGGATTCTGTTCTCAAAGTATCCACAGAATTATGACTTGTCGTATTTGAAAAATCTAGCTTGAACATATTTCCTCCTATAGAACCTTCAAACTCACTAGAACAATATCGTCATCCTGTTCCAAAAATCTAAAAGAATTCACCTCGTTTAGCACGTATTCAATTCTTTTTTCTGGAACTTTCATTAAATCTCTTTTTAGTCTTTCTTCGCCGTAAAATTCGTTGTTAAATCCTCTAGTTTCAGTTATCCCATCAGTGTACATAATTAATTCATCACCACTGGAGACCAATATATCTCTTTGGTCAAACCCAACTCCTTCAAACATTGGAGAGATAGGATGACCTGTAACTTTTAATTCTTCTAATTTATCATTTGAGATCAAAAATGGAATACCATTGTGGCCCGCATTTGCATATGAAAATATTTTGAGTTTTCTATCGTATAATCCATAAAAAATCGTAAAATATTTGTCTACCGATAAATTAAGTTCAGTAAATGTGGTATTCAAATCCTTCAGCACTCTTTTCGGTCTAGAATCTGTAATTCTACTTACCAAATACCTCATTGTCTGTCTGATAAACATCGTCAGAATAGATGCCGCAATCCCATGGCCCACAACATCTGCGATGTAAATTCCTACAAATCTTTCGTCAATGTCTATGCAATCGATGATATCTCCAGACAAATCCCTAGATGAAATATAGCTGTAATCCAAATCCAATCCAACATGCTCACCCTTACTAGGCAAAGTTTTGCTTTGAATGTGCTTGGCGAATATGATTTCATCCTTTATGTCCTTGTTCGCATTAATCAAATCAATCTGAGTTTTGACCTCTTTTGAAATATCTCTGAAAACCTCGACAGTGCTTACCACTTCTCCATCTTTATCCATAACTGGAGAAGAAGTTATGGAATAATCCACGCCATTTATTTTTCTTTTTTCTTTGATAGTGCTGTTCAAACGGTATTTCCTATCTGCCAAACATTTTGGGAAATCTTCACTATAATCCACATAGCAATTCACTCCTATTGGATTTATAGGCATAGATTTTATCATGCTAGTATTGGCAAATATTATTACCCCATCTTTATCTATTACTCTAACTAAATCCTTCATAGAATTTAGAACTTCGTAATCAGATCCTTTGAAATCACTAACATCTTCACTTGATTTCTTCTCCAAGGATATCTCCTCCTATTTAGGTCTCGGACCAAAATATTGATACAAATAACACTTCATATTTCCGTTGTACATCTTTCTATTTTTAGATGCTTTTTTGCCGTAAAATTTCTCAAACTCTTCGCAATCTGTGATTATATATTGCGATGCAGTCTTGAATTTTGCCATTTTAATTCCCAAATCCTTATAAATCTTCTCGGCTTCTTGTCTTTCGCCAAGCCTTTTTCCATAAGGTGGGTTAGATATTAGAACGAAGTAATTATCATTCAACACAACATTTCTGAAATCCCTCGTCACGAATCTAATATCCTCTCTGACTCCAGCATTTTCGGCATTAGCTATTGCTTTTTCAATCGCTGAACCATCCACATCACTTGCGAAAATATCTATCTTCTTATCGTAATCAATGCTCTCCAAGGCTTTAGTACGCTCTTGTTTGTATGCATTGTTGAATTTATCATTAAAGTTAATAAAATCGAATTTCCTATCAATTCCAGGTGCAATATTTCTGAATTTTCTTGCAGCTTCTATTGCAAAAGTTCCACTGCCACAGAACAAATCCACAAAAGGTCTGTCGCTGTTTGCAAATGACAAATCGATAATTCCTGCTGCTAAGTTTTCTCTTATAGGGGCAAGAACTGAGCCTTCTCTGTATCCTCTTTTGTGAAGTCCCTCTCCCGAGGTATCCAAAGTTATCGAACAAATATCTTTTACCAGACTAACTTCAATCCTAAATCTCCCCTTGGATTTTGAGAACCAATCCACCTTGTATTTTTTCTGAAGAGATTTAATAATCGCCTTTTCTGTAATCGATTGACAGTCTTTAATAGAAAATAATTTTGATTTGTAACTTCTGCCTTCTACAATAAAATTAGAATCTGCTTCCAAAATATCTAACCAATTTATTTTTTCAACGCCCTTAAAAAGTTGTTCGAATGATACAGCCTTAAAATTACCCAATTCGATTAGAACTCTGTCTGCACATCTCAAATTTATATTTAATTTTGCGATATCTTTTTCATCGCCTACAAGCATTATTCTTCCGTCGTTTACATTCAAATTTTCATAGCCCATATCCAAAAGTTGTCTTTTGACCAAGCTCTCCAAACCGAATGCGCAAGTTACTATTATTTTCAAAATTATTATTCCTCCATATTACCTTCTATTTTATCATATTTTCAATGTTTTTTTACGTTATAATAATATTTAACTGTAAATTTACAATAAAAAAACTGCAACGAAAAATCATTGCAGTCAATTTAGATTCTAATCTACAGTAATATCTCCACTAACTGTTGCAGCACTTATTTCGATTTCATCATTTGAGAATGATTGGTCGTGAGATTTACTGATTTTTTTCGAACTATCTTTGTAGTAACTATCAATTTGAATTTCACCGCTAACAGTTCTAAGTTCTATAGAACCTTTCTTTTCTTTGATATTGATATTAATATCGCTAGATACACCTCTCACATTCAAATCTTTGTTTTCGTTCACATCGATTTCGATATCGCCACTTACAGTGTTCACTGTGATTTCTGGATTTTCAGAATTCACCTTCACATCACCGCTTACAGTATTAACATAAATTTCTTTTTTGCATTTGGAAACTTGAACATCTCCACTTGCAGTGTTGACATTTACATTGTTCGATTGTGTAGTGATATTTACATCACCACTTGAAGTGTTGCAAGTAACATCATTACTAATAACATCTACATTTACATCTCCACTTGCAGTGGCGATGTTTAATCCCAAATCACTGTCTTGTGGAATTTTGATAGAAATTGATTTGATGAAACTTTTTTGGAAGAATTTTTCCATTTTAACTTTACCAAGCTTCAACACGTGATTCATATAATCTACATCTAACTTTTGTGTTTCATCAGTTGTAGTGTAAGTTACGATTATTTTATCCAATTCGTGAGTTGACACATCTATGTCCGCATTCGATTTAACTTCAATTCTGTGAAAATCATTGTCAAATTCCAATGTTTGTTGTGACAAATCATAGTCTTTGTCTTTAGATTGGTCAAAAATTTTAGAATTAAAGAAATCACCAATGCTATCCAAGTTAAACATACCAAATAAGTTGTTTTCTCTGATGATTCCAGCTTCTTTACATTCGTTGAATATTTCTCTTGGATTACCTAATTCAGTTGAAATCTCTTCTTCAGTTTTTCCGTTTTCAACGCCGATTCTAAAATGTTCTTCGTAATCATTCTTGATTTCTCTGTAAGTTGTTTCGTCGACATTTCTGAAATAATAATCTAAAAGTTCCATAAATTGTTCTTTATTCATTTAAAAACCCTCCTCTAACAAGGCCTTAACACTTTCAACTAATTTTTTATAATCTTCAAGTTGTGAGTGCAAATAAGTTTTTCCTTCGTCTGTTATCTTGTAGTATTTTCTAGATGGACCTGATTCTGATTGCTCAGTGTAATCTTCCAAGTATTTGTCGTTTTTCAATCTTCTAAGCATAGGATAAATTGTTCCTTCGCTCATTGGTATCTTATCTTTTATCTGATCTATAATTTCGTATCCGTAGCTGTCTTGTTTAGATATAACCGATAAGACACATAATTCTAAAATCCCTTTTTTTAATTGTGTGTTCATATCTTACCTCCTGATTACATTATAATACACAGTAGTATATATTGCAAGGTATTATGCAAAATTTTTTACTACAAAAATTTTAACTGCTCAAAAGTCGTGTCGCTCAGGTTTGCCGCAGTAATTCCGAAAAGCCTCACCGACTTTTCTATCTTAGTATTAAGCACAAGATACTTCACGATCCTGTAAATATCCTTGACATCACTAATGTATTCATCAAGAGTCATCGATTTGGTAATCACTGAAAAATCGCTGAGTTTGATTTTAATCCTAATGGTCTTTGCTTTAATATTTTTCTTATGGAGATCATCTGCTAATTCTTCACTGAACTCACTTGCTTTTTTCAATAACTCATTGTAATTTTTCAAATCACGTTCAAAAGTGTACTCAACTCCAATAGATTTTCTAATTCTTGACAAATCCAACTGTCTATCGTCACTACCACGAATTCTATCGTAAATCACTTCCCCAAACTTACCGAACAATTCTCTCAAATTATTTCTGGATAAATCGTACAAATCGCATACTTTTTTTATCCCAATATTATTTAGTTTTTCCTCAGATTTTCTGCCAATTCCTTGAATTTTTCCCACATTTAAGTCCATCAAAATATCTGGAATATCATCTTGTGTGATAATTTTGATTCCATGAGGCTTGTTCCAATCAGATGCAAGCTTTGCAAGGCTCATATTGTAGCTAATTCCTATAGAGATAGACAATCCCGTTTTTATCCTGACATTTTCTTGGACTAGATTTGCCAGTTCCAACCTATCCATATCGATATGAGAAATATCCATGCAACCTTCATCTATACTCATCTTTTGAATTTTTGAAGAAAAAGCAGACAAAACCTTGAAAACTTTCTCGCTATTTCTTCTGTATTTTTCAAAATCAGGAGTAACTATAACGAGGTTTGGAACGATTTTTTTCGCTTGAAATATTGGCATTGCAGAATGCAAACCGTACTTTCTAGCTTCGTAGTTCGCAGTAGTAATTATTCCTCTCTGACTTTTACCACCGACAACCATTGGGACGTGTTTTAGCTTCGGATTATCCAGAATTTCACAAGAGGCAAAGAAAGCATCCAAATCAAAATGCAAAAAATTTAAATCCATAACACACCCCTTTCTACTAAAAAAGCCCTCATTATTGAGAGCTTAATCGTTAATTTCTAAGTTGTTTGATGATATCCATGCATCGTATGATTTTAATGAATCTGCACTTTTTATTATCGCATGGCACCATACTCTTTGACCTGAATCTGGTTTTGCTTCATAAATGTACACTTCACTTCCCATAGGAATTGAGGAAATCACTTGTGATTTATTGCTTGGTTCTTCGTATATTTTGGCATTATCTGCAGTTACCAAGTAAGTTTTGCCAACTAAACGAATGCACAAATCAATAAGTCTTTTGTTATCATCAGTTTCATAACTTTCATCTTTTTTATCCGGTTTTTTTGTGCTTTCTTTTTCTTTCTTTAATTCTTCTGCTGATTCATTGGCAAGTTTTTCAGCTTTTTCTCTGGCTTCTTTTTCTTTTTTCTCAGACAATGCACGTTGTTTTTCTTCGTCTTGTTTTTTCTCATTGTATTGATTTTTTGCTTTTTCAACTTCTTTTATCTTGTCGATAACAATAGTTTCGTGTGGCATTACACGTGCGTATGAGTTTAACATATTCAAACTTGCATCAAAGTTGTCATCTTCTGCAAATGAATCACTTGCAATTATCACAGCTTGTGTGCTTTCTTGCAATCTTTGTTGCGCTTTTTGATAATTGACGCTATCTTTGTTGCTTACTTTCAAGAAACTTTTTGCTGCATCGACATACTTCATTTCCTTTAAATAATTTACGCCATAATCGTAATTATTTTTAGAAGATAAAAGTTCCACAGCTTCACGTTTTTTATCTATATAAGATCCATCGTTTGTTCTATCGTATAATTCACTATAATAATCTACAGCTTTTTGGTAATTACCATCTACTATACATTGGTGAGCCAATTTATCTAATTTTTCTGTCTTTGATGAATTAAAAATATTTAATCCTACAAAAGTTCCAACAAATATTACTACAGTTATCAAAACTACAGCAATAATATTCTTCTGCTTCATTCATTACACCTCTCTAATATTCTAATGAATAAGCTAGAATAAGTCAATAAACGAAAACGTTATATTTTACGTATTTTTACATATTTTACATAAAAAAGTGGAGTGTAAAATTACACCCCACTTAATTTAAAAACTATTATTCTTTAATTGGTTGTTCAGATGTAAGTTCAAGTTGATTCCATCTGAAGTCATCTTTGTTAAGATCTTGAACATATCTTGTATCAAACTTTTTAACTCTCTTGTTGATTGGAGTCAATGATTCTCTGTAAAGTGTTGGAATCAATGGTACATTTTCTTCCATAACTTTTGCAAAATCTTTGTAAGCTTGTGCTCTTTCTTCATCAGATGATTTACCATCAGCTATCTTATCCAATGCTTGTTGCATTTCTGGATTAGTATATCTGTAGTAGTTAAATGATGCATTCTTACTGAATAATCCTGATGGGTCAGGGTTAGTACCTACAGCCCAAGCTCCTTGGAATACGTCAACTTCAGGGTCATCATTTTTAAGCTTGTCGTAGAATGCGTTGAATTCTATCAATCTTCCGCCTGTCAACTCAACATTCAATCCAATTTCTTTCCAGCATTGGATATAGTATGCTGACAATGGTTCTGCGATTTCTCCACCTGACATTGATGCGAATTTAATTACAAATGGTTTACCGTTTTTGTCTTCTCTTATTCCATCATTGTCTACGTCTTTGTATCCAGCTTCATCTAACAATTTTTTGGCTTTTTCTTGGTCAAAATTGTATCCTTTTAATTCAGTGTTAAAGTAATCTTTAAATATAGGAAGAACAACTGATGTCGCTTGTGATCTGTATCCTTGATAGAATTTTTCACCAACTGCGTTGTTATCAATTGCATAACCCATTGCTTTACGTAAGTTAGGATCAGCCATCTTAGCGTTAGGATCTACAACAACTTCGCCTTTTTCTTTGTCCCATTTACCTAGTTTGAATCCTAAGTAAGTGTAAGCCATGTCTTGTTGTCTTGCAACTTTGTATCCTTTTAATTCTGATATTTCTTTGAATGTATCTGATGGTGCTCCACCTGCTATATAGTCGTATTTACCAGATTTTAATGATGCTAAAATTTGTGATGTTGGAACTACTTCCATTACAACTTTATCGATCTTAGGTTTTCCACCCCAGAAGTGTTCATTAGCGCTAAATTCAACTGATTGTCCTGGAACTACATTTGAAATGTAGAAAGGTCCAGCTGATTTAGGGTTCTTTCTGATTGAGTCAGAAGAGATTATGTCTTTTATAGCTATATCTTTTACTTGTTCATAGTTAGTTGGTTCAGCCCAAATACCAGCACCCCATTTGATTGAAGGTTTCCATTCTTTAAATGAGATTTGAACTGTTTTTTCATCTACTTCTTTAACACCTGCGATGTCTTTTGTTTTTCCAGCGTGATAATCTTCCATACCTACGATGTTCATCATATCATCATCATAACGTACACCAGGATAATCCTTGTGACCGATGATTAGGTAGTTTATTATAATGTCTTTTGCTGTTACAGGCTTTCCGTCATTCCATTTGAATGCATCTGAAAGTTTGATTGTCGCTGTCTTTGCCTTTTCATCCCATTCGAATTTTTCAGCTCCAGAATCTCTCAATTCCATGCTTTCTCCAGCGTTTGCTGAACCGTACATTGTAGGTCCGATAATTGTCCAGTCGAAGTTATCGTCTTGTAATGCAACATTAAATATACCTTTAAAAGGTGAATCTGTAGGGATACCTACTCTAAATGTACCACCTTTAATTGGTTCGCCTTCATTTTCAATAATCACACCGCCGCCCATTTGTTCTCCGACTATGTTACCTTTATTTTCTTCGTTTGCCTTTTTACCAGTGCTAGATTCTTGTTTAGAACCAGAATCTGATGATTTTCCGCTATCTTTATTAGATTTTCCACATCCTGTAAGTACAAATGCTAATACTAAAAAGATTGCCAATAATGATTTAAATTTCTTTTTCATTATTTTTCCCCCTTATCCTTTCCTTTGTTTTGCATCGGAAGCCCTTCTTAATGCTTGACCGATATAATTTATACACAACATCATTACTAATATCAATAATGATGCAGGTAGCCATACATATAACTTATCTGATATAACTTCTGGTTTTCTGGCTAATGATACCAACGTTCCTAGTGATGGATCTGATGGTGGAAGCCCGAAACCTAGAAAGCTAAGTCCAGTTTCAATACCAATATTTCCTGCGAAACTTAATGTCATATCTACAATTAATATTGAAGAAATGTTAGGCAAAATTCCTGTAAACATAGTCTTCAAATCGCTAGTACCCATTGTTTTGGATGCATTTACGTAGTCTTTTTTACTTTCAGCAAGGGCCTTTGATCTGACAAGTCTTGCCATTCCTGTCCAATAGAACACCGTAAATATCAATACGAATGTAAACATAGAATATTTTGGAACAATTGTTACGAAAACTATGATAATCATCATTGTTGGAAGAATTTGGATGAAATCTATAATTCTCATTATAATATTGTCCAACCATCCTCCGTAATATCCTATAAACAAACCTACAACTATACCTATAACAGATGTAAGGATTGTTACGGCGATTCCTATTACGATAGAATTTCTAGCGCCAATTATCAATTGTCCGAACAAATCTCTACCACCTTGGTCTGTTCCAAGTATATGTCCCGCTTCTCCTGGTCTTACGTATGAATTAAGTATGTCAACTTTCATTACTTGTTCTTTGTCTAGTAGCATTGCTCCAACGAATATTCCTATCCACAATACTGCTAATACCACCAATGACACTATAGCTAGTTTATCTTTTTTGAATTCATTAACAATTACTTTAAATCCAGTAGGATTATCTTTTGCAAGGTCTTTATATTCTTCAAGCTTTTCTTCTGTTACTTTTACTTCTTTCATAAAAACCTCCTAATCTATCCTTATTCTTGGATCCACTATACTCATGATAATATCACTTAATAATGAACCGCAAAGTGTCAAGAAACCATAAATCATAACAAGCGCTGTCATAACTGAGTAGTCCCTTTGGTTAATACAGTCAACGAATAATGAGCCCATTCCTTGGTATCCGAAAATTGTTTCAATCATGATAGAACCAGCTAGCAATCCTGTGATTTGGAATCCGAAGAATGCAGCTATTGGTAAAAGTGAGTTTCTAAAAATGTGTTTACTGTAAACTTTTTTTATAGGAACCCCTTTTGCTCTTGCAGTTCTTACGTAGTCTTGACTTTTTGCATCTACAACTTCATTTCTCAAATATTGAATAGTTCCAATAGTTGTAAGTAGTGCATAAGATATTGCAGGAAGTAGCATATGATAAAATCTACTTAACACCGCTGCCATTCCGCCTTTTGCTGAAGCTTCAAGACTTATAATACCACTTGTAGGAAACCATCCTAACTTGTATCCGAATATTAAAAGCATTATTAAATAAAATACGAATCCTGGTGTAGCCAGAGCGAGGAAGTTGTACAAGTTAACCCCCTGATCGAATGCCGACCCGCTATACCTACCTGCGTTTATTCCCAAAGGAATTGCTATCGCATACATTATTAACAATGAGAACAATGATAAGAAGAATGTGTTCTTAGCTCTTTGACCAATAACATCTTTCACTGGTAGCTTTTGAGTATAAGAATCTCCAAAATCTCCTTGAAGTGCATTTCCAACCCATCTCTTATATTTCACATACCATGGATCGTAAAATCCAGATTTTATTTTAAGTTCTTCTTCAACCTTTGAGTTACCAGTACTTGGTGTGATTTTCCCTGTAAAAGGGTCCCCTGGCATCTTTTGAGCTACAAAGAATATAAATAAACTTAACACTATCAATTGAGGAATCATTATTAAAAATCTTCTGATTATTGTTTTAGTCATATTATATTTCCCCCTTTCTAGCTGCTACATAATGAGAATCTTTGTATTTCATCAAATCGTACACCGATCCATTTTCATCGTAGTAGACATTTTTTTGTTCATCAAACTTCTTTTCAATAGCTTGTCTAGCATCTCTAAGCTCTTTTCTTCTATTTGGTTCGATTTGAGGAATCGCTGCGATAAGTCTTTTTGTGTAAATATGTTGAGGATCAGAGTATAACTCTTCACGATTACCAGTTTCCACAAATTTGCCGTTATGCATAATATAAATGTAATCACACATGTGTCTTACAACCCCCAAATCGTGAGAGATGAAAATGTAGCTTAGATTAAACTCTTGTTGAATCAACTTCATGTAGTTTAATACTTGCGCTTGGACTGATAAGTCAAGTGCACTAACTGGTTCGTCTGCAACTATCAATCTTGGGTTACATGCAACAGCTCTTGCAACACCAATTCTTTGTCTTTGACCACCTGAGAATTCAAATGGATATTTGTAAATTGCACTTTCGTTAAGTCCAACTATGTCTAATAATTTAAACACCTTTTCTTTTTCTTCTTTTGGTGTTAAGTTTTCAAAATTTCTGATTGGTTCAGCGATTATATCCAAAATTCTTTTTTTAGGATCAAGCGAACTCATTGAGTCTTGGAAAATCATTTGAACATCTTGATTGTAGTTAATCTTTTTTCTGTAAGATCTACTTGTAACATCTTTTCCTTCGTACAAAATGTGTCCATCTGTAATCTTTTCGAGTCCTACTATAGCTTTTCCGATAGTTGACTTCCCAGAACCAGACTCTCCAATCAATCCATAAGTTTTTCCTTGTTCAATATCCATATCAACTCCATCAACAGCTTTGATATAGTCTTGAATTGTATTAAAAAATCCACCACGAATTGGATAATGAACTTTCAAATTTTTAACTTCTAAAAATCCCATATTTTCCTCCTATTCGTCTTTAAAATGGAAGTTCTTCCAGCATGTACAACGAACTAAGTGTCCATTGCCAACATCATGTAATACTGGATTTTCTTCGTGTTCATGATCGTCTATCCAAGGAATACGAGGTGCAAATCTGCATCCTTTTCTTGGCAAATCTTTTAATGAAGGAACCATACCTTCTATTACGTGTAACTGATCAGATTCATTATCTGCTTGCGGAATGGAATTTAATAAGCTTCTAGTATATGGGTGAAGTGGGTTATTGAACAACTCATCCACAGGTGCAATCTCAACGATCTGACCTGCATACATTACGCAAACTCTATCAGCGGTCTGTGCTACAACTCCTAAATCATGGGTTATCAATATAATTCCTGAATTCATTTGATTTTGTAATTCTTTTATTAAATCTAGAATTTGTGCTTGAATTGTAACATCAAGTGCAGTAGTTGGCTCATCAGCTATCAAAACATGAGGCTTACAACTCAAAGCAATCGCAATGATTACTCTTTGTCTCATACCTCCGGATAATTGATGAGGAAATTGTCTTGCTATAACTTCAGCATTTTCAATCCCTACTTTTTTTAGAAGATCAACAGCTTTTGCTTGACGTTGTTTCTTGTCCAAATCAGTGTGATACAACAAAGCTTCTTCAATTTGTTCGCCAATTCTCATTAATGGGTTAAGTGATGCCAATGGATCTTGGAATATCATACCAATTTCTCCACCTCTCAACTCATTGAATTGAGCTTCTGTATAATTCAAAATATTTTCGCCGTTATATATAACTTCACCGCTAATTTGAGTGTAGTTCATATTATGTAAACCCATAATTGTAGTAGCAAGTGTAGATTTACCACAACCAGATTCGCCAACCATAGCTAATACTTCATTTTCATACAATTCAAATGAAACATCGTCTACGGCGTCATAATAATCGTCTTTTATTCTAAAAGCTGTATGCATATTATTAACTTCCAATATTTTCTTATTAGCAGACATCTTATTCTCCTTTCAGTTTATTTTTCGTATGATTTATGTATGAATAATAAATAATACTTTATCTCATTATAGTGACATAAAAGGAATTTGTCAATTATTATTTATTTTTTAATTTAAAATTTCAGTATAAAATACAGTTTTTCTATGCTTTTTCGAATTAAATTACACTTTTTAGCTACAATAATAAAATTTATGATTTTGTTTTCCCATTATAATTCTGCCATTTAAAATTAATTATGAAAATAAAACTAAATTATTTTTATTCATTTTTTAAATTTGTTCTAATAATAAAATAAATTGTGTTTTTGCATAAAAATGACTTGACACAATCTCTTTATTATGGTAAAGTAATGATAATCATGAGCCTATTTACAAATTTATTAATTTTTAAAAAATGTAACAAAAAGCTTGCATTCGTTATATTGAAATGGTAAAATATATTTAATTATTGAAAACTTTTTCATTTTCAATTAAATCTCCATTTCTTAATTTATTACAACATAAAAAAACAAGGTATGAATTAAATTCAACACCTTGTTTTTTTATTTTAGTCTATTTTTATTATATTAATATCTTTAAAGCAATCATCTATTTGGAATTTTTTCGGCAAATCCTTGGTCTTCAACGAAGCTAGCGCACAGGCATTTGCCATTTCAAAAGATTTTTCATAATCTGAAGTTCTGATAAATGTCGCGATAAATCCCGCGATTATTGAGTCAATAACAAAATCTCTTTTTTGGTTTAGCATCTGTTCTATGTCAAAAGCATAGATTGAATTCTTTTGGAACAAATATACTTTATTATCTACAAAAGGCACTATTACAAATTTAGAATTCAAATCAAATATTTCGTTTTTACATTTTAGTAAATCTGATTCTGAATCTATTTTTGTTTTAAATAGATGTTCCAAGCATTTTACACTTATTTTCTCAAGTAATGATCCCCCGTTAGCAAATCTCTCCAAATAATACTCATCTATATCTAGTACGAATTGTGCTTTGTTTGCTTTACAGATTGCAATCATTCTTTCGATTACAGTTTCTGTTATATTTTTCGGAAAAGCCGTGGACAAAAACACAGTATCTCCCTCTTTAACTCTTGATAGAAAGTATAATAATTCCTGTAGTTCTTGATGAGAAATGCTAGGTCCTTTTGATTCGATTACGGTTTTCGAAGAGCCTGTGATTTTGATATTAATTCTAGTATTATCATCAATTCTTATGAACTCAGATTTGATATCTTCTCTTCTTAGCCAATCTTCTACAAATTCTCCGGTAAAACCTCCTGCAAATCCAGTTGCAACAGTCGGAAGTCCAAGTTGTTTTAAAACTCTCGAAACATTGATTCCTTTTCCAGCTGGAAGCATCAAATCAAAATCCGATATATTGTTTTTGTCAAATTCAAAATCCGAAACTTCACTTACAAATTCAAGTGCTGGATTCATAGTAACTGTGTAAATCATTTAATCACCTACATTAATCCCGGAGCAAGTCCAAAAAATATTTTTTGAAGAAGTGTCATAACGACCATAAACACAACAAGTCTTGTTATCACAATTCCAGCTGCATTAAGTCCGTAAACTTTCCACAAATTTTTGTAATCAAATCTATCTACTAAAATAATCGTTGCAAATAATATCAATATTACCAATGAAATTAGATATATAAAAGCGTGTGCACCCAAAAATGTAAACGTGAAAACTGACGAACTAAAACCAACAAGTCCTCCTGCAGTTAAAACACCAAATAAGCTAAATATGAGAGATTCTATAACCGAAAGTAAAACTGAGATATTGTTTCTCAAATCCTTGTCGATTGGTTGATATAATTTCGTTCCTGCTAGTTTAAGTCCCAGACTGTATGATAAAACTTTTTGGAAAACATCCAATACCAATACAGAAACCATAACTACGATTGCCTTTGATTTTTGAGTAAATGTCCAGTGATTTGTAGAATTCATGTAAAAGAATAAAAGCGGCAACGCAGATAACACTACAACCGCAAGTCTCATTGAGAACCTGTAAGGTTGTGTACCACCCATCATTTTCTTCAATATTTTAGTAAAGAACAAATTGATTTTGTCAAAAACTTGTTTACTTTTAACCTCAAAAGTATCCATAAATTGGTCATCATCTTCATCTTCATCTTCGTCTTCAAACTTATGAATAGTAAACTCATTTGCCGAAGTGAACCTTATCGACTCATCTCTTTTAATTTTTTCTTGTTTTTCGTCATAACCTTTGGTAATAAAAATCGTGTTTTCATAATTTTCTTCAGGTTCTTTTTCTTCCTCGTGGTTTATTTTCTTCTCAACTTCTTTGTCGGGATTGAACTTTCCATATTGAGATTTATTTTTGTTAATCACTTGAAAAATATCTTCAATCCTTTTAGGTTTGTGTTCCGTTTTATTTTTGTTTATGATTTCTTCAGCCTTTTGTTCTTCAGCTGATTTTTCACGATTTTTTATATTAAAAATATTCATAACATCATCTGAATATGAATAATCCCTATCTGTAGATGCGTGATTATCTTCTGGTTGTTCTTTTATATCCTTTTGTTCATCCAAACTTTCACGGTATTCTTTCAAATTAAACCCACAATTGTGACAAAAATTCACCGTATCTAACACTTTTTCATTGCAATTAGGACAACGCATTTACTCACCTCCGTAACCGTATTATATCACAATACATTATACTCAATTATAACTTTGCCAAATCTTAATATTTGGGCAATAAAATAAGAGATATTTTATATCCCCTATTTTTCAAAGAGTACATACACATCATGTACGAATATCTAGACTACAAAAATTGTTGATTTCTGAATCTCAAAATCCTAAAATCGTAAGCACGCTTCGCTTACGCGGTACGATTTTGGACGGATTTTTAGATTTGAAATCAAAGCAATTTTTTCCGTATGATATTCTTAGCATGAATGTGTAATACTCTTTTTCTCTATTTTCTTTTGAAAACCATATATCTATAATCCATACCTTCGTAAGTTTTGATGTCTGATTCCTCCGCTACATAATAATCTTGGTCTTCAAATAAGTTTCTGATTTTTGCATCATATTCAAATTCTGCGTCAACATAAGTGATTACGAATTCATCAACTAAATGTATCAATGATTCTATCGTGTTTGCTCCACCTATCAAATACTCTGTCATTTTGTGGTCTGGGTTGATTTCTTTGAGAGTGCGTAGCAATTCTTCTTCGTTTTTTACGCAAAGCATACCGTCTAAATCTTTGCTTGTAATTATTATGTTGGTTCTATTTGGTAGAGGTTTTGAATCCGGCAAAGATTCCAATGTTTTTCTTCCCATTATAACGATATTTCCAGTTGTTAATTCCTTAAATCTTTGCATATCTTCAGGAATTGAAAAAAGCATATCTCCGTCTTTTCCTATTGCAAAATTTCTATCTACTGCTAGTATAATTTTCATTAACAAAAATCTCCCTTCCTTATATTACTTACAATATATTACTTACAATTTCGTTCAATTTTTCCATTGCGTGATTGTCAGTCCAATCAAAATCACCTTCACATATCCTTACGACAAGTATACCCATTTCCTCACAGCAAATATCAAGCATAGTGCTATAGATTGCATTTTGCAAATCAGATGATGAATTAGAAAGTATGCTATTGCATTTGTTTATCCATTTTTCAATACAAAAACCATAGTTTTTATCTCGTGGATAATTCTCAAGTGCAATCTTTCTTTCTTTTGTGAATTTCCTGTTAGCATCATACATAAAACAAAGCTTATTTTCCTCATTATAAGCCATTATGTTGATATCATTGACATATCTTATCAAATCATCTCTGTTTATATTCTCATCTAGTTCATTCAAAACTTTTTTCAAATTTTGGTTGTCTATGTTTGGTTTCAATTCAGAAAAATTCTTGCTAAATTCAATATCTCCACTAAAATACACTCGCAGTATTTTTTTAATAGCATCAATTTGTTCTTTTTCATAATCAGATGCCAAAAAAGTACTGTTTTCCATAAAATCTCCTTTATATTACATCCATTTTTTCTTTTTAAAATAATAAATCATAACACTAGTAATCACAACAGCCGTAACCCAGAACAAAATATATCCGTATTTCCCTTGAAGTTCCGGCATATATTTAAAGTTCATTCCGTAGACACCTGTTAAGAATGTCAACGGCAAAAATATCGTCGACCACACAGTCAATACCATCATTACTTCGTTAGTTCTGTTAGAGATATTAGTGTCAAATGCATCTATCATAGAGTTAATCATATCGCGATATACTTCTATGAATTCAAGCATTTGGATTATGTGATCGTACAAATCTCTCATGTAAATAGATGTGTTGTGACTTACCAAATTTACTCTGAACTTCGAAATTTCATTGATAACTGAACGCAAAGGCCACAAAGTCTTCCTCAAAAATATTAGGTTTTTCTTCATGGTGTAAAGTTCTCTGAGAATATCGTCATCATGATTAGTCATCATAGCGTCTTCCAAATCATCTATGTATTCTCCCAAAATATCAAAAATTTGATAGTAGTTGTCGATGAATGCATCCATTAACAAAAGCAATAGTCCATCTGTAGTTTTCGGCCTAAAAACAGGAATTTTTTCTAACTTGTCCAAAACTCTGTCAAATGATGTGGTTTTGTTTTGCTCTACAGTTACTAACAAATTTTCTTTCAAAACAAAAGAAACTTGGTTAAACGACAATTCTTTTACACTGTTGAACATATCATAATCCACAGTATCTGTTACCACGAACAAATAATCATCATAGGCTTCCAGTTTCGTCCTTTGTTCCACATCCAACATGTCTTCTATTATAAGAGGATGGATTTTGAATTTTTCTTTCATTTTTATGAAATTATCTGTATCTGATAATCCTGTGATATATATCCAATTTATCCTGTCATCTCTCAATTCGATATCATCGATGTCTGTGGTTTGATGTTTGTCGAAATGATGTTCATCAAAAGTACAAAAAGTAATTTTGGTGTTTTCAAGATCGTTCTCAAGCCTAAGAGTATCTAATATTTCGTTGATTCTATCCTCAAATAATAAATTAGCCAATACTATCTCCTCTTATTCGTCCAATAATTTGTTCGCGTAATTTCTGTATGTTGATTTTGAATTATCTCCTACAAGTCTGTCGATGATTTCACCATCTTTTATAAATAAAGTCGTAGGTAGAGGCAACGCTTCGTAATGTGTAATTATCTCGTCCTTGTCAATTTCTCTAACTTTTTTAGCTAAATATTCGTAAAATTCTATTTCTCCTTGAAATGATTTTTCGATATCTTCCAAATCATTTTTCGCCGGAATACATGGGCAAATCCCGTCGGCGTGGAAAAATAAAATCTTGTTTCCTTTGTTAAATATCTTAGAGTTAATATCACTCTTTTTAAATTTTTTCATTTGGTACTATCCTCCAAATTTCTTCTGCATATTCTTTTATAGTTCTATCCGATGAAAATTCTCCGAAATTTGCGATGTTCATCAAACTCATCTTAGCCCATTTTTTCTTGTCTGAGTAAGTCTGTAAAATCTTTTCGTGAATTTGTTCATAATCGTTGAAATCTTTTAACACAAAATATTCGTCCAACTTAAAGGATGAATCTCTGTTTACAAGTGAATTGTAAATGTCTAAGAACATAAACGATCCACTATCATTGATCAAATCGCTTAGCAAAGTATCCACAACTTGTTTGATGTTTTCATCCTTATAATAATACTCAACAGGATTGTAAGTGTCTCTGATGGAATTTAATACATCAACAGTTGCTCCAAATGGGAAGTTGTTGTCCTCACCTGCATGATTGAAAATCTCAATATTAGCACCATCGTAAGTTCCCACAGTTAACGCTCCATTTAACATAAATTTCATATTACCAGTTCCAGAAGCTTCTTTTCCCGCAGTCGAAATCTGCTCACTCACATCTGCTGCAGGATACACCATTTCTCCGATGGATACGTTGAAGTTTTCTAAGAACACAACCTTGATGTATTTGTTAACAACATCATCATTGTTCACGAGATTTTTAACTTCATTGATAAATTTTATAATAGCCTTTGCTCTGAAATACCCCGGCGCTGCCTTCGCCCCAAATATATATGTTTGTTTTGGAATGTCGGATACTTCGTTGTTTTTGATTTTATAATACAAATTCAAAATGTGAAAAGCATTCAGCAATTGTCTCTTATATTCGTGAAGTCTTTTAACTTGTATGTCAAAAATAGAGTTCTCATCTACATCGATATTTTCATGCTCTTTGATGTATTTTTTGAGTCTAATTTTGTTGTGAAGTTTGATTTCCATTAGTTTTTCCAAAACACTCTCATCATCTTGGAATTTTTCAAGCTCCTTTAATTTTGTTAGATCAGTTTTCCAATCTTCTCCCAAAAGTTCTGTGATGTATTGTGTCAATTCTGGATTTGAATAAAATAACCAACGTCTCGGAGTAATTCCATTTGTTTTGTTGACGAATTTATCCGGATACAAATCGTGCCATGATTTTAATGTCTCGTTTTTCAGAATTTCTGTGTGGATTTTAGCAACGCCATTAATCTTTACGGCTGTTAATATTGCCAAATGAGCCATATTAACAGTATTGTCCTTCACAATTCTGAGATTATCTATTCTATCGACAGAATAATACAATCCCACCAAATCGCTGACAAATCTCCTGTCGATTTCAGCGATAATATCCATAATTCTAGGACTCACTTCCTCTACAACATCGACACTCCATTTTTCCATTGCTTCTTGTAAAATAGTGTGGTTAGTGTAGTTGAACACATTGCTTGTAACATTCCAAGCTTGTTTCCAAGAAAGTTTTTTATCATCCATCAAAACTCTCATCATTTCTGGGATAGCCATAACAGGATGAGTATCGTTTAATTGGATAGTATTGTATTTTGAAAAATCTTCAAAATCCTTATCATTTGGGAAATTCTTCTCGTATTTTTCGATTATATCTTGAATAGATGCGCTACTGAAAAAATACTGTTGTTTAAGCCTTAAAACTTTTCCCGGTCTTTGTATATCATTCGGATACAAAACTCTCGTGATATCTTCTGCTCTGTTTTTTTCTTTTACAGAATCATCGTATTGAAAATTGTTGAATTTTTGAAAATCAAATCCGTCATCACATTCTGCCTGCCACAATCTCAAAGTGTTTACAACGTGATTTTTGTAGCCTACAACAGGCATATCATAAGGAACTGCTTTTACGACTTGGTTTTTGTATCTAATGATTTTGGATTCCGATTCTACACGTCTTGACCAAGGATCTTTGTCCAATGTCCAATTGTCTCCGACTTCCATTTGAAATCCGTTGTGAAAATATTGTTTGAAAAGTCCTTGGCGATATCTAACACCATAACCTGTCAACGGATAATCCAAACTCGCTGCACTCTCCATAAAACATGCTGCAAGTCTTCCTAGACCACCGTTACCCAAAGCTGCATCTTCTTCTTGAATTTCCAAATCATTGATGTCGATATCCAATTCTTTTAAAATCTGTGAATATTCTTCGTCCAAACCCATATTCAACAAATTATTTCCCAAAGATCTTCCTATCAAAAATTCTGCGCTAAAATAGTAGGCATTGCGTGAATTTTTGTGTTTGTCAGAAGTTTTCTTCCAATCTTCTGCCAATTCGTTCATTATTATTTTAGAAAAAGCTATATATTTTTCTTTTTTAGTAGAAGTTTGTAAATCTTTCCCAAACAAATTAAATAAGTTTTTTTCAAATTGCAACAAAAATTCTTCCTTTTTCATAAAATCCTCCTATTCTTAGCTCAACTATATTTTACCACATTTGTAAAATAGTCCTATTAAATTTGTATTGTTTTTTCTTAAAATCAACAAAAATGATACATTTTTCTATTTTATTGATATAATGATTTAGTTATAGTAATATATTAATGAGTCACAAGAAAGGACAAAAATTATGCAAAAAAATATATATGTATTATATGGTGGTCCTAGTACTGAACACGAAGTAAGTATCACAAGTGCTAGAACATTAATAAATAATTTATCAAAAGAAAAATACAACGTAAGTGCGATTTTCGTTCGCCGCGATAAAAAATTCATAATGAAAGAAAACATAACTGAAGAAATAAAATCCGACGACGAATTGGTGCTTGACACTGAGCTTTCTGTAATAGAATCTGTCAGCGAGTGCATCAGTAAAATCAATCCAGAAAACACTGTAATATTTCCTGCAATTCACGGAAGTTACGGTGAAGATGGAACAATCCAAGGTTTCATAAAAGTTTTGGATTTGCCATTTGTAGGATGTAATGTGTTGGGTTCTGCACTTTGCATGGACAAGGGATACACTAACGATATTTTCGAATTGAACAAAATTCCTCAAGCAAAATACGTCGTGCTTTGCAAAAACGATGAATACAATTTGAAGGAAATTTTCGACAAAACATCCAAGGCAGTTTATGTAAAACCATGTAACGCTGGTTCATCTGTTGGTGTTATGAGAGCAGAAACAGAAGAAGAATTGGAACAAGCAATCCAAAACGCATTCCAATACGACAGAAGAATTTTAGTTGAAGAAGAAATCATAGGCCCTGAACTTCAGATAGCAGTTATGGGCAATGACAATCCTGTTGCATCACGTCCGGGTGTATACCAAATACACGATGTAGAGTTTTTCGATTACGATGCAAAATACAACGATTCAAAAACAGAAATGCTTACACCATTTCCAATGGATGAAAAGTTAGAATTAAAAGCAAGACATTTGGCAGAAAAAGTGTACAAATTAATGAGTTTGTCAGGATTTTCAAGAGTTGATATGTTCGTAAAAGACAACGAACTTTGGGTGAATGAAATCAACACTGTTCCAGGACTAACTCCACATTCAATGTTTCCAGTTTTGTGGAAATGCACTAACGATATGAGTGTTTCAGAAGTATTCGACAACTTGATTGATTTGGCTGTTGAAGAATACGAAAAAAATAAAGCATATAAGTTAGAGAGGTAAATATGTTAACAAGAAATTTAAAAACAATAACAGAACTTACTAACACGATTATAAATGAAAAATACCATGATGTAATGGTAAAAGGTATCTCCACAGATACAAGAACTATTCAAAAAGACAACATGTTCATCGCTCTTAGAGGAGATAATTTCGATGGACAAAATTACATAGAGATGGCTTTTGAAAAGGGCGCATCTTGTTGTGTAGTTAACAGGGATTACAGAAACATCAACGATTATCCAGTAATCGAAGTAGATGATACAAAAGAATTTATGATGGATTTAGCTAGAGGATACATCAACAGTTTAAACTGCAAAGTAATCGCCATCACAGGATCCAATGGCAAAACAACTACAAAAGATATAATGAGTTCTTTATTAAAAGAAAAGTACAAAGTCGTTAAGACACAAAAAAATTACAACAACGAAATTGGATTATCCAAGACAATATTTGACATAGATGATGACACTGAAGTTGCCGTTCTTGAAATGGGAACTGAAAACTTTGGAGAAATCAGTCAACTTACTAATATCGCTCATCCTGATATCGCAATGATTACAAACATCGGCGACAGTCATCTTTTAAATTTGAAAACAAAAGAAAATATTGCCAGAGCTAAATTCGAAATTCTTGAAGGATTAAAAGAAGACGGGATATTTATTTTAAATAATGACGATCCAGTTCTCAGAGAAGTAAAACAAGAATACAAATTACCAGAAAAGACTATAAGTTTTGGAATAAAACCAGACAGCGATTATAGAATGGAAATGATTAAAGCTGATGAAACAGGATCGACTTTTTCAATCAACGATCATGTATTCAATATAGAATTGTTGGGACATCATCAAATGTACAACGCTACAATGTCAATCATAGTAGCTGAACTTATGGGATTGGATTATTCAGATGTTGCAAAAGGACTTAAAAATATCGAATTAACTGGAATGAGAAACGAACTTATACTACTAGATAAATTCCATATTTTAAACGACAGCTACAAATCAAATCCACAATCACTTACAAGCTGCCTAGAAACAGCTTACGGATTGCACGGCTATTCTAGAAAAATCGCCGTATTAGGTGATATGCTAGAACTTGGAGACAACGAAATAACTCTTCACAAAAATATCGGTAAATCAATCAATCCAGAAAAAATCGACTACGTATTGGCAACTGGACCATTAGCAGAAAACATAATCAAAGGAGCACGTACAAACTTTGCAGAAGATAAAGTCTTCTACTTTGAAACAAAAGAAGAATTGTTAGAAAAATTGCAAGAATTAATCGTAGATAACACATTGATTTTAGTAAAAGCGTCTCATGCAATGCAATTCGATAAATTAGTCGAACAAATAAAAGAATTTTAATTTTCAGTAATTTTTAATGATAGAAAAAATAACAAGTCCTTATGTCCAAACGTGCATAAGGGCTTGTTTATTTCTAGGAAAGTTTGAGGCTTTCTTATATGTTTTTCTTTGCTTGTTTATCGTTATAAATTCTCTTCATCAACATTCCAAGTGCGAACACTCCGAATAGAATAATAAGTCCTTTTACCCATGTAGATGGATTTGTCGATTTACTTGCTGCATAAGAATAAATCAAAGTAGCTGGAAGTTGTCCAATTCCTGTCGCTAAGAAAAATTCCCAAAATCCCATCGGAGTCAATCCCGCTGCATAACTTATCGGATCAAATGGAACAAATGGCAATAATCTTGCAACCAAAATTGCGTTCTTACCGTATTTGTCGAAAAATCCTTCTACTTCTTTTAATGCTCCTTTTGTTGCAAATTTTTCCGCAATATCTCTTCCCAAAAATCTAGCAATACCGAAACAAAGCGCTGCTCCAGCCATTGCAGATGTCCAAGACAATATACTTCCTCTAACCCATCCCCAAATAGCGGCGTTTGAAAATGTAATGAAAAAGGCTGGGATTGGTGCTGCAACTGATTGAAGAATCATCATCAAGAATGAAATTATAACCGCAGTTTTCCCGAAAGATCTGATGTACGCTTTTACACTTTCAAGGTCTTGAAATGATTTTGACATGTTCGTTATTCCTTCTCTTAGTGGTTTGATAAATACAAATGCAAGAACCACTACCAGAACAACGACGATTTTTTTGATATGTTTATTTTCTAATTTCACAATTATCCCTCCTTATATTCATTATATCAGATAAAAAAATAAACACTTATTGAAATATTCTATAAGTGTTTATCGTTTATTATAATTTACGAATTAAATTTTTCTCTATCAAAATATTCTTCACCTGAACTATTCGCGACGATAACTGTACACACGGCATCTCCTGTGATATTTATCGCTGTTCTAATCATATCCAAAATTCTGTCTATTCCCATTATCATTGCAATCGCAGATATTGGAAGTCCGATTGAATTAAATACCATAGATAAAGTTATCAATCCAACAGATGGAATTCCCGCAGTACCCACTGATGCAAGTGTCGCTGCAGCAATTACTGTCAAGAAATTTTGTGGTGTCAATTGCATTCCGTAAGCGTTCGCTGCAAATACTACTGCAACTCCTTGCATAATTGCTGTTCCGTCCATGTTGATAGTCGCTCCAAGTGGAATAGTAAACGAAGAAATTTTCCTGCTAACTCCAAGTTCTTCCAATTTGTTGATGTTCATTGGCACTGTTGCATTTGAAGATGATGTGGAGAACGCAAATCCCAAAACTGGGAAGAATTTCTTCAAGAATTTGAATGGATTTGCTTTTGCAAAAATAGTCAATAAAACCATATAAACTAAGAAAAGTTGCAATCCCAATCCTAAAACTACTGTGAGCATGTATTTTAACATAGAGAATATTGCAGATAATCCTAAAGTTGCAAACGTCTTTGTGATAAGGGCAAATACACCTATTGGCGCAAACTTCATGACAATCATAGTCATATCCATCATTATGTCGTTGAATTCTTCGCAAATATTTGCAACGTTGTGTGCTTTTTCTCCCAAATTCGCCAAAATAATTCCAACTAACAATGCGAAGAAAATTATTTGCAACATATTTCCTTCAGCCATAGCTTGAATTGGATTTGTAGGAATCAAATTCAGCACAGTATCTTTTATTGAAACTGCCTTCGCGGGGTCTGCTTGGGCAGCCTGGCTCACTTTGCTAAGATCGATTCCAACTCCAGGCTTTATAAATGATGCCAATAATAGCGCCAAAGTTATCGCCAAAGCCGTAGTGAACAAATAAAACACAAGTGTTTTGACTCCGATTTTTCCTAATTTTTTAGTATCCCCCATGCTCATCGCACCAGTTACTAATGAGAAAAACACCAATGGAACAACGAGCATTTGCATTAATCTGATAAATCCTTGCCCCAATACGTCGAATATCCCATTAACTAAAATGGTATCTTTTATATATGATGAAGGGACAAATAGATTAAAAACTATTCCTACCAACAATCCCAGGAATAATCCAATAAAAATTTGAGTTGTCAGTCCCATTTTTTTCTTTTGTTTCATAAACATCTTTCCTTTTCTTAAAATTCAGTTTTAAATTTACAAATTATTTTTTTCGATATATTTTTCAAGAGAAGTTTGCCAATCTGTGAATTTGTAAATTTGAGAAGTGTTCAATAAGAAGTTTTCCAAAGCTGTAAAATCTGGTCTGTGACCTTCAATTCTCAAATTTTCATCTTCGATAACTTCTGCATCAATTCCTTTTATCCTCAAAATTTCTTCTGCAAAATCTTTTCTACTAGCGACGCCTTCACATGATGCATGATAAATTCCGTAATCGTACGTATCCATTAATTTCACGATAAATTCTGCTAATTGATATGCGCTTGTCGGAGAAGAATATTGTGCTTTAGGAACGTAAACTTTTCCCGTTTGAATTGCTTCTTTTATAATGTCTTCTACCCTGTGATTTACCGGAGAAAATAACCAACTTGTTCTCAAAATAAAATGTTTCACGCTGAATTCCCTTACGAAATTTTCTCCCATCAATTTGCTTTTTCCATACATTGTCGTAGGATGTGGAGTGTCGTATTCTCTGTATGCACTTCTGGATTGTCCACTGAACACATCGTCTGCTGACATGTGAATTATTTTTGCATCCACAGTGTTCGCTGCAACAGCCATGTTTCTTGCGCCCAACGCATTTACCCTGAAAGCTTCGTCTGGATTTTCTTGGCAAGCTACAGGGTCTGTAAGTGCGGAACAATTTATGATTATATTCGGTCTGTTTCTTCTGGCAAATATAGAAGTTTCATCGGAATTCACAATGTCTACAATGTATTTATCCGTTGCTAAGACTTCGTCTTCCAAAGGATCCAAATATTTCTGTAATACTTTCCCGATTTTTCCATCTGCTCCACTTATCCAAATTCTATTTCTAGTCATAATATCTCCTTAAAAATTAATCTCCAATTCAACTGGACAATGGTCTGAACCCATTATGCTTTGGTGAATTTTTGCATCTACAAGATTATCCTTCAAATCATCACTTACTATGAAATAATCAATTCTCCATCCAGCATTTCTTTCTCTCGCCTTTGCGAAATAAGACCAATAAGAATATTCATCTGTTTTGTCGGGATAAAAATATCTGAAAGTGTCGATATATCCATCATTTAATAAAAGCGACATTTTGTTTCTTTCTTCGTCAGTAAATCCTGCTGAACGTCGATTTGATTGTGGATTTTTCAAATCAATTTCATTGTGGGCCACATTCAAATCCCCGCACACAATTACAGGTTTTTTATCTCTTAAAATATTCAAATAATTGTGGAATTCATCTTCCCACACCATTCTATAATCCAAGCGTTCTAGTTTTTGTTTAGAGTTTGGCGTGTATACATTCACCAAGAAAAAGTCCTCATATTCGCAAGTAATCACACGACCTTCAGTGTCGTGTTCATCAATTCCAATCCCGAAACTTACTCCAATTGGTTCAACTCTTGTGTAAACCAAAGTTCCAGAATAACCAGCCTTGTTAGCTGAATAAGAATATCTATGATAACCTTCGATTTCCATTTCATCAGTCATTTGATTTTCTTTCATTTTTATTTCTTGTAAACAAAAAATATCCGCATTCAAATTATCAAATGCTTCCTTAAAGCCTTTTTTCATAACGGCTCTGTATCCGTTAACATTCCATGATATTAATTTCATATTCTCACCTCTTATTTGTTATTTATTATATCATATACAGTTTTAAAAACTGATATTTGTGAATGTAGATAACAATTATTTATACCCAAATAAACAAATATTTAATAAATTTGTAATTTTGTTATGTTTTCGCAATTTGATATAATATATTAAAAAGAAAAAAGGAGATTTTTATGCAAGATTATAAAAATTTTAAATTAATAGATACGAGAGAATTATCTGATATCAATTCAATAGCCTATCTTTTCGAACACGAAAAAACCAAAGCAAAAGTTTTGAAACTAGCTAACGACGACGAAAACAAAGTTTTTTCAATTGCATTTAAGACAATTCCACAAGATAGTACAGGTGTCGCTCACATAATGGAGCATTCAGTTCTTAATGGATCAAAAAAATACACAACTCGTGAACCATTTATGGACTTGGTAAAGTCTTCACTACAAACATTTTTGAACGCGATAACTTATCCAGATAAAACTTGCTATCCTGTAGCAAGTCGTAACGCCAAGGATTTCAAAAATCTTATGGACGTTTATTTGGATGCAGTTTTCAATCCAATTGTTTACGAAAAGAAAAATATTTTCTATCAAGAAGGATGGCATTACGAAATAAAAAATGTCGATGATGATATCAAATACAATGGTGTAGTATACAACGAAATGAAGGGTTCTTACAGTTCTATCTACACGATTATTTTCGATGAATTGTTCAAATATTTGTACCCAGACACAACTTATGCACATTCATCGGGCGGAAATCCTTACAATATTCCAGATTTAACTTACGAAAAATTCTTGGAATTCCACGACAAATACTACCACCCATCAAATTCGTTCATTTATTTCTACGGAAATGGAAATATCGAAGAAGAATTGGATCATTTGTCAGAATATTTGGAAGAATATGATTACAAAAAAATCGACTCAGAAATTCCTTACCAAAAACCATTTGAGAAAACTAAAAAAATCCAAGTCGAATACAATATATCAAAAGACGAAAAGCCTGACGGAAAAGATGTATTGGTTTACGCTGCAAATGTCGGACACATCACAAATGTAAAAGATGCATTTGTTTCAACTATTTTAAGTGACGTATTGTTCTCCAACGAATCTGCGATAATCAAAGAAAAATTATTGCAAGAAAACATCTGTGAATCTGTAGAGAGCGTATCATCTTACGGCCAAGAAATCACAATGGGTGTTATCGCTGAGAACTCAGATGTAAAAAACACTGAAAAATTTGAAGCATTGGTTAAAAGAGAATTAGATAACATCGTGAAAAACGGAATTGACAAGGATGAACTTACTTCTACCCTCAATAAATTAGAATATGATTTGAAAGAGGCTGGAAGTTTCCACACAAAAGGAGTTATCTATTTCTTAAAATCTGCTCTAAGTTTCATGTACTCAGATAGCTACTACGACCAATTACAATTCTCAGAAACTCTTGCAGAATGCAGAAAATTAATCGATACAGATTACTACGAAAAATTCATCGAAGAAAAATTATTGAACAACAACTTCAAATTGATTCTATCATTGAAAGCAACGCCAGGTCTTAATTTGAAAAAAGACAACGAAGTCAAGGAAAAATTAAAACAATACAAGGAAAGCTTGTCTGATGAAGAATTGAATGAATTAGTAGATTTGAACAAAAACTTGGAACAATTCCAATCAGAAGAAGACACAAAAGAACAAAAAGACACTATTCCAACATTGGAACTTTCCGATATTGACGCAAAACTTGAAGATGTAGAAAGAATCGAAAAGAAAATCGACAATTACACATTCTTAAATCCAAATCTATTCACATCAAACATTCACTACTCTTCATTTATGTTTGATTTGTCGAAGTTCTCGCAAAAAGATTACTTCTATTTGTCACTTCTATCTGATTATATCGGACTAAGCGACACTACAAATTACGACTACAAAAAATTATACACTCAAACATATCTTGCATCAGGTGGAATATTCACGGCAATTCATTTGAACAATACAAAAAACGGTCAAGATTTGAAATCCAAGTTTGTGTTTAGTTTCAAAACAATAGAAAAAACAGAAGACGAATGTATTAAAATATTGCAAGAATACTTGTTTAATGTGAAATTTGAAGACAAAAATAGATTCAAAAATATCATTCAAAATCTAAAACAAGAATATAAAACAAGAATACTTGAAGCTGGAAACCAATTCGCATTGACAAGATCGATGGCATCATTCTCAGAAAAAAGCGTGTTGGAAGATGAATGTTCTGGAATTAGCTACTACGAAAAATTGTGCGACGTGTTGAATGATTTCGATGAAAAAGCAGACATCACTTTGAATAAATTAAAAGATTACTACGAAAAAATCGTAAATTCAAACAACATGATTGTAAGCATAATCAACGAACAAGAATCCGCAAACAAATTCTTCGCCAAATTACAAAAATCATTGATTTCTAAAATGCACACAGAAAAAATCGACTCAAAATCTTCTCCAACAAAATTCTTCAAATTAAAAGAAGCCTACAAGACATCTTCAAATGTGAATTACGTTGTAAAATCAGCTGATTTGAAAAAATACGGATTTGAATACAATTCCAAAATAACTGTGTTGACAAATATATTGAACACTTCATTCTTGTACAACGAAGTCAGAGCAAAAGGCGGAGCCTATGGAGTTGGAATGAGCGTAAGCTTAAATGGAATATTATATGTGTATTCCTACAGAGATCCTAACATCAAAAACACAATCGACATTTACGATCAAATTGATAAATTTGTTGAAAACATGAGCTTTGATGAAAAAGAAATGAAACAATTCATAATAGGAACTGTAAACCAATTCAACCCACCAATGACTACATTCACAAAAGGAAGTCGTTCGATTAACATGTATTTGTCTGGAAGAACGATAGAAGATTATGAAAATTATCTTGAAAACATGCTACACACAACAGTAGATGATTTGAAACAATTTGCTGAAATAATCAAAAAAGCAATGAAAGAAAATCACTTAGTAGTTGTAGGAAATGATACAAAGATAGATGAAGATGCAAATCTTTTCGACAAAATAATCAATGTAGAATAAATTTGAGGGCTGTGTAGCCCTCTTTTTTTGATGATAATATTCAGTGCTTTTTTAATAAAATATTCAACGCTCATGCTAAGAATATCATACGGAAAAAATTGACTTGATTTCAAATCGAAAAAATCCGGCTAAAATCGTACCGCGTAAGCGAAGCGTGCTTACGACTTTAGAATTTTAAGATTTAGAAATCAACAATTTTTGTAGTCTAGATATTAGTGCATGAGCGTTAATATGTTATACCACAGTTTTTTAATTAAACGAATTTATAACATCAAACATAGGAATGGTAATAGATATTACGATAAATCCTACGATTATTGCCATGAAGATTATAAGCATTGGCTCTAATATGCTTATAAATGATTTGATTGCATATTCCACTTCTCCGTCGTAGAATTCTGAAAGTTTTTCGAATATATCTCCCAATTCGCCTGTGTTTTCTGCAACTTTTAGCATGGAGTTGAACACTTGCGGAGTGATTTTTCTTTTATTAAATGCTTCTTCTAGTGTAAACTCTCCAGATTCTATTTCTTTGAAAATATCGGAAAGTTGTTGTTTGTAGTATTTGTTTTTCATGGATTTTTGAATTATGATGAGTCCATCCAAAATCGTCATGGAGTTTTTGTGAGTTATGCTCAAACTCCTCGCAATTTCTGAGGAGATTATAATTTTTCTTTGTTTACCAAAAATTGATTTGGTCGTTTTGAATTTATCCAAATAATATCCAAATTTTGTTCTTCGATATGCTATGATACCTCCTGCTGTTATTAAAAGTAAAATAATTAAAATCAATAATCCTTTTTCGTTAATTGCATTTGATAATGAAATTAAAATTCTTGTAGACAATGGCAGCACCATGTCAGAGCTTTCGAACAAATCCACAAATGTCGGGATGACGTTTTTTAGCATAAATATCAGCATTACAATTCCTGTGACTGTCAAAATTATCGGATAAATCATCGCGTTTTGAACTTTTTTGTTGATATCGTAAGTTCTCTCATAGTATTTGCTCAAATCGTAGACTACTTTGTCGAGCCTCCCACTTTCTTCTCCGAGTTTCATCATTGATGTAAAAAACATATCGAAGTTTTTGTCATTTGCAAAACTTTCCGACACGCTCATTCCGTTATTCAAATTCTCGGAAACTTTGTCCAAACTCGGTTTAAGTTGTTTGAATTCTTTTTGTTCTTTAAGTAGATTTACGATTTCGATGATTGGAATCTTAGCGTTCAGAAGAATTGAAAACTGTCTCAAAAACAAAAACAGTTTTTTCTTCGATACTTTGAGATTTATTTCCTTCTTTAAGATGCTATCTTCTTTTAATAAACTGTCAATCTTCATTGTACAACCTCATTGCTTCGTCAAATGAAGTATTGCCAAGTGCTACTTGTATCAAAGCTTTTTTGAACAAACTGTCTATTTTATTTTCTTCGCCGTAGTTTTTCAAAGATTTCAAGTTCATATCTTTTTTGATTAAACTTCTCAAATCATCGTCGATTTTTAGTATTTGCATGACAGCCATTCTTCCCTCGTAACCAGAACTACATTCATCGCAATTTCCTGGCTCGTAAATTTCAGTTGGATTTAATCCGTTCGATCTGAAAACTTCCATTTGTGAAGGTGTTGGCGTGACTTTTTTCTTACAATGAGGACACAATTTTCTCACCAATCTTTGTGCGATAACAACTTTAAGAGATGCTCTTATCATGTAATCTTCAATCCCCATATCCATAAGTCTGATTATGGACTGATAGCAATCGTCTGTGTGAATTGTTGAATAAACTTTGTGGCCAGTTATTGAAGCTCTAATCGCAAGCTTCGCAGTTTCCAAGTCTCTAATTTCTCCGACCATTATTACAGAAGGGTCTTGTCTAAGTACAAACTTCAACGTATTATCAAATCTCAAACCAATTTTTTCGTTGATTTGAATTTGATTGATTCCAAAAATATTGTACTCAACTGGATTTTCAATCGTGATAATATTTTTATCGATTGTATTTTCACTTTCTAGCATTGTGTAAAGCGTTGTTGTTTTCCCACTTCCAGTTGGCCCACAAATCAGCACCATTCCATTTTCAAATTTCGTAAATCCTTCTATCATTTGTTGTTCACTTTCAGAAATCCCAAGATTTTGCATCCCGATTTTAAAAGATTCTGGATTCAAAATTCTAATAACGCATTTTTGGCCGTGAATTGTGTTGATAATGCTAATTCTAAGATCAATCTTCGAATTTTCGTAAGTATATGTAATCCTTCCGTCTTGTGGAAGTCTCTTCTCTGCAATATCAAGCTCACTCATTATTTTAATTCTAGTAATTATTTTTGAATGCATACTCTTGTCCACAGTTTTGTATTCCATCAAACTTCCATTGATTCTGAATCTAATCCTGACATTTTCTTCAAATGGTTCAATGTGAATGTCGCTAGAATTTTTTCTGATTGCATCATCAATTATAGAATTTACAAATAAAATATTATCGTTGATTTCCATTGTTATCTCCTTGTATATATCTAATTTAATTATATCATTAAAATAATTAAATCAATCTACAAATAAAAAAATACCAACTGCATTGCAGTTGATATCTTCTTATTTACACCAATAATCTGCCACCCTGTGTGTACAAATTATAATAATATCCTTTTTGTTGCATTAATTGTTGGTGCGTTCCACGTTCGATTATTCCTTCTTCGGTTAACACCAAAATCAAATCTGCGTTTTGAACCGTTGTAAGTCTGTGGGCGATTGTAAGTGAGCTTCTTCCTTTTGCCAAGTTTTCCAATGATTCTTGCACGATAAATTCGCTCTTGTTGTCAAGCGCTGATGTAGCTTCGTCTAATATCAAAATCGGTGGATTTTTCAAGAAAACTCTCGCGATTGAAATTCTTTGTTTTTGACCACCGGATAGCATTACTCCACGCTCTCCAACATAAGTGTCAAATCCTTTTTCCAAGTTCATTATAAAATCGTACGCTCCTGCTGCTTTTGCTGCATCGATTACTTCTTGTTCTGTCGCATCTGGTTTTCCGTACAAAATATTTTCTCTGACAGTTCCACTGAACAAATACACATCTTGTTGCACCATTCCGATGTTTGAACGAAGTGATTGAAGTTTGATTTTTCGAACATCAATTCCTTCCACCAAAATTTTTCCGTCTTCTACATCGTAAAATCTAGGTATCAAATTGCACAACGTCGTTTTTCCTCCACCTGAAGGTCCAACCAACGCAACTTTCTGTCCAGGATTTATAGTGAACGAAATATTGTTCAACACATTTTCGCTATTATTATTGTATTTGAAACTTACATCTTTTATTTCGATTTTACCTTTGACATTTTCCAAATCCACAGCGTCTTCGTCGTCGAAAATTTCGATATCTTGATCCATAATTTCCGTAAATCTTTCGATACCAGTCATTCCACGTTGGAATTGTTCCGTAAATTCTACAATTCTTCTCACAGTTGTAAGTAACGTTTGAACATAAAGGATGAATGCTACGATGTCCCCACTACTCATCTTCCCTTCGACTAGGAAAAGTCCACCGAATAAAACCACGATAATGTACATTATTCCATCAAACGCTTTTGTTATCGTGTTAAATCCAGCCATTGATGCGTACGTTTCTGATTTTATATCCAAGAATTTCTTGTTACCTTTTTGGAATTTTTCGATTTCGACATCTTCATTTGCGAATGATTTTACAACTTTAACCCCAAGCAAACTGTCTTCTATGTCCGCATTCAATACTCCGATGTGATGTTTTTGTTCTTTGAATCCTTTTCTCATTCTTCTGTTGTATTTGGATGCAAACACAATCATTAAAGGAATTGATAAGAACAAAATCACCGTTAACAATGCGTTCAATCTAACTAAAATTACAAATGAAACTATTATTTTGATAAATCCAATGAAGTACTCTTCTGGACAGTGATGTGAAAATTCTGTTATATCGAACAAATCAGATGTAATTCTTGCCATAATTTGTCCGACTTTTGTTTCGTTAAAATACGAATCAGAAAGTTTTTGCAAATGTTGGAACACATCGTATCTCATGTCCGTTTCAATCTTTGCTCCCATTATATGACCAGTCTTTGTCATGTAGTATCCTGCCAACAAATCAATTATCTTCATAATCAAAAGAAGACCAGCCATTCTGAAAATCATTTCTCGTGTCAAAGTGTATGTTCCAAGTCCTGCATTTGTCAGTCTTCTCAAAATCATCGGCAACACCATATCTGTAAGTGTCGTAAGAGCAGCACAGAACAAATCAAACATCAAGATGAATTTGTATTTTTTAAAATAAGGCATAACCCTTTTTATCAGATTAAGATTTCTTTTCATGCTTCTTTCCTTTCTTTAAAATTAATCAATACAACAATTATAGCACATTAAATTATTTTACATAATACAAAAACCGCCAAATTCAAAATCAATCTGATTTCAAACTCGGCGGCCAATTTATTTTGTGGATAATTTCTTCATTAATATTGTAATCGCGAAAAATCCTACCAATATTAAAATGTAAATAATAATATTCAGCGTGAACAAGTTTTGCTTCACTGGTCCTGAAAAAATCGAAAAATATGAAAACAAAACAATTCCAATCGCTGATATAGCAATCAAAATGTATCTGAATTTACTGTCATGAAATCTCTTTTCTTTTCTGGAAATTATAATCGGAGTTGCAATTACAGCTGCAAACATCGTCAAATAAAGTATAACTGCAGACACTGAAATTTGTTTAAATTCCAATCCTAAGAAATTTCTGATTAGATTGGTAGCAAGTCCAACAGAAGTTATCAACAAAAAGTAATACACAAATTCTATTAATTTATTCACTATATTCACATTCGAAAAATCTTCGATGTAGTTATTGACCTTTCGAAGTTCTGATTTATACAATTCTTCTGTAGGAATTGCTCCCTTTTTTTGTAACTGCATCAAATCAATATCCAAAAGTTTCTCACATTCACTTAACATCTTAAAATACAGGTTTCTTGTCTTCAAATTCATCATAATTCTTTGTTTTATATCTGAAAAATCTTCATCCAATTTCATTCGTTTTCACCTCTCATATATAATACCATAAAAAAACTATAAATTATTCAATTGATATTCAAAAATTATTCACGCTATTTTATCCCAAATTGTTGGTAAGTTTTTGTGGATAAATGTGGATAATGTGGATAACTTTGTGGATATCTTGAAATAAGCCAAATTTTTTACACAAATTATCGTCAATTTTTGTGGAAAAGAATTGTATAACTTATTTGAAATGTATGTTCGATAAATTTATTTAACACTCAGTTAATAAATATAATCGAACTTTCAAAATACTTACATTAAAATTCAATTCATTTTCAATGTATTACTTTTCCTAAAGTATATCGTAGCAGTCGATTATGTTATAATTATCTTAATATATAAATAAAGGAGAGTTATATGAAATATTTCGATTACGATTCATTTAAAGACTTTACATTTATTTCAAAGTTAAAAGCTTTAAAAAACTCAGACAATATTTTCTGTGTTACAACCACAGCTAATATAGAAGAAAACAAATACGATTCTAACATACACAAAGTAGGAGACAATAAAAACTTCACAAGTTCCAACAAGGACTCTTCATTTTTTGAATTGAATGATGGAGATTTATTGATTATGAGAAATCCAGAAAAAGAAGAAGATTCTGACACATCATCTTTTTACAGACTTCCTGTTAACGGTGGAGAAGCTGCAAAAGAATTCGATATTGATTTGAAAAGTGTGGAGGTTCTTTTTGAATTGGAAGATTCTTTTATTGTAAAATACGAATTCGATAGACATCACGAAATGAATAAAATCACAGAAGAAGAAAAAAACGAAGATGTCGAAGTTCTCACAGAACTACCTTATTTTGAAAATGCTGTTGGGTTTACTGACAAGAAAAGAACTAGACTTGCAAGATATTTTCCAAGCATCGACAAAACGGATATACTAACAGATGAATTCGCAAATATTTCATCTGTAGACATCAATGATGACAAATCAAAACTTATTTTCGTGAGAAATTCCTACGAAAACATAATGAAAATCGAAGATGAATTAGTTGAATACGATTTGAAATCTGGAAAAGAGTCTGTGATTTTACAAGGTTTTATGATAATGTCTGCGAAATATTTTAATGACGATATTGTGATTCTCGCCACAGATGGAAAAGAACACGGACTAAACCAAGACTGTGAAATCTACAAAGTTGTGAATAACAAAGCTATAAAGCTAAACGAAGAACACTACTGCTTGTACAATTCCATAGGCTGTGATTTGAAATATTCTTCTGGTAGTCAAATTGAAAAAACTGACGACTTCATGTATTTTGTAATTTTGGAAGGATATGGCAGTGCGATTTTGAGAATGGATAAGAATTACAAATTCGAAAAGATTGTCTCCACAAATAATTCTATCAATATGATTTCTGTAAAAAACGATGATGTTTACTACGTTTTGATAACCGAAAATCACGGACAAGAAGTTTACAAATTAAATGGAGAACAATTAACTCATTTAAATAATGACGAATATCATATAAGCAAAAAAGACAAATTTACTTTCGAAAATGATGGTAATTCATTCACAGGCTGGGTGATTTATCCAAAAGACTACGATAAAAATAAAAAATATCCAGGCGTTTTGTCCGTACACGGCGGTCCAAAAACTGTTTTCGGTGAAGTTTTGTTTCACGAAATGGAGTTATTGTCTGCAAAAGGATATTTTGTTTTCTATACAAATCCACGTGGAAGTGACGGATATGGAAATGAATTTATGGATATAAGAGGAAAATACGGAGATGTAGATTATTCAGATTTGATGAAATTCACAGATATTGTTATGGACAAATACCCTATCGACAAACTTGGCTACACCGGAGGATCTTACGGAGGATTCATGGCAAATTGGATGATGACTCACACTAACAGATTCGATTGTTTTGTCAGTCAACGTTCGATTTCAAATTGGATTTCTTTCAGTTTGATTTCGGATATTGGATATTATTTTGGAACGGATCAAAACCACACTGAAACAGTGTTAAATGATTATGATAAATTGTGGGACAAATCTCCGCTAAAATACGCAAAAAATGCACACACTCCGACTCTTTTTATTCATTCCACAAAAGATTACAGATGTCCGGTGTCTGAAGGAATGCAAATGTTTCAAGCTTTGAAACTTAACAACACACAAACAAGGTTTGTGATGTTTTACGGAGAAAACCACGAACTTTCACGTTCTGGAAAACCTAAAAACAGAATCAGAAGATTAAAAGAAATCTGCGATTGGTTCGATGAATACTTGAGGTAAATGATGAAAAAACAGAAAAAAGAAAAAAAGAATTTGTTCTTCAAAAAATTATTGCAATCGATAAAAGAAGACCAAATCCCATTATTAAGCGCACAGACAACTTATCATTTTATAATGAGCTTAGTGCCATTTCTAATAGTTTTATTAAATATTGTGTTGATGGTTGCTGCAAGCAAACTTGATTTGATTTTCAAATGGATGGAAGTAATTCCCTCTGAAACGAGAAATATACTAATGACATTAATCAACACGATTATAAGTAACAGATCCTCATCTGTACTTTCCATCTCTTTGTTGGTGGCGTTGTGGTCTAGTTCTAAAGCTTTGAAATCTTTAATCAAAGCTATGAACAAAGCATTTGATGTGAGAAGCGAAAACGGATTTTTGAAAACACAACTTAAAAGCATTCTATTTACAGTAGTATTGCTTTTATTGTTGATTGTGACATTGGTATTTATCGCATTTGGTGGTTTGATTTTAAATCTAATTGAGCAATATATGAAAATACGAATACCTTACTTCGCACAATTATTCAGATATTTAATCCCTATCGTATCCATGATTTTTGGATTCACATTACTATACAAATTCGCACCTGATTTCGATTCTACAAGAAGTATCAAATGGAAATCGGCAATGCTAGGAGGAACAATCGCAACCATCGGATGGCTTTTAATTACATTGTTGTATTCGTTCTACGTTTCCAACATTTCTAATATGTCCTTAACCTACGGTCCATTGGTAGGCGTGTTCGCACTTTTTGTGTGGATTAATTTATCTTCGCAAATAATCTTGATTTCGGCAGAAATCACAGCCAACTACGACCAAGTTAAAAAAGGAGTTATATATTCAACTTAGAATTAACTGAAATAAAGTAGATTACCAGTTTTGCTAAGAATATCATACAGAGGAAATTTATCTGATTTCAAATCGAAAAAATCTGTCCAAAATCGCATTTGCGTAAGCGCTAGCGTGCTGGCGATTTTAGGATTTTGAGATTTAGAAATCACAAATTTACGTAGTCTAGATATTCGTGCAAGCTGGTTTTCTACTTTAGACTGTACCTTTAAAATCTTAATTTCAAGCGATTATGTAAATATATGAAATAAAAATAGACAAACCGATACGGTTAGAATATCATACGGAGAAAATAAGTATAAATTCAAGCGAAGTGAATCGTAAAAAAATTGTGCTGTCTGAGCCGAAGGCGAGTTCACAATTTTAGATTCACAAGCTTAGAATTTATTTATTTGCGTAGTCTAGATATTCGTTCGTATCGGTGTCTATTTTCATATATCTTGAAACTACCTTTAACAATATTGGTAGACAGATGAGTGGTTTACGTGTTTTTGTGTTTTATTGTCTTGAAACTACCTATACATATTTTTGTAGTCTAGATATTTGTGCGTGATGGTTTTGCTACTTTTTACTACACTTTCTAATTCAATATAAAAGCCAAATACAACCTGATAAAATCTTCTACATTTCTAGGGTCAAGTCCTGTGATATCTCTAAGTTTATTCAGTCTGTACTGAACGGTGTTTTTGTGTACGAACAAATCCTCAGCACATTTTGTTATGCTTTGATTATTTGTCGCATAAATTTTTATCAAATCTTTGTAAATATTGTAATCTTCGTCGGAAATATCTTTCAATACAACTTGCTTGAATTTTTTGATTCTATCTTTTTTGATACTTCCAAGCAAAATCCCCAAATCCAATGTGGAATAATCCACAACGCAGTCTTTTCTTTGCAAATTATCCAACCAATCCAACGCAACCATGCAATTGTCATAGTTTTTCTTAAATTGGCTAATCATTTTGAATGAACCGCTGATGCCAAAATACACCCTACTGTCTATTGCATCGTGAATTTGGTTTCTAATTTTCTCCAGTTTTTTCTTGATGATAATCTTGTCTACGTTGTTTGAAAGAATTACAATTTCTCCATAAAAAACGCTGTATACGAAATTATTGGATAGATTATTCTCCAAGATTTTGTAAATTTGATCGGAATCTTTCAACAAAAATCTGCTTTCAGAATTTTTCCCGACTATAACGTATTTTTCGTCTTCACTTTCCAGATATCTGTACAATCCGTAATCGTCCAACTCATTTATCAAGCTCTCAAACAAATACTTGTTCATGTCCTTTTTCTTGAGTTTGTTCTTCTCAACGAGTTGTTCTTTGACGAGTATTTCGGTCATTTTTTTGATGATGTTTCCGTATTTCATTACTTCGTCTTTGTTTCCAGTGATGCCGATAACGGCGATGATTTCTCCGTCGATTGTAACTGGGATATTAATTCCCTTCTTTGCTCCAACGTATTCTTTTTCATTATCAACAAAAATTGTTTCGTTTAGCTTTACGCATTCCTTGGCAGCTTCGTGATAAGTGCCAATTCTATTTGAATTTGTTGAATAAATAATATATCCTTCTTGGTCAAAAAAGTTCAAATCGTAGTCAATAACATCTTTTAATTTTTCGACTATCATTTTTGCAGTGTGATCAGAAATTCTCATTTGTTCTCCATAATAATAATTTTGTTTGTTCATTTAACATTATTATTACATAAAACATACATTTGTGCAATCGTTTGTTATAAAATTGAGATAGGAGGTTGTTATGAATATATTAGTATTGATAGACTCTTTTAAAGGCAGTTTGAGTTCTTTGGAAGCAGGAGAAATCATAAAAAAAGCTTGTGAAAAAAATTCTTCAAACAAAGTAATAGTAAAACCTGTTGCTGACGGTGGAGAAGGAACTATTGATTCATTAAAGGATATTAAAAACGCTAAAATAGTTGAAGTCGATGTACATAATCCTTTGATGGAACATCACACAGCTAGATATTTGATAGTAGATGATAAACTTGCAATTATGGAAATGAGTGAATCCAGCGGACTTACGCTTATAAAAGATAACTTGGATCCAATGAATGCTACGACTTTCGGAGTTGGAGATATGATCAAGGACGCTTTGGATAAAAATATCCGAGAATTTATCATTGGAATCGGCGGCTCTGCAACTACAGATGGTGGCATGGGAATGCTTCGAAGTTTGGGGGCACGATTTTTTGACGAAGACGGAATTGAAATCTCAAACGGTCCAATAGGAATTATCGATTTGGAAACAATTGATTTGGATAATTTCGATGCAAGACTTAAAGAATGTACATTCCAAATAGCTTGTGATGTGGACAATCCATTGTGTGGAGAACGCGGTTCGGCAAGAGTATTTTCCCCACAAAAAGGTGCAACCCCAAAACAAGTTGAAGAATTGGATAAACTTTTGGGCAAATATCACGAAGTTACAAAAAAAGTTATTCCAGATGCAAATGATACGATTGAAGGAGCAGGTGCTGCTGGTGGTTTAGGTTACGCTTTCAAAAATTATTTGAATGCAGAATTGAAACCAGGGATTGAAATTATAATGGAAATGCTTGGCGCAGATGAATTAATCAAAAATTCTGATTTGATTATCACCGGTGAAGGCAAGATGGATTTCCAAACATCTATGGGAAAAACTCCAGTAGGAATTGCAAATGCAGCGAAAAAATACAATAAAAAAGTCATCGCTTTTTGTGGCGTTTGCGATAACGATGCAGTTTCAGTTAACGATAGAGGAATCGATGCATTCTTCCCTATTTTAAATAAATGTATGAGCACAAACGAAGCTATGGATAAAAAAGTTTCAGAAGAAAATTTGTACAGAAGTGTTGACCAAGTAATGAAATTAATAAATTTATGGAGGTAGTATGGACAACGTAACATTTTCAACGATTGGAGCATTGATCGGCTTAGCGTTATCAATTTTTCTAATCATCAAAAACTTCCACGCAACTTACGCACTTATCATAGGCGCTTTGGTTGGTGGACTTATCGGTGGAGGAGGACTTGTGGGAACAGTGTCTGCCATGGTAAAAGGTTCTGAATCAATGATGAGTTCAGTTCTAAGAATTATGACAAGTGGTATTTTGGCAGGCTGTTTGGTTAAAACGGGCGCCGCAGAAAAAATCGCCGACACTATTATCAAAAAATTAGGCGAACAAAAAGCTTTGATTGCTATCGCGATTTCTACGATGATTATCTGTGCTGTCGGAGTTTTCATAGACATTTCAGTTATCACTTGTGCGCCAATCGCACTTGCTGTTGGTAAGAAATCAAATCTTTCCAAATCAAGCATTTTATTGGCTATGATTGGTGGAGGAAAAGCGGGTAACGTAATCAGCCCTAACCCAAACACTATTGCAACTGCTGAAGGTTTCAAACTAAATCTTACATCTTTGATGTATGTGAATATAATTCCTGCAATTTGTGCATTAATCGTAACGATTATTATCGCAATGGCATTAGCAAAAAAGAAAACAGATGTCATAGATTCAAGTGATTTAGAATCTTCTGAAAGAACAAACTTACCAAGTTTCTTCGCATCAATTATTGGTCCAGTTACTGTAATTGTTTTATTGGCACTTAGACCAATCGCGAAAATCACAATCGACCCGTTGATTGCACTTCCATTGGGAGGATTCGTATGTTTATTGGCTACAAAAGAAACTAAGAATACCAAAGAATATGTCAACTACGGTTTCTCAAAAATAATCGGAGTTTGTGCGCTTTTAATCGGTACGGGAACAATCGCAGGAATTATCAAAAATTCAACGCTACAAACAGATATGATTAATTTGATTACTGCATTTAATCTTCCTGCATTCATCCTTGCTCCAGTAGCGGGTATTTTAATGGGAGGTGCCACAGCAAGTACAACTGCTGGAAGTACAATAGCATCTCAAACATTCGCCAAATCATTAATCGATGCAAATGTAACTGCACTAAATGCTGGTGCTATGGTTCATGCAGGTGCTACAGTTATCGACTCACTTCCTCACGGATCATTCTTCCATGCAACAGGTGGATCTGTCAAAATGTCTATCGCTGACAGATTAAAAATCATTCCTTACGAAGCAGCCGTAGGTTTGACGACTACAATCGCATCGGTATTAGTATATTTAATTACAAAATAATTTTTCCCAAAAGTAAAGGCTATGAGCACACAACTCATAGCCTTATTTTTATTTGTTGATATTATCGTTACCTTTTGGTTTTGCTAAAACAGAAATCACTATAAATACTATGCTAAATCCTAATATTATCAAAAGATTCGGCAATATTTTTGAAATTTCAGGAAATTCTTCTAAAATTTCATTGTTTTTAATATAGTAAAATCCTGGGAAAATTCTACCTATTGTAAGAGCAGTTTTCCCTAGTAATTCTTGCGGAACAAATGCCCCACATAAAAACGACGATCCTAGTGAAACGATGTTCATTACTCCTTGAACTGTGTTAGAATTTTTGATTACATTTGATATCATCACAGCCATCGACACCACAGATATCGTAAATACAAACGAATTAAGCATCATAAGATTGATGTGATTCTTCGTAAAATCGTATTTGTACAAAATGCAGAATAGTATCATGTAAATTAACCAAAATACAAGTCCTGTGACGATGTGACCAAGCATCAACTCCATATTAATTCTAGTTCTTGGACATGGTGACACGTTGTTTCTCATAAGAATTGGCTGTTTTTTGTAAACCAAAGCAATATTCGAAACTACTAATATCACTTGCGCAAGTAGCAGGTAATTTAAAAAGTTAAAGTAGAATTTGGATTTATCTTTTTTGGAATTTACACTTCCCTCTTTAATGCTGACATCAATTTTTTTATCCAAATCATCATTCGCATTTTTTATAGCTTCATTTTCAGTAAATCCACTTTTTTCATAGGAACTAACTTGGCTTAGATAAATATTGATTTTCTCTTTGATATCCATCGCATAAGCATTATTCGGAGCAACTTTGTACAAAACTTCCCTCGTTTTATCGAAATCTTCCGGAATTATCACAGCTGCGTTGATAATATCGTAGAAAAGTTTGTCATCTACGATTTTTTCGTCCATTGTTTTTATCTTGGCGTTCTTGTCCAAATAATCATACAGAGACTTGGAAAGTTTGGTGTTCGCTTTGTCTTGCACATAAATATTTACATCAACGGGTTTGTAGGAAGTTTGTGTCGTGTTTTTTGTAGCAAAGCTCATCAATACGAAAAATATTATCGTGTACAAAAGTATAGGAGTTTTGTGTGCCCATGTGATTTTAAAATAATTTTTAAAGACTCTCATACTCTTTACCTCTCATGAAAAATAGTGACGCTACGACAAATACAACTGTAATCATCAAAAGATTAATGATATCTTTGTTAAATCGTGCCATCGAATCGTAATAATACAACGAATACACCGCATCTGTAACAACAGCAACAGGATTGATTTTGTTGATAATGGGAAGCTTCTCTGCGATGATTACTTTTATTTCTGGAACCATCATTCCCGCTAAAAAAGACATCAGCATCGTAATAGCGATTCCCATTCCGATTTTTGTATCTAGACTTTTTTTGTTGGATACTCCAATTAAGATGCCAAATGCAACTCCACAAAAAGATGAAATACTTGCAAGTCCTATTATCGCCCCAATCCTATCTCCGAATTCAACTCCAAGTGCGTATTTCAAATATGCGATAAATAGTACTGTGATTGCAAAATTGATAATCCAACTGACAAGAACCGATGCAGAAAGCATAATGCTTTTTTTAGTTGGAGAAACTGCGTTACGCTTTGCGTTTGTAGACAAGTTCGCTTCGTATTGGAAACTAACAAAAAGTCCCCACATGTATCCGTAAATCGTCGTCATCCCTAAAAGCGTGTAGAAGAACACATTCACAGGATTCATGTTTTTTCTTGTAACGTCTTTGATGTGATCGTCTACATTTAAAATTTTTCCGATATCAGCCGTCGGATTTTTCTGCATAATCTTAGTTATCATGGATATTTTTTGAGAATATGAATTCATAATAGTTTCGACGATTGTCTCAGAAATACCAGATTTTTTCGTGTAGATTTTATCCATCGAATCAATGTACGCTTCTACATCTTCGTTAGTATTCAATATATCTTCGTTTTTTGATTCTACAACCTTGAAATATTTCTCATCTTCCATCTCATTCATGAAGTTTTTGAAATTTTCATCTTGCATAAGAGTTTCATTAACAGCTACATCAATGGTTTTGAATTTACTATTTTCATTGATGTTTCCAAATGCTAATTTGAAGAAAATCCCCAGAACAATCGGAAACATCAACGCCCAAAAAAGCATAGCTTTTTGTCTCAAAAGCAGCTTAAAAGTATTTTTAAATGAATGTAGAAACATATCAATCCCTCAAATCTTTGCCCGTTAATTCCAAGAAAACATCGTTAAGACTTGGCTTTTCGACATTCAAAGAACTGTAGTTAATGTTGTTTTCATCCAAAAGTTTAATCAACTTCATTAAATACCCATCTCCATGAGAAAAATTCAGCTTTACATTGCCGTCCTTATTTTCAAAATTCATCAAATGTGGAAGAGATTTGATTTGAGATATCACATCTTCATTTAATTCTTTCGCTGTGAAGCTTATCTTCTCGTTCATTTCTATCATATCTTTGAGTTGTTCCGATGAGCCCTTAGCGATGACTTTGCCCTTGTCAATTATCACGATATTATCACACAAGAAATCAACTTCATCCATATAATGCGATGTATAAATTATCGTTGAGCCATCTTCGTTTAGTTTTTTTATGCCTTCCAAAATACTATTTCTAGATTGCGGATCAACAGCAACTGTCGGCTCATCTAGGATAATTAGCTCAGGTTTATGTGCAATTCCACAAGCTATGTTAAGTCTTCTTAGTAAACCTCCGGATAATTTTTTAGGTTTAAACTTAACAAAATCATTCAGACTTACCAAATCCAACGCCCTTTTCACAAGCTTACTTCTTTCAGATTTGTCTTGTATGTATAATCCACAGAAATAGTCGATGTTTTCGTAGACTGTCAACTCATCATACACTGCCACATCTTGAAACACCACGCCAATCCTTTTTTTGATATCATAAGCATCAGCAGACATTTCTTTTCCGAAAATTTTCACACTTCCAGAATCTTTTTTCAAAAGTGACAATATGCAATTGATAGTTGTGGATTTCCCACTACCGTTTGGACCAAGCAGCCCTAGTATCTCTCCTTTGTTTACATCCAAATCCAAATTATCCACCGCAGTGAGTTCCTTGTATTTTTTTACAAGACCTCTTACCTCTATAAGGTTTCCCATAAAATCCTCCATAAATTTTATTTCTATCTTTATTATATAATTAATCAATCATTATTGTGTAAAAAGTTTGTAAACAAAGTGCAAAATTAATTATAAAATCACTAATCTCCTTAAATTTGCCAAAAAAATCAGCACAAAGAACAACTTTATGCTGAAATTTTTCGTCTATGCTAATTTCTTTTTATCTTGGATATAAGCAATTACTCCAAACACTGCCCCCATAACAATCGCTGGCAACAGCCACTCAAATCCAACAGAACTTAGAGGAAGAGTTTTGATTGCATCCGTAAAACCTTGTAAAATTTTGAAATTTTGATTCAAAACTTCTACGAAACTCACAACAAATGTCGCAAGCACCGCCCCTGTGTATATCAAATCGTATTTGATATGCTCTTCGAAAATTCCTAAAAATATAAGTACAATAATAATTGGATAAACTGTCGATAGTATTGGAACTGCTGCTTTAATAAGCGCTTCAACCCCAACAATAGAAAGAGCACCAGAAATCACAACTGTTGCCAAAACAATTGGTTTGTATCCCAATTTGTCTTTTGAGATATTCGAGAAGAAATCTCCAGCAATCGCACTTAGACCAACTGATGTAGTCAAGCATGCCAATGACACTGCAATTCCTATCGCAATTTTACCGGCCGAACCTAAAATATTTTGCACAGTTCCAAGTAGTATATCCACTCTTGTGTTTTGAACTGTGTAAATCTTGGATGCAGTCGCTCCAGAATAAATCAATCCACCGTAAATTATCGCCAATAAAACAAATGCCACAAGTCCAACCCATTTGACAAGCTTTAGTCTTTCTTCGTCGTTGACATATCCTTTTCTCTTCAAATCCGAAACTACAATCCCCGTCATTAGTGCTGCTCCAAGAGCATCCATAGTTTGATATCCTTCCGCAAATCCCTTCAAGAATATTTGATTTTCCGTTGCGATGTTCATAACGCCTATAGGATCCACTATGCATTTTCCTATAATAACTAATAAAATAATTACCAATCCCGGCGTCAAATATTTACCGATTTTATCGATAACACCTGTTTCGTTGAATACGAAAATCGCCGTTAACGTGAAAAATATCAACGCTGTTACCCATTCTGGAGTTCCCGGAAAAACTTTGGCTACGAAAACTTCATGAGTAGTAGCTGCTGTTCTTGGAATTGCAAAAAGAGGCCCAATAGTCAATATGGTAACGGTTCCAAGAATCTTAGCAAATTTATTCCCAACTCTTTTTCCAAGATCTTCTGCTCCTCCACCTAGCTTAGCGGTGATGATTACGCCAAGTATAGGTAGAACAGGGTCTGTCAACAAAAATCCTAGCATCGCCTTTTTGTATTCAGTCCCAGAAAGCACTCCAAGATATGGCGGAAAAATAAGATTACCCGCGCCGAAGAATATTGCAAACAATGCAAATCCTACGATAATCACGTCTTTAAACTTTTTATTCAAAATATCCTCCTATGTATTTCTATGTTTTCATAGAAAATGATTTCATATCTAAATTTTAATTCTAAAAAGTTTTATTGTCAAATTTATTTATTTCGTTATCAAAATAAAGTGATAAATTTTACTCTAAAAACTAAATTTTGCACAAAAAAATCATAGACCAATTTTCTGACCTATGATTGTGATTTTATTCTACTACTTTTTCGCCCTTTTTCTTTTGTTTATCATTGTAAACTTTCTTAGCAATACCAATCATTATTGATAATGCGAATAATGTCAAAAGTCCTAGGAAAAGTTTTTGTGCTCCACCTGTCAACGTTCCTCCAACGTATGAATAAACAATTGTAGCTGGCAATTGTCCAATTCCTGTAGCTATGAAGAATGGCCAGAATCCCATATTAGTTAGACCTGCTCCATAACTTACAAAGTCGAATGAAACGAAAGGTAGAAGTCTACAAATCAATATTGCGTACTTACCATATCTTTCAAAAAATACGTCAACACTTTCCATAGCACCTCTGCTTGTAAGTTTTTCAACAGCATCTCTTCCCAAAGCTCTCGCCAAGAAGAAACAAAGTGCAGCTCCCGCCATAGCTGACGACCAAGAAAGTATAGCCCCTTTTACCCATCCAAATATTGCAGCATTTGACAATGTAATCAAAAATGCTGGGATAGGTGCTGCAATTGATTGTAGTACCATTAAAATGAATGATACTACTGCAGCTAGTTTTCCGTATGATCTCAAGTATGCAACTACGACATTTGTATCTAATTTTGAAATAGTTGAGAAGGCTTCATTGGTTTTAGCTTTGATAGATGGCACGAAGAAATACAACCCCAACATAATTCCAATAATAATCAAAGCAATTATTCTTTGGATTTTTCTTTTATGTTTAAGTTCTGCTATTTCTTCAGGTGTTTTTTCTTCTCTCAAATCGCTAAGTTTAACTTCTTCTTCTCTCATAGCTTTTCGTTCTTCTCTAGTGTAATATTTTTGATATTTCTTTTGAGTAAGAACTATATAAATGTTGATTAAGTTAACAATTACGATAACTGCGATTGTAGGAATTAAAATGTTTTTAACTGGTCCATGATACATCACAAATTCTTTTACGATGTAGATAAGACTTTGTGTTTTCCCCCCTATAAGAGCAATCAAAGCTATCGCCAATTCCAATGCGAAAAATACATATCTGTTGATATTAGTATACGAAATTCCAAGTATCAATCCAAAAGCTGTAAAGATATACATTACTAGCTGCTGACTAACCATCATTTCGAAATTTACGTTGAATAACAAAAGTAGACAACATAAAATCCCGATGACTATGCCCGTAGTTAAATAATAAAATATCGCCCTTAATTTTTTCACTTGATACCTCTATTAATCTTCTAAAGTATAAGTTACAGCTACATAAGTTCCATCTTCTGGAAGTACATCTGGGTTACCTGTGAATTTAACTTCATTTCTCTTTTCTACAGCACCATTAGTGTAAGTTGTGTTAGAAATAATTCCTACTGGACATGAATCTAAGCAAGTTAAGCAACCTGTTTTCTTATTTTTTGCTCTTTCTAAGTTTCCACCGAATCTAAAATCAATTTTCTTTCCGTTGCTGTCTTTGATTACTTCGTTAATATCGTAATCTTTTCCAGCGCCTTCCCATGTTACAGTAGCGCCAATTTTAGATCCTTCAACGTGAGTTTCAGCTGCATTGTCCGGAGTCATGTTTTCACCAGGTTTTGCACCGATTTCTATTAAAGCATTGTAGAAATCTTCTGGCGTAGCATAAGCTGTAAGAACTGATTTTGCTCCGTTACTACCATCTGTGTTTACTGATGCGTGTCTAGTATTTTCAGTAAAATATTTTCCATTTACAGAGGATAAAACAGTGATTTTCTTAGCTTCTTTGTCAACTTTGATTGGGTTTTTCAAAGAAACGCCGTTTACTTCGTCATCTGCTTTCTTTTCTTCTTTCTTAGAATCATCCTTAGCTTGTTCAGTTGTTTGAGTGTTGTTTAATTCTGTTTTCTTATCGTCTGCTTTTTGAGAGCATCCTGCTAGTCCTACGATTGCTAGACATAAAAATCCAGCTACTAATTTTTTTCTTAAATTCATAATAATCCCTCCATTATCAATTTAATGTTGTTATATCACCTAAATTTAATACTGTTTGCAAATTAAACTCTATGAAATATTTTTTTAAATTTTAATTCATGATTTTTTTCTTGCCGGTAATATAATCTTCTAACTTGTATATAAGAAAAATATATATCACAGCATTTCCAATCATATGGTTGATATCAAATGGAATTGATGTCATGTATCTTGCAATGAATACATTCATTCCCATAACAGTCATGCATTCCATCAACGTGATTATAAGTCCATACAAAAATCCCGAAAGGGACAAAAATATAGTTTTGGTTACTAATGTTTTTCTTAAATTAAAAACATTGAAAATTGCATAGTTAAATACAGCCAAGATGAAAAAGTCTACCACTTGGAACAAAACCCATATTCCAAATCCAAGCACAAAACTTGTGACTACCATCGTGACTGCATTTACAAATAGTGACTCTTTTAGGTTTTTTTCAATTGCAAGTATCAGTATGACATCCGACAAGATTTTTACATTCGGAATTATATTCAAATAAATTCTTGTCAGGATGCATACTGCTGATAATATTGCAATTCTAGTCAAATCACTAGTTTTCATTATTTCATTTCTTGAAATTTGAATTCTATCTTGTCGTTTTCGTTAACTTTGTAATCGCCGATTCCAACTTCTGCCATTTTATCGTTAACATAATACATCCAGTATTGTTTCTTAGCTGGATCTTGTTTTACGCCTTCTAATTCAGTCATCATACCTTTTTCAAAAACTGCTTTGTGATTTTTTTCAAGGTAAGATTGCAAGTTTTCATCTTTTTTGATTTCTGCATCTTCTTTTAAGATTTCTTTGTTGTTAACTTCATCCATTACAACGATTGAAACCTTAGTAGCTTCACTCTCAGAAGCTTTTTCTTCTGTTTTGTTTTCGTCTGTTTTTGCTTGTTCTTGTGTTTGTTCTGTTTTTTGTGGCTCTTGGGCCTTATCTTTGTCAGCGTTACAAGCTGTCAATGAGAACACAAGCATCATCAATACCAATAATTTTTTCTTCATAATCATCTCTCCTTTGGAAATTCCATCGCCTTAGCGAATATTTTTTCATAGTCCTTTGTCATTGATAATTCTATATAATTCATATCTTCAGCAAGAGTGGACATTTCTTCTTTTATTTTATCGTTCATTAAACACATGTACGCCCCTATTAAAGATGAATTACCTACATAACTTATTTTGGATTCGATTTCGTAAGGCAGAATTCCCACACCTACGATTGAAGATGGTTTCAAATGACTTCCGAATTGTCCTGCGACAATACATTCGTTCAAATCGGAAATATCCAGTCCCTCTTCATCCAAAAGTTTTATAAAACCAGAAAGTATCGCTCCTTTTGCTAGCTGTACTTGTCTGATATCTGATTGCGTGATAACAAGTTCATCAGTCATCATGAACTCTCTTTTGTTATCCACAATTCTAACCAAATCTTTTCTAAAATCATCGACAGAGTTTGGATCTATAATCCTACCTCTCTTATTGACGATTTTATTTCTAACAATTTCACTGATTACAGCAAGAATACCACTTCCACAAATTCCTTTCGCAGGCTTGTCGCCGATTGTTTGTAATTTGACGTTTGAACCGTCAATTACAACATCTTCGATGGCTCCTTGTTCTGCTCTCATTCCACATTTTATATTCATACCTTCAAGCGCAGGACCAGCTGCACAAGAACAACAATACAATTTGTCATTAGTCTTCAAAACTATTTCGCCGTTTGTACCGATATCTATAAACAGTGTATTTTCTCTGTTTCTCATATCTGTAACATAAGCACCTGCTACAATATCTGCTCCTATATATGCAGAAACATTTGGTAAAGTGTACAATTTTGCGCCCAAATTCAATCCAATATCTTCGCACATCACACTCTTTGCTTCAGTGAACACTGGTTTGTACGGGAATTTCCCCAAGCTTCTTGCATCCACTCCCAAAAGCATATGAACCATCGTAGTATTCGCCGCAATGTCAACTTCTTTGATGTCTTTTCTGTCTATTTTCGATTCGACAATCATTTTGTCAATAAGTTTGTTCATGGAACTTACAATGCTGTGTTGAAGAATTTTCGCTGCATTTTCATTTTCAAACTCAAACGTAATTCTCGTAAGCACATCCAAGCCGTACTTTGTTTGGGCATTAAGTGCGGAGTTTTTCGCGATGATGTCTCCAGTTTTCAAATCTACTAAATTCATGCACACAGTTGTAGTACCAATGTCCACGCAAATCCCGTAGCCGTCTCTGTATTGTTTTTCAAATTCTGGCATATCTCCTGAATCGAGCACATCAATGGAGCTGTTTTCGCTCAAAGTTTCCACGATAACATCTCCACTCATTGTAACTGCACACGAAAGCCTAACGCCGTTTTCGATTTCTTCTTTTTTCAAAAGTCTTTTTTCGGCATCAGTTATTTCGTTGACATTTCCTTCTACAACTTTTATCTTACACTTACCACAAGTTAACTTACCATTGCATGAGTTATCGATGTAGATGTCGTTTTCAAGCAAAGCATTCATCAAATTGTAGCTTTTGTTGTCTTCTAATTCAATTGTTCTATTTAAATTATTAATTCTTATCTTCATAATCGTAATTCTTAGATGCTGTTATTATTGATTTCAAATTTTCAAGTGGCGATCTCATACCTATTCCACAAGCTGGAGACAGGATATTTGATCCGTTGTTTACTGATATTTTTGCTAGTTTTTGGATTTTTTCACTGTCTGAATATTCAAGCGCATAAGTCGACACATTACCCATCAACACGTGATGCTTCAAAACTTTCTTCGCATCTTTCAAAGATACGATTGAGTCAAAGCTCAAGCAATCAGAGTGAATGTCGTTGCACAAATCAAGTACAGGAGTCATCCTTCCACATATGTGAACAATTTTTGGAACGTCTTTTATTCCATCCAAAAACTTATTCAAATATTGTACAGTGAATTCTTTGAAGAATTTAGGTCCCATAATTTCACCAGTACCAGAAGGATCTGAAACTGCGATAACATCTACTCCTGCGTCTATTTGTCTATTCGCAAATTCTATTAAATGATCTGTCACATAATCCATAAATTCGTGAACTCTTTGTGGGTCTTTTCTAAGAGCCTTGTAGTATTTTACAGAATCCATTATTGATGATGCAGTGCTAACAGGTCCTGTGATATTTCCAATAATTGGGGCGTTTTTTTCTTCGTCCTTCAAGATTTTAATAGCCTCAATCACGATATCACTTCTGGAATCTTCCTTCTTGAAATCTTTTATCTTTTCCCAATCTTTGATGTTATCGAATGCGTATTCAATAACGTGTGGTTCATAAATTTCATTTCCAAAATCGACAACAGAACCCATATCTTCAGCTTCAATCGTCATGCAGAATGGAACTCCGATATTCTCAAAAATTTTCTCGTCGTAGATAGCTTTTGCCAAATCAGCCATTTTCCTAGCATCCAAGTGAGCTTCTGGAAGATAAATATCTTTCAATTCCATTAGCTCTTTGGATATCATATTCATCATTCCACCCGGACAAATCACAGGAATTCTGTCGATGAAAATATGATTTAAAGCATTCTTCAATCTATCTTTTTCGTTAATCATTTCTATCCTACTTATCTTTTCCAACTAATTTCTTAGCAGCTTCCACAGCTTCTACAGCATTTTCAGTGTAAGAATCCGCACCGATTTTATCAGCAAAAGTTTGAGATATAGGTCCTCCACCAATCATAACCTTGAATCTGTCTCTAAGACCTTGTTCTTTTAACATTTCGATAACTTTACCCATGTTGTCCATAGTAGTTGTCATTAAAGTTGACATACAAATCAAATCAGCATCGTTTTCGACTGCTGCATCGATGAAGTTTTGTAATTTAACATCACGACCCAAATCAATCATCTTAAATCCTGCAGTTTGCATCATCAATTTTACCAAGTTTTTTCCGATATCGTGAGTATCTCCTTCAACAACTCCGATAACTCCAACGCCTAGTATGTCGTCGTCATTCATTTCTACATGTTTTTGTAAAACGTCCAAACCAGCATACATTGCATCACTGCAAAGCAAAATATCTGTGATAAAATATTCTTCTTCATCAAAAAGCTTACTTGCTTGTTGCATACCTTTAATAAGTCCGTCGAAGATACCTTGTTTAGCATCAAATCCCTTGTCTATATATTCTTGGCACACCTCAGCGATGTCTTCATCTTCCATTTCTACTACCATTTCTGCCATTTTATCTAAATATTCTTGTTGTGTATTCATACTACCCCCTAATTAAAATCTCATTTATCTTCTTAAATTTCTTATCTGACAAATTCATACATCTGTCTCCGAAAATCTTGTGTTCTCCTTCAAACAAAAAGTCTACATATCTTTGTTCTTCATTTTTTTCAATAGGTTTAAACTCTGCTTTATCCAAGCTTATCAACGCCATTGTGGACTTAGGGCACAAGTGAAAATTAAATGGCTTGTCGATGTTTTGAATATCTTCCAAAAATTTCATTAGAAACTCGTCCACATATAACTGCATTTGCTTAGGACCAATAATATCAGCACCCGCCAAACTATCGGAAAAACTAATCAATTGTATTCCACTGTCAACCAATTTTTCGATATATTCCACCAAAGCTTTTCTTATTTCATCGTAAAGTTCAACGATTTTATCGTGTTTTTTCCTGAAAGATCTGAAAACCACTTCTGAACTTGCCAAGTTATCTAATATAACCAATGGACCAGCAACCTCAACAATTACTCTTTTATCGTCCTTCATCTTGTCAATTGTTTCAAACAAAGCTTTGACATGTTTTTGATTGTAATCAAAATCAATCACAATATCATCCACATTATCGTACTTGTACTTGCTGACTTTTCCAAGTTCTGCGACAGCACCCATAGCTTCTGATTCTAATGTAGAAGACATCGGAATACTCGCATAGTCCTTATCCTTGAAATGTTCTACCAAACAGTCCGCATCTTCAAATAATCCCGGATCAGTGATGGGTGTAGTTTCCATTACAATACAATCATAAGTTCCAACTTTACTCATTATTCACCTCGATTATTACAAAATCATCGCTATCAGATAACGAATCTGATACTTCTAATCCACTCAAAGTTTTGCTAACGAAAACTTTCTTATCTGCAATCTCTACATTCCCCTTCGCTCTCACGATACTTTTTGAATCCAAAAACTTTTCCAAATCTTCTTTTGAATTGAATTTCAATTTCTTTTGAACATTGGTCTTAAACTTAGAATCCTCGTGAGAATGTTCACCGTGGTCGTGATGATGGTGTTTGCCACAGCATTTATGACCATGTCCGTGACAACAACATTTGTGTTTCTCTTGCTTTTTATTATCATCAAATTCACTTACAATATCATTTGGATTTATCTTTCTGAAATCTTCCTTATGAATAATTGCATGCTTGTTAAATTGTTCGATTGACTTTTTCGCTTCATCGATTTTTTCTTCTTCCAAGTTTTCAATGTTCGTTATGTATATTATATCAGCGTTTTTGATTTGATCATTGAAAAATTCTCCAAAATCATCATGAAAGCAAATGTAACTGTCGCAATCGACAATTGTCACGCATTTTTGTATTTGCAAATTTTCTTCGTCTTTCAAAACTTCCAATATATCCGTTAGCTTCGCAACTCCTGTCGGCTCAATTATGATGTATTCAAATTGGTCTTTGTCGATTTTGTGAATAATTTCCTTAAAATCGCTCTTCAATCCACAACAAATACATCCCGAATTGATTTCAATTATATCGTCGTTTTTAATCAACATTGAATCAATACTCACATCTCCAAATTCATTCTCCAATACCAAAGTATTTTTGGAAAAACCCAAAATGTGATTGATAAAAGTTGTCTTGCCTGAACCTAAAAATCCCGACACTATTATTGTTTTCATATTATCACCCATTGTTATTTTAACATATTTGATATTGGATATTGCCCAAATAATAATGACTTATTGGATAATCAAATAAATTAAGTTTTCATTTTCGATAAAGTAAATACTTTGTTATGATAAATTTTTATGATTATTTTTATCTTATATTTCTTTTTGTCAATTAAGAAATCATTATCACAAAAATATTTTTGTGTTAAATTAAAAATTTTTAATCTATAAATCAATTTTGATAAGTTTTTATTTAATTTGAATGAATAAAAACTACCACTTATAAAATATTTCAATAAATGGCTGAATTTTTCTATGATAGAATGATAATGCAATTTATAGCAACAAATTCATTAAGTTATTTTTAAAATTTAAAAAGGAGGATTTATATGTTCAAAGACGAGATGACTCCAAAGGAGAGAATGGAGGCCTTCTCAAAAGGTGAAGAAATGGACAGAATTCCAGTTGTTCCTGATATGGGCGTTACTATGAGTGACTATTTGGGATATAAAACTTGGGATTATTATTCAAATTCTGATGTAATCGCCGATACGGAAGTAGCTTTGTTCAAAAGGTTCTACCACGATTCCATCAGTGTTTCCACTACTTTAAGAGGAATGGCAGAAGCCATGGGAACTGAAATTTGGTATCCAGAAGATAGTATTTCACAATTAAAAGATCCAGTTGTGAAAAAGGTCGAAGATATCGAAAAATTAAAAATCATCAATCCATTAAAAGATGGAAAGCTACCAGTGTTGATAGAAGCATTGGAAAAAATCAGAGATCAAGTCGGAGATGTTGCATCAATCGGTGCTGCAATGACTGGACCATTCTCTGTAGCCGCAAGTGTTTTGGGAACTGAAACTTTGCTTCGTTGGATGGTTAAGAAAAAGGATGCCGTTCATAAAATTATGGATATAATCACTATTAACAACGGAGAATACATTAAGGAAGTTGGTAGTAGAGGTTTTGGAATGGGATTTGCCGATCCAGTTTCAAGTACTACTTTGATTCGTAAGAAACAATTCGAAGAATTTTCACTTCCATATTTGAAGAGAAATATTGCAGATGTTAAAAAATACTGCGGTTCTTCTGCAGGTTTGCATATTTGTGGTGATTCTAAAGATTTGTGGCCACTATTAAAAGATTCTGGAATTGGTAACTTCTCATTGGATAACTGCGAAAGTTTATTGGAAGCTAAGGAAATTCTTGGTAACGACGTTGTAATTACAGGAAATGTTCCTCCAGTAGATGTTATGTATTTAGGAAATACTGAAGATGTTAAAAAATCTGTAAAAGAATGTATCGACATCGGTTACGATTCTCCATGTGGATATGTGTTGTCTACAGGTTGTCAAATTCCAAAAGGAACAAAAATGGAAAATATCGACGCGTTCATGGAATATGGACGTGAATTTGGAAATTATAAAAGATTAAAGGAGCTAAAAAATGAAACCAAATAAAAAAGCACTTCTTCCACTTGTAGTGTTCGTGCTATTCTATGTATTATCAGGTGTAGTATTGTCACTTCGTGGAGTAGAAATGCCATTCTATCAAATTCCTTCACCTATTTCTATAATGATTGGTGTTGCTGTAGCATTCATTATTTTTGAAGGAACTATCAACGAAAAAGCCGACGATTTCGTAAAAGGTTGCGGCGATGAAAACATAATTATCATGTGTATTATTTACTTATTAGCTGGAGCATTTGCTCAAGTTACTAAGGCAAGTGGCGCTGTAGATTCTGTTGTAAACTTCAGTTTATCAATCGTACCTGTAAACTTCTTGGTACCAGGAATTTTCTTGATTTCTACATTCTTGTCAATTGCGACTGGTTCATCTGTAGGATCAGTAGTAGCATTGGGACCTATAGTTTTCGGTGTTGCAGAAAAAATAGGAATCAATCCAGCACTTATGCTTGCAGCTTTGATTTGTGGAGCAATGGCTGGAGATAACTTGTCATTGATTTCAGATACAACAATCGCAGCTACTAGAACACAAAATATCGGAATGAAACAAAAATTCGTAATGAACTCAAGATTTGCATTCCCAGCAATAATAATTTCTACAATTATTTTCGCAATCATAGGAAGACCAGAAACAACAATAACAATGGTTAAAGAAAGTTACAACTTGGTTTATGTAATTCCTTATTTATTAGTAATTGTAACTGCATTAATGGGAATGAACGTATTATTAGTATTATTCTCTGGTACATTACTAGCTGGGATAATTGGTATGATTTACGGAAAATTCGACACAATTATGTTGTCCAAAACAATTTTCGAAGGTTTCACAGGAGTATTAGAAATCTTCTTATTATCAATGTTCACTGGTGGTCTTGCCTACATGGTTAGAAAACACGGCGGTATTGATTGGATCATAATGAAAGTTAAAAAGAAAGTTAAAGGACAAAAAAGTGCTGAAGCTGCAATTGCAACATTAGTTGGACTTACAAACGCTGCTGTAGCAAACAATACAGTTTCTATTTTGATTACTGGTCAAGTAGCAGCTGAAATGACAAAAGAATACGACGTAAAACCATCACGTGTTGCATCACTTTTGGATACAACAAGCTGTGTTGTACAAGGAATTATCCCTTACGGAGCACAAATCTTAATCGCTTCTGGACTTACTGCAGGAAAAGTTGCACCAACAGATATCATTCCATTCTTAGTTAACCAATACGTATTATTGGCAATGATGATTTTAACAATTATCACAAGATTTGGAACAAATTCTGATCCTGCTACAGAAGTTCCAGACGCTAAATAGTAAAACAAAACACCTCATATGAGGTGTTTTTTGATTGTGTAATTATCTTTTCTTTTTTGTAAAATACGCACCTATTGTATAGAAAAGAGATGCAAGTGTTAGGTTAGTAATTTCTACGCTTGTTCCTGCTTTCGGCAATTGTGATTTAGGGTTGGATTTTTTTACTTTTTCTTTATTGTGCGATATATCTCCGTTATCCAAGCCATCTTTTATTTCTACTAATTTTTTATCCTTTGTTGTTTTTGAATTAGATTCGAATTTTTTATCTGGCATCAATTTTTCTGGTCTTTTTGATGATTTTTCAGACGTTTTTGAGGTTTGATGACTCGTTTGAGGTTTTTTTTCAAATTTTTCTTCAGTAGGTTTTATCGTATCTATATTTTTTTCTGTATTTTTCCCCTCATCATCATTTGTTTCAGGATTTTCAACATCTGTCTTAATTTCTTTTATCTTATAAGAAATTTCGATATCTCTTTCTGATCCATCTGAAAATTTTATGGTTACCAATACTTTTCCTTCAGATTTAGATTTGATTTCAATTTTAGAATCTCGTGGAAAATTTACAATCGCAGATCCTAGAACTTCTGTCGATAATTCTTCCGATTCAACTTCAATTACTTTTACTTCAGGCACAAATTTTTCTGCAAGTGATTTGTTTACAACGACTTTTACTCTCACAATTCTTGCCTCGCCATTTTCGAATGTTACTTTGACTTTACCGATATAATTTCCAGAAGTTTTTGTATCAATCGCACCTTTTTCTGTGATGTCTTCGACTGTTGCTTTTTCTGGCAAGTTTTTGATATTATCAGTCAAGTCGTATATTTTGCCGAATTCCACTATTTCATCGATCGCTTCTACTTCTGGTATTGGTGTGATGATGGCTGCTTGTTTTTGAACGATAATGGTAGATTTTACTTCGTATACAGATCCGTCAGAATATTTTACGATTATTGTCGCATCTATTGTTCCCGCTGTTGTTGTGTCAGGTTTTTCTTTAAATTCAAAGGTTGTGTTTGCTGGCAAATTTTGTAGATTATCTATTAGTTTTTCAGCTTCTATCGTTTCTCCTTCGAAGATTTTGATTTCTTTTCCAGCAGGCTCATTAACTTCTGCAAGTGATTTGTTTACAACGACTTTTACTCTCACAATTCTTGCCTCGCCATTTTCGAATGTTACTTTGACTTTACCGATGTAATTTCCAGAAGTTTTTGTATCAATCGCACCTTTTTCTGTGATGTCTTCGACTGTTGCTTTTTCTGGCAAGTTTTTGATATTATCAGTCAAGTCGTATATTTTGCCGAATTCCACTATTTCATCGATCGCTTCTACTTCTGGTATCGGTGTGATGATGGCTGCTTGTTTTTGAACGATAATGGTAGATTTTACTTCGTATACAGATCCGTCAGAATATTTTACGATTATTGTCGCATCTATTGTTCCCGCTGTTGTTGTGTCAGGTTTTTCTTTAAATTCAAAGGTTGTGTTTGCTGGCAAATTTTGTAGATTATCTATTAGTTTTTCAGCTTCTATCGTTTCTCCTTCGAAGATTTTGATTTCTTTTCCAGCAGGATTATTTGCAAATGCTTGTGTTTTTGTTGCATTTGCAACTATTTCAACAGAATTTTCTATTGCTTCTCCTGGACTTATTGTCCAACTTATTGGCTCTTTGTAGTCGTTTATGTTTTCAGGATTTATTTCCACTTCTGGATACAAAGTTTCACTCAAACTCAATCCTTTTTTGATATCGTAGATTTTTTCTATTTCCTTTAATCTGACACCCTCTCCTGCAATAATTCTAACTCTTACATAACCGTCAGGAATTTGTGCGCTAGGATTTTCTTCACGATTAATAATGTCAGAAAGTGGATTGATTTTTATAGTTGTGTTTACATTTTCTGTTGTATCATCCAAATAAGTAACTTTTACATTCAAATCTATCGTCTTATCTGCATCTGATTCTTTCGTATTGTAAGTTATTTCTCCTGTTTTTTTGTCAATAGAAACACCTTCAATTGTTTTTTCTATAAGTTCGAACTTTTTCACAACAGAATTATCTACAAGTTCAGATTTGTTTAATTCATTAATAAATTTCGGTGCGCTAACTGTTGCTTTTTCTCCTGGATTTGCAACGCTGCCTGTATAAATCGGATTAAATTTGATATTGTCAGCTGCTTTTTTTACAATGATTTTAGCACTAGCTGGAAGTGTCCTTTTGTAGGATGAGTATTTTATTTCAATCTCGCTACCTTCTTTTAGGCTGAATCTGTCTGTTTGATTGAACTTCCATCGCCCTTTACTATCGACTACAGCTTCCCCACTGTATTTTCCATCCACGTACAAATTAACTACTCCCCCTGTTTCAGCTGTTCCTTGAATAATTTCAGAAGCTTCATTAATTTCGTGAATAACTGGGATTCTTGTGGCTTTAGCTGTATAGATTTTGGATTTGTAAATTATTTCATTTGACAAATCAACATTATCGTAATAACTATATTTACGTTTTTGATTGTCATACCAATGTGGATTTGTGTAATTGTTCTTGAATTCTTCTTTTAGCTTTGGTAAGACAGGTCCTGAATTTTCTGGTGGATGTTTTTCGAAAATAAAATCTGCTTTATATTCTCTGAAAACCACGTAAGTTCTATCGAAATATGACTTTCCATCTTTTCTCAAAATATCATCTATTTGCTCTTCTTTTTTCAAAGTTACAAGTTCAAATCTAGTTCTTGTGCTATTTTTACCAACTAAAGGCATTTTAGGAGGGGCTGGCTTACTTTTAAATTCTGTAACATCCTGACCGTTTGTAACAAAAAGTGGCACAAAACAAACTTCCTCAGGATTTTTTATCCCATTTAAGCTAGGCGGAAAAACAAGTTCCCAGTCATCCTCTCTTTTTACACCATCAAGTTCTCCTCTATACCAATACCAGTATTGATAGTTTTTGTCGATGGAATCAGTTTCAATTTTAATATCTCTAAATCCTGTAGATTGTGCTTTTGATTTGTGAACGAAGACAGTGATTTCCTTATCGTTAATTTTAGCATCTGTAAGTTCAATGGATCCATCATCATTTGCTACGACATCTTTTCCCAGTAAATCTTTTTGCTCTTCTTTCAAATAGACTTTTCCTATTTTTTCATCTTTCAATTTAAAAGTTACCTTGTTGTAGTCACTATTCAGATTAATCTTGTATCCGTCAGAATCGTAGGTTGGATTTGAAGTATCAGTTTTTCCGTAATAAATCACATCATTCGTCTTATACTTCGCGTAGAAATTCAATCTGTCATTAGGATTTTCTCCAATCACAGATGTATCTTCAAATTTATTTGCAAGATTTACTACAGTATCCAAGCTAGAACTATCCGCCCAACCTAAAAATTGGTGCTTTTCATCTCCACTACTAGCTGTCAGATTTTGATAAACATTTTTCCCTTCTTTATCAGTAAAATCTTTTATGTCTTTCCAAGTGGCAGATTTAAGCACCCAATAAGTCCTTGTTTTCACGCCTTCTATTTCATTGTTAGTTTCAACTTCTTCATTTTTTTCATTTAATAATTTTCCATAATGCAAAGTTCCATCATCTTCAGTGAAAGATGTCGCATTAAAATTGAGACTCACATAATCAGAAACATCTTCTGGTTTTTCTGAAGTCACAATTGGTTTTTGTTCAGTTTTAGCAGTTGTTGTTTTATCAACTTTCCACACAGCATACACAGTTTTGTTCGAAGATATGTTTTGCAAAATATCTTTTTGTGCTTCAGTAGCATCGGGACTACTTGCCCAACCTACAAATATTTTTCCATAAAAAGATGGAATTTCAGAAAATATCGCATTATCTCCAGAATTTACAGTCAATGTATTATTTTCTGTGTCAAATTTTCCACCATTAGCATCGAAAACAATTGTAAATTGTGCATTATGTCCGGGAATTTCTTGTTTTTCTTCAAAGTTTTCAGTAGAATTTGATTTTTCTTCGGAACTATAAGAAGTAATATCAATTTCTTTTATTTCAGTTTTTTCATCAGAAATATTTGAAGTGTTATCTGCGATTTTTTCTTCTGAAATTTCTGATTTTTCAAAAATTTCTTCGATTTGATCACTAGGATGTGTGTCAGTTTCTGCAAATGAAACGTTCCCACCAATCAAAAATGCGTATCCAATTATACAAGACACTACCCCAATGCTAAGTTTTCTAAGAGCATATCTAGGTCTTCTGCTAGAAGATTTATCTCTTCTTTCGGCGAGCGCTTTTTTAAAAATCTTGTTATTCATCGTTATTCATCTCCTTTTGAATTTTAGCTTGAATTATAACAAAATTTGTTTTTTAAAGTAGCGTTTTGTATTTTTTTATATTTAAATTGTTTATAACACACACTACTATTTCTATAGTAGCATATTGAGTTTTAAATGCAATAATTTCTTGGGAAATTTTCTTTCATAAACAAAAAACTCCGAGAAATTACCCCGGAGTAAGTTTTATTCTGTTAGAGCTTGCATCAATATTTCTCTGAATTTATCGATGTCAATTTCTGTAATCACTTTGCAGTTGAATTCACCATTTTCTTCTTTAATCAAATCTCTGTAGCTCATTCCTCTTGTTTCATCGTTTTGGGTGTCAATTTTAATATACATGTCTTCCGTTTCGAAAACTTCTGGGTTATCCAATACGATTACTGAGCAAGGGTCGTGAATTCCTGCATCGTTTGACGTGTAGTATTTCAATATTTTGTGTGCAAATTTGGCTGTTTTTGTTTCAATTTTATCCAAAAATTGAATTTGTTCATCAGGTATACTAGCTTTTTGTGTTACATTTAGTCCTGCCATTATGATTTTAACGCCGCTTTCAAATACAATTTTCGCTGCTTCTGGATCGACAAAGAAATTAAATTCGCTTAGACTTGTGACGTTACCTCTTGTAATGGATCCCCCCATTATGCTAATTTGTTCGATTTTTTCCTTGTCTTCTGGAAAAGTTCGAAGCAATAGCGCGATGTTTGTAAGTGGTCCTACTGCAATGATTGTGATTTTTTCAGTCGATTTTTGAATGATTTCGTGCATCATTGTAACGGAATTTTCGCTTGAAAGTTCTCCTACATCTTCTGATTCTATCATATCTCTTAATCCTGCAATTCCATCATTTCCATGAGCTGATGCAAAATAAGGCTCTCTTACAAGTGGTACTTCTTGTCCTTTTCCCATCGGAACATTTATGTCCAAAAGTTTTGCCAAGCATTGCATGTTTCTTGTTGTGTGTTCGATTGATACGTTTCCATTTACTGAAGAAAGTGCCAACAGCTTTAAATTTTTCGAATTTTTAATTGCAAATAAAGCTGCTGCATCATCAACTCCCGGATCAAAATCCAATATACAATTAATCATTAGCATCTCCAAAATTTTTGATGTAATCTACAAAATCATCCACCGACAATAATTTTTCGTTCAAATTAATTGAGTTGCAAAGTCTTTTGACAACAGGTGGTTGGATGTACGCTTTTTGTAGGATTTCATCTTCATCAAAAACTTCCTTCTTATCAGCATCTTTAATGATTTCTTTGTTGGACATTACGACAACTCTGTCGAAATTTTCAACGACAAATTCCATATCGTGAGTTATCGTTATGATTGTTTTGTTCAAATCGTGCAAATGATCGATTACTCTTTTCAAGCAACTCATAGAATATGCATCTTGCCCTGCTGTCGGTTCGTCAAATATGAAAATGTCGCAGTCATTTGCGATTGTAATTGCTATCGTTATGAATTTTCTCGTACTAAATGGCAAATCATAAGGATGGTCGTCCAAATATTCTGAAAGTTCACAGATTTCACAAGCTTGTCTGACACGTTTGTCCATTTCATCTTCGTCGACTTTCAACGCTCTCAACGAAAAAGCGACTTCATCGTAAACTGTGGAGTTGAAGATTTGATCGTTTGGATTTTGGAATACGTAGCCTACTTTTCTGGATATTTGTGCTGTGGTCATATTTTTTGTGTTACTTCCATCTAACAAAATCTCCCCAGAGCTTGGTCTCAATAACCCGTTCATCAGTTTTGCACAAGTCGATTTTCCGGCTCCATTTTGTCCCACAATTGCAACTTTTTCTGAAGAATTCACGACCAAATTCAAATCGTTAATCGCTTTGAATCCGTTAGGATAAGTAAAGCTTACATTTTTAAATTCTAATTTGCTCATTAGTTTTCCTCCAATTCTTTCTTGCATTCATCTAAAGTTATAGGGATGTTTTTGAAAAATCCTGGCTTTTCTTCATTTAATTTGCATGCAAGTTTTGAAACTATAGGCATAGATACATTGTGCTGTTCGATTTTGTCGTTTGATAAAACTTCGTGAGTTTCACCGTTGAAGATGATTTCTCCATTGTCCATTACCACAACTCTATCGGCGTATTCTGCTATCAAATCAATTTTGTGTTCGACTAATATTATGGTTTTGTTTTGTGATTTCAAAAGTTTTAAAATATCGAAGATCTCTTCAGTTCCTAGTGGGTCAAGCTGACTTGTAGGCTCATCAAATATCAATACTTTTGGATTCATTACGATGATTGATGCTATTGCAACTCTTTGAGATTGTCCACCAGATAATTCATTTGGATTTTTGTCTTGCAAATCTTCAATCTTCAGAAGTTTTATAACATCAGTTACTCTTTGTCTGATTTCTTCTCTTTCAACTCCCAAGTTTTCAAGTCCGTAGGCTATTTCTTCAAACACCGTTTTCTTTATTCCAGAGATTTGGCTGAATGGATTTTGGAACACAAATCCAACTAATTCCGCCATTTCTCCTCGTTCGATATCGTTAATGTTTTTATTGTCGATAGATATACTTCCTGTGATTGTACCTTGAACGAAGTCTGGAATTATCCCTCTAATGATATTGCACAAAGTCGTCTTGCCGGAACCATTTTTGCCGATAATTCCTACAAATTCGCCTTGTTTAACGTACAAATCCATGTTTTTTATCGTTTTTTCTTCTTGAAGTTCATATTTGAATGAAACATTTTTAAGTTCTATCATTATTTAAACCTCCACAGCAACACTAACACAACTAATGCGATAAACACGTAGAAAATAATTCTGTCTGTAGTTGTTTTCTTGATTTCTTTGAGGCATGTTTTTTCGTTTTCAGATGCAAATCCACGCGCTTCAAGTGTAATTGTCTTTTCATCAATTTCTGAAAGTGAGGATATAATCAAAGGTCCAAGTGACGGGAAGAACGCCTTCGCTCTGTTTTTGATGGAGCCTGTTGTTTCAATTCCACGTGCTTCTTGGGCTTTTATGATTTTGGAACTTTTCTTAATCATTTCTGGAATCATAGTCATTGTCGCCATTATTACGTAACTTGTAACGTGACTTACTCTTTTTTGTTGAAGAGCTATCATCAAATCTTCAATGTCAGTCGTTTCAAAGAATAATAAAAACAAAGTTATAAGCGTTAGAATGAATTTTGTTTGTTCCAAACCATTTAATATTCCGTTAAGTGTCACTCTCATAAATCCTAGATTCAAATACACGTTTTCTGTTGATTTGTCCAAGAATAATTGGAACAAAAACATTATTAATAATACTAATAACAAAACTATCCACAATTTTTTCACGTATTGTTTGAATTTATTATCCAACAAAGATAATATCAAGCTTACTGGAAGTACAAAAAGGTATGCGAATTGCCATGGCAAAACCAACGAAATAATAACTGTAACTATAACCATAAAAAGTTTTGTTGTTGGGAAAATTTTAGATATCATTTTGCACCTCTCACGTATTTGTTCTTCTTTTCTTTTATGTATTGAATTCCATTAGGATATCTCAACAAATTTCTGTTAGGGATGGATTTTATAAGGAAATAGACTGCAAACGAAGTCAAAAACTTATCCAAAGTTTCTGTAAGAACAGTTGAACCAATAACAGATTCCCATAATCCTTTTCCTGTTGCAACCAAAAATGTAGTGATTGCACTAGAGCCACTCGCTCCAGTAACGCCACCGAAAACCAAAACAGTAATTGGCGCAGACGTAATCATCGCCACAAGCCAAATAATAATTCCTACTACAAATGTTCTCGCTGGAGTCTTGAACATTGCCTTCTTTCCACAAATCCCTGCAATCAAGCCAATTGCACCACTTACAACCATGTATGGAAGTTGCGTTGGATTTGTAACAGATGTCACGATATTTGTGACAACACCTGTAAGAAAACCGATCCAAGGACCACACAACACGCCTGTGAACACAGTTCCTATAACATCCAAATAAACTGGCAATTTTAATGCTGCATTCAAATTTGCACCAACAAAATTGATAGCTATACCAAGTGGAATTAGTAAAATTACCGACAAGTTATAGCTCATCTTAGATTTAGATTTCATAAATTCCTCCTATAAATTTTACGAAAAAATTTTCGCGTTGAATAAATTTTATCATAATACGGCCAATTAATAAAACACTTTTCGTTAAAACTACGAACAAAAATTTTGTGATACTAAAATATTTAATTCAAAGTTCACAAAACTCTTAGCATCCCCTTCTTGTTAGGAAATTGTTTGAAATGAAATTTTTCGTAAAATGCATCGTAAGGAGTGTTCGCAAGCAAAATAATATACGCATCTTCATCATAATTTTCGTCCAAGTATTTGTTAATCTCATTCATTAAAACTCTTCCCAAACCATTTTTTTGATATTCTGAATTCACCATCACATCAGTAACCACAAGACTAATCGCCCCATCTCCGACAACCCTTGCCATCGCAATCAACTTATCCCCATCGTAAATCGATGTAATGAAAAGAGAATTTTCTATTGCAGTTTCCGCATTTTCCTTCGATTTTCTATTTCCAATACCAGATTTTTCACGCAATTCGTTGTAATCATCTGGACTAACTGCTGCATTTTTTATAACGTATTTTGTATTCATAACTCACCTCATAAAAATAAGCGCTATAATAGCGCCCATTTTATAATTTCATCGACAAGGAAACCAATCCTCTTTCTTTATCTATTCCAATTATTTTTACTTTTACGGTGTCACTTACTTCGCACACTTCTCTTGGGTTTTTGATGTAAGAATTGCTCATCTTAGAAATATGGCAAAGTCCGTCTTCTTTTATTCCGATGTCTATGAATGCTCCGAAGTCCACGACATTTCTAACCGTTCCTGTGACTATCATTCCTTCTTCCAAATCATCGATTGACAATACATCTTGTCTTAGAACTGGTTTTGGCATTTCGTCACGTGGATCTCTCCCTGGTTTTTTAAGTTCTTCGATTATATCACGCAAAGTAGGTTCTCCTACTTCTAATTCTTCGGATAGTTTTTTCACATCTATATCGTTCAAATCGTATTTCATAATTTGTTTTGCGATTTCGTAACTTTCTGGGTGAACTTCTGTGTTATCTAATATTTCTTCGCTTTCAGGAATTCTCAAAAATCCTGCACATTGTACGAATGCTTTTGGTCCAATTCCTTTTACTTTCAAGATTTCTTGACGATTAGTGAATGGTCCGTTTTCTATTTTGTAATCCACGATGTTTTTCGCAGTTGTTTTCGTAATTCCAGATACGTAATTCAAAAGCGCAGAGCTTGCTGTGTTTATGTTGACACCAACTGTGTTAACGCAATCCTCCACTACCTCTTCAAGTGATGATTTCAATTTCTTTTGGTTGACGTCGTGTTGATATTGTCCAACTCCGATTGATTGTGGAGAGATTTTGACCAATTCTGCAAGTGGGTCTTGAATACGACGTGCAATCGAAATAGCACCTCTTATTGTTACATCTAAATCAGGGAATTCTTCGATTGCAAGTTTTGATGCAGAGTAAATACTTGCTCCCGCTTCGTTTACGATTGCATAAAAGATTTCATCGTCGATTTGCGCTAACAAATCAGATACGTACTTTTCTGTTTCACGAGAAGCTGTTCCGTTACCGATTGCGATTAGCTTTACGTTGTATTTGTCGATAAATTCCTTCAAAGTTTCATCTGCCCTTTGGATTTGTTTTCTAGCATCAGTTACATAAATTACAGCACTGTCCAAGAAATCTCCGTATTCAGAAATTACAGCAACTTTGCAACCAGTTCTAAATCCCGGGTCAAGTCCAATAATTGCAGTTTCTTTGATAGGAGGCTGCATCAAATATGGTTTCAAATTGCTTTTGAATACGCCGATTGATTCATCGTCTGCCATTTCTTTCATGCTTTGACGCACTTCTGTTTCGATTGATGGAACGATCAATCTCTTGTAACTGTCTTTGACAGCTTTTTCAATCAAATCATAAGTTTCAAAATCATTATTTCTTGCGATTTTTCTCATAATTTTGAAAATATTGTAATCGTCATTTAAAATGAACGAAACTTTCAAAAACCCTTCTTTTTCTCCTCTAAATACCGCAAGAACTCTGTGTGCTTTGACATCTTTTACTTTTTCTGAATAATCGTAGTACATCTTGTATGTTCCAGATTCGTCTTCGTTTTTCTCTTCGGTTTTCATAACCCCATCAGTTATGAATGAATTACGAACTATATCTCTGAATACTTTTTGTTCAGATACGAATTCTGCTATGATGTCCAAACTTTTACTAATAGCATCATCAACTGTTTTGATTTCTTCTCCGTTGACAAATTCTGAGGCTTTTTTCTCAATCTCAGATAAAGAGTGAGTTTTCTCCATTATCATATCTGCTACTGGTTGTAGTCCCAATTCTACAGCGATTGAACCGCGAGTTCTCTTCTTAGGCTTAAATGGAAGATAAATATCTTCTAATTCTGTCAAAATAGTCGCATCATCGATTTGTTTTTTCAAATCTTCAGTGAGTTTTCCTTGCTCATCGATAAGACGTGTGATGTCATCTTTTCTTTCTTGCAAGTTTCTCAAATATGTAAGCCTATCGTTTAATTGTCTCAACGTTTCGTCAGTCAAATTTCCAGTGATTTCTTTTCTGTATCTGGCGATAAATGGAATTGTATTTCCCTCATCTAATAATTCAACTGTCTTAACAACGTTATCATATTTTATGTCTAATTCTTCTGATAATTTTTGTAGTATATTCATTCTCTTCCTTCTCTTTTAATAAACTATAATCTATATTTTAACATTATTTTATTTATTTTTCCACATTAAAGCAATTTGCACCAAAATTTCAAAAACCATCAAGCAAAACACTTGATGGTTTAATTGATTACGATTTAAATAATTTGGCGTTTTTTTCTTTTTCTAATTGTTCCAAGAAAATCTCTTTTTGAATCAAGTGAGTTTTTCTGATGGATCCTGCTATGTCTGCTACTAACATAAAGATTGTCGCCGCCGACACGTAATAAAAGTCGATAAATGAGTATTCGATGAAGCCTCTTGATGGAGGTGTCATTTGTCCGATGAAAAGCATCATAAATATCGCTACGAAAACAATCGTAAAATTGAATTTGAAAATAAATCCATGGAAATATCCAAGGACTACTGCGATAGCCAAGAATATCATCAAGCAATGGTCAATCAAAAATCCATGCGCATGAGACAATGTGTATCTGATGATTATCATGAACAATATGTAAATCAACGAGTAAATAATAAGTTTTGTGTTTTTTGACATTTCAAATCTCCTTTTGTTAAAACATTTTCCGTAATTGTGATTTGCTTGAATTGTTTGTAAAGTTTGTAATAAAATTTACAAAATAAAACATTTCAATATTATTTTAGCACAATTTATAATTTTATTCTACAAATAATTAAAAGGTTATCCTAATTTTCAACCTTGAAAAATTGTAAAATTTATATTAAAATTAACTAATAACTAGGAGGCTAATATGAAACCGTATATTGTGGGAGTCGCAGGTGGAAGTGCTTCAGGTAAGACTGAAATCGTGAAGACTTTGAAAAAACATTTTGAAGATAAAATAGAAATTATTGAACACGATAATTATTACTTTGCTCATGACAATTTGACTATGGATGAACGTGCTAGTTTAAATTACGATCATCCCCAAGCTTTTGAAACAGATTTGTTGATTGAGCATGTTAAAAAAATTATTAATAATGAAGAAATCGACATTCCAACTTACGATTTTACAATTCACACTAGAAGCTCTGATACTTTGAAGAAAAGTCCAAAGCCAATTGTGATTGTAGAAGGAATTTTGGTTTTGGAGAATGAAGAACTTCGCAATTTAATGGATATGAAAGTTTTCGTGGACTGCGACGGAGATGTCAGACTCAAAAGAAGAATTACAAGAGATGTCGTGGAACGTGACAGAACTATTGAATCGATTTTGACTCAATATATGGAAACTGTTAAACCAATGCATGAGCTTTTTGTGGAACCTAGTAAGAAATTTGCCGATTTGATTGTGCCAAAAGGTGGCAAGAACAAGGTTGCTATCGATGTTCTTATCAATCATTTGGCTACGAAATTATAAAAAAACCATTTTGCTATTGACTAGAATTAGTTTCTAGTATAAAATTTTAATAACTCAATAGAAAATTATGATTGTGACCAGTACCGATTATTCGGGAATTACAACACATGAGTTTTCAAGGTAGTTTCATACTTTGCATGGAACATAAGCTTTTGATAAGAAAGGTGGTACCGCGTAGATTCGCCCTTTCGTGTCAAGAGTTTTTTTATTTTATAGGAGGAGTTTATGATTAATTACGAATTTGAACATGAAAATGTGTATGACGAATTGGTAGCGCGTGGATATTTTGAACAAGCTACATACGAAGATGAATTGAGAGATTTACTCGGAAAAGAAAGAGTTCCATTTTACATTGGATTTGATGCGACTGCAGATAGTTTGACTATTGGCCATTTCATTCAATTGATGGTTATGATGAGAATGCAAGCTCATGGTCACATTCCTATTTGCCTTTTAGGTGGCGGAACTACAATGATTGGAGATCCTTCTGGTCGTAACGATATGAGAAGTATTATGACTAAGGAAGTTATCGACGAAAACGCGAGAAGATTTTATTCTCAAATGACAAGATTCATCGATTTTGGTGAAGACAAGGCTTACATTGAAAACAACAAGGATTGGTTGTTGAATTTGAATTTCTTGGATTTCATGAGAGAAATTGGAGTTCATTTTTCTGTAAATCAAATGTTGACTTTGGAAAGTTACAAAAACAGAATGAAAAAAGGTCTAACATTTTTTGAATTTAGTTATATGTTGATGCAATCATACGATTATTTGGTATTGTACAGAAAATACGGTTGTAAATTACAAATGGGCGGTTCTGATCAATGGTCTAATATTTTGGGCGGATACGATTTGGTTAGAAAATTAGAAAACGACAAAGTTTACGCTATGACTTTCAAACTTTTAACTACTGCTGACGGAGTTAAAATGGGCAAATCACAAAAAGGCGCTGTGTGGTTGGACGAAAACAAAACAACTCCTTACGATTTATTCCAATACATGAGAAATGTAGACGACAGAGATGTGGAAAAATTCTTGTTGATGTTGACATTCTTGCCAACTGAAGAATGTAAGAGACTTGGTAGCTTAGAGGGAAGTGACATCAACAAAGCTAAGGAAGTTTTGGCATTTGAAGTGTGCAAATTAGTTCACGGAGAAGAAAAAGCAGAAGAAGCTCGTCAAACAGCAAATGCATTGTTCAATTCAAACGCTGTTGACGAAAATATGCCAACAACTGAAATGAAAGCTTTGGATTTTGAAAATGGAATTGGTTTGTTGAATTTGTTGACAATGACAGGACTTACTCAATCAAACAGTGAAGCGCGTAGACTTGTAACTCAAAACGGAATTTCTGTTAATGACAAGAAGGAAGCTGATCCAAAAAGAATTGTAACAATTCACGATTTTAACGACGATGAACTTATTATAAAAAAAGGTAAAAAAGTATATCACAGAGTAAAATTAGTATAATATTTTTAAAAATAAACCTCGGCGATTTTGAATTGATTTTCAAAGTTTGCCGGGGTTTTGTGTTATAATTAAGTAAATTTAAAAATATTTGTGGAGGTTAAAATGAAAAAATTATTCAAATTTTTAACTAGTAGAATAATGCTTTTGGCAATTGTATTTATCATTCAAATTTCACTATTAGTTTATTTGATTTTAAGTTTCCAAAGAAATTTTGTGTATGTCTACACATTAAATATTATAATATCCTTCGCTTTTACTATAATGGTGGTCAACACCGATGTAAACCCGAGTTTCAAACTAGGATGGCTAATTCCTATATGGATATTCCCGTTGTTCGGAGCGGTGTTCTATTTGTTTTTCAGAAGAAACAGATTCGTTCGTGCACAACAAAGACGAATGGATACGATAAGTTCTTCGTTTAACAACCATATTTTGTCGAATGGTAATGTAATTGACGAACTTGAAGGAGACTCCAAGTCCATTGCAACTTACATAAACACGACAGCTCACGCTCCTGTATTTTCTAAAACAAGTTCGAAATATTTAAAAAACGGTGAGGTTTTCTTTGAATATTTGATGGAAGATTTGAAAAACGCAAAGGATTATATTTTCTTGGAGTTTTTCATTATCGAAGAAGGTTACATGTTCAATAATATTTTGGACGTTTTGGAACAAAAAGTAAAAGAAGGAGTCGACGTCAGGATTTTGTACGACGATTTTGGATGCATCACTAAACTTTCACGTAGATATTACAAAAAACTAGAAGAAAAAGGCATCAAGGTTCAAGTTTTCAATAAAATCAAAGTTCTACCTATGCCCCGTCACAACAATAGAGACCATAGAAAAATCGTCGTTATCGACGGAAAAATAGCATACACTGGCGGTTTTAATTTGGCGGATGAATACATGAATAAAATCCAAAGATTTGGATATTGGAAAGACACGGGAATCAGAGTTACTGGTGATAGCGTGTGGTCATTTACAATAATGTTCTTGTCAATTTGGGAATTGTACGACGATAACGAGCTTGACTACAAATATTATTTCGAAAAAACTGTGCCTGATGTTTCTGAAAACGAAGGCTATTGCCAACCTTATACGGATTCTCCATTAGACGATGTTCCTGTTGGAAAGGGTGCGTACATGCAATTGGTGTCTCGTTCCAGAAAATATTTCTACATTACAACTCCGTATTTGATTCCATCAGATGACATGATCGATTCCCTAAGAGATGCGGCTTTAAGTGGTGTCGATGTTAGAATCATAACTCCAGGAATTCCAGACAAAAAATTGGTGTATATGGTTACAAGAACATACTACAAAACTCTTTTAGAAGCAGGTGTTAGGATTTTCGAATATACTCCAGGATTTTTGCACGCAAAAAGTTGTGTCTCAGATGACAATCACTGTGTAATCGGCTCAATTAATTTGGATTTTAGATCCTTGTATCTGCATTTTGAAAACGGAGCGATGTACTACGATTCACACATAGTCGATGACTTAAAGGAAGATTTCTTGGAAATGCAATCACAATCACAAGAAATATTTTCACGTCAATTGGAAAACCAAAGCTTATTTAGAAAAATACTATCCGTAATTCTGAAAGTATTTTCGCCAATGATATAATGGAAAGAAATAATTTGATCGATACGTTAAGGGGATTTGCAATTGTCAACATGGTAATCTACCATTTATTATTTGATTTGGTTTACATGGAAAATTTCAAAATAGAATGGTTTGAAAATACTCCGGGAATGATTTGGGAGAGATTCATCTGCATAAGCTTTATTTTGATATCGGGCTATTGCTTCAATTTATCTCGCAATCACAAGAAACACACCATCACGCTTTTTATCGTGGCTATGGTTTTGAGTGTGGTGACGTATTTCTTCGCAAATGAGTTTTTCATAGTTTTTGGAATAATTCACCTGTTATGCTTGGCGTCATTCATAACGATTTTTGTCGACAAATTAACCCTTAACAAAAAAATATTGTGTGCCCTATCTTTTGTAATTTTCATTCTAACTTACAGAATAAGCGCTCATCCAATGGATATAAGTACCAATTTATTTAGTTTCGTGGGATTCTACAACGACAAGTTCTACAGTGGCGACTATTTCCCATTACTACCCTGGTATTTTATGTATCTAGTTGGATATTGCGCAGGAGACTTTTTAGATATAAAATTAAATGTAAGAGAGAATGTATTATCAAAAATGAGCAAAAAAAGTTTGATGATTTATTTAATTCACCAGCCTATCATAATGATAATTGTACAAATCGTAAAATTTTTAGGAGGAATTTAATGAATAAATTCAAAAAATCAATCGTTATGTATCACGATAATTCAGGACAACAAGATATATTTGAAGTATTAGGCAAATGTAGTCCTAATATATTAAAATTATCAAATGAAACAGTGTTTTTCCAAAGCGAAGAACAAGGTGATTTCTACAAAAAATGTGAAGAATTAAAAGATTTTGATTTAGTAATTGTAGTTGGAGGTGACGGAACAATAAACGAAGTCATCAACGGCTTATACGATTACGATATGGATCCTGTTATAGGAATTATTCCAGGAGGATCGTTCAACGATTTCTCAAAAACTGTTAACATAGGAGCAAATCCAGTAGAAGCAAGTGAGAATTTGTTAGATGCAGAAGTCAAAGAATACGACTGTATATTAAATGACGACAAAATCGCTCTGAATTTCTGGACAGTGGGAATGGCATCAGAAAACGCACAAAAAATGCAAGACGCTGACAAATCAACATTCGGTGTATTGACATACATTCCAAAAATTTTTGAAACATTAACACAAGACAATTCATTTGATTATGAAATGGAAATCGACGGCGAAACGATAAAAGGAAATGCCGTTATGGTATTTGTCGCTAATGGATTATACTCAGGAGGAGTTGAAGTTCCAATCTCTGACATTAGCCCAAGCGATGGAGTGTTGAATGTGTTTGTTGTTGAGCAATCAAACATCGGAGCATTCAAAGCAATGTTCGGACAATCAAACAGCTTTGATTTTAACGAAGAAAACGAAGGCGTTCAAACATTCAAAGCAAAAGAAATAAAGTTCATCTCACCTGAAGGATTAGTCGCAGATACAGATGGCGAATTGTACCAAAAAACACCATCAAACATCAAAGTCGTAGAAAAAAGATTCAAATTCTTATCAAAACCATTAGAACAATAAATTATAGAAGAAAAGCTAACTCAAAAATGAGTTAGCTTTTTTTAGGTTAAAATTTTAATATAAAAAAGAGACCATCTGAGTGGTCTCCAGTTTAATCTAAGGTTAAAACAATATTAAGGGAGGAGATTGTTTCTTGAGATTAAACTTACTTTGTTTATACTTATATAATAGACTATGAATGTGTACTAATTATGTTCAAATTAGTAGAGATTATGTTTTTTGTTTTTTTAGTGAAAACGCAGCACATTATTTTTATGTGCTGCGTTTAGTTTATTTGATCAATTCTTTTACAACTGATTCACTTATTGAGTTTTCTCCGCCAAATACATTAACTTTTTCAAATTTTGCTTCTTCAAAAGCTTGTTTTGTTGCTTTTGGAATTTCATTTGCTTCTGCTAATAATATTGGGCAGTCTATTGAGCCTATTACTAAGCTGTCTGCTGGAACTATTCCGTTTGCTATGTTAACTTCTTTTCTGTCTTTGAAGCCGTATTCGTAGATTTTCTTTGCTGTTTCGTAACGGTTTGCTCCTGCTATTCTTGTAGGGTTTGGAAGTTTGTTTTCTACTTCTTTAGAGATTGTCTTTTCTCCTCCTACAACTATTACTTCTTCGATTTGTTTCAATACTTCTTTTGCTTCTTGTGGTATGTTGTTTTGTTGTACAAGTAGTATTGCCATGTTGTTTTTGTTTGCTAATGGAGCTACTGTTAATGCGTCTGCGAATACTTCTCCACTTGATATTACAGCTTTCTTTGTTCCTGTTAGTTTGATTACTTCTTGTGCGATTTTTGCACTTGTTTCGTAGCGGTTTGCTCCTGCTATTGTTCTAAGGTTGTATTGTGATAGGCTCATCTTTGTTTTATCTACTGATTTTTCTCCACCTATTACGATTACATTTTTAGCTTCTAATCTCTTGATTTCTTGTGCTACTACTGAATCTAATTGATCTTTTTGTACTAGCAAGATTGGTGCTTTTAATGCTTTTGATAATGCTGATGCTGATAAGCTGTCTGCAAATTTTTCGGAGTTTGCTATGATTACTGTTTCAGCAGATTTGTAGTATTTCTTGGATACTTCTATTGATGTTTGAATTCTGTCAGCTCCTGCTACTCTTGTTGTAGTTTTTTGTCGTTCAGCTGGTGTGTTTGGTGTTGGTGTTACTGTACCAGGTTGATCTGGTGTTGTACCTGGGTTATCACCTGGTTTTGTAGGATTTTCCTTTTCAAAATCTTTGCAAGCATCTTTTATTGCATTGAAAATTCCTTCCCTATGGTATTTTGCTCTATCATCAACTTTTCTGATTTTTCCAAGACTATCTACATTTGATTTCAAAATATCTGAATAATTTAGCCCTTCATAATCATCCAAAGTCTCCAAAGCCAACATATGATAACCTTCATTATCTTCATCAACATTCAAAATCTCATTTCCGTATTCGTCTTTTTGTCCTTTTCCAATAGTGTAAGACATGTCTAACACATACAAGATTTTGCCGTTTTTGTCAAAATACACATTCATTCCAATATGATAAGATGGAATCGGAAGTGGCGTTTTAAGTTCAAAATGACCTTGTTTCATAATTGAATTTTCCATGTTTCCTTTGTTTTCAACAATATTAATAAGATTTTGTAATTCTTTTGTTAAACGAGTTAATTTATTATCCACAACAGCAGAATTATTATAAGATTTTTTTGCGTATTCAAGTTTATCTTTCAAAATCTCAGAATTTTGTGGATGATTTTTAATCGTTAATTCTCCTTTTTTAATTAATGAGTCTAACTTATATCGACTTACAAAAAATTGAGTATCATGGATGTATTTTAACTTCACACCCTCAGATAATTTGTCTTTTCTTAAAAGCTTCTCACCTTCAGCCTTCATATCTTCAAATTGCTTTTGAGTATCATCTCTGAGTTCTATTAAATTTAACTTATTTAATTCATCCAAAACTTTTTTCAAATCATCTTTGTTTTTCGTAGTTTCTTCAGGATTAACAACAAAATTATTTCCATCAGCTATCGTTTTTCCTTTAATTCTAACTAAAACTTTTTTGTAATTATCCTCAACTTTGTTATCATCAAATGCATTAAATCTTATTTCTTTAATATTATTTGAAAAATCAATCTCTTTTAAATTATTGTATCTAAATGCTTCTTCTTTTACACTTTCCAAATTTTCGGGCAATGTAACCTTTGTAATGCTATTTTTGTAAAAAGTTTGAACAGATATTTCTTTTAATTTTGTTAATAAGCTCAAATCCAACTCAGATATTTTGTTATTACAAAAGGCCATTTCTCCTATTTTTTCAACTTTATCGCCCATAAACATTACATTTTGTGCATCGTTATTTCTAAAAGCTGAAATCCCAATTTCCCTAACATTTGGATAAATCACAATTGCAAATAATTTATTAATATGGAACGCACTACTTCCAATTATCTCAGTATTTTCACCTAATTCAAGCATTTCTATCCTGTTATTCATAAATGCTCCGTCTCCAATGATTTTCAGAGCCTCAGGTGCTTCAAATTCTGTCAAATAATTAGACTGGAATGCAAATTTCCCGATTTTTTTCACAGTTTTTGGAAGTTCTACGCTTTTTAAATCGTACTTATTCAAAATACTATTTTCAAAATCCACATTTCGAAAAGCATCATCTCCAATTTCATCAACAACATATTTCCCATTCTTTTCAGGAATTACAAGATTTTTGTTTTCACGAACTTTTAATTTTCCTATACTAGAAAATCCTAGAACTTTACCCTTATCAAATACAAAATCTTTTTCATCCCATTTTGAACTATCCACATCTACTGAAGTCGTCTTATCTTCTTCTGTCGGATTAACAATAGAAGAAGAATCTTTGTTGTCAACATTACCTTTTGACAAAAGCACAACTTTCAATGCATAATTTTCATCACCAAGATTTCCATTAAACGCACCAATCTCAATTGTTTTCACACTATTTGGAAGCTTCACTTGCTTAATTTTATTATCTTGAAAAGCTTGTTCTTTTATAGTTTCTAATTTTTCACAATTAAATTCTATATCTGTAATTTGATTAGATTTAAATGCTCTTTCTCCTAAATTTGTTAAATTTTTAGGTAAAATAAGTTTGCCTTCTATTTGATTATCAAAAAATACTTGATCTCCCAAAAATTTCAAATTATCTGGTAATTTTATAGTCTTTAAACTTAGATGTGCAAATGCATAATCACTAATTTTAGTGATGGTTTTCGGCAAATTAACGCTTTTAATATTACTATTTTCTTCAAAAGCATCTTGTCCAATATAAGTATATCCTTCAGGAATCTCTACAGATTCTATGTCTAATTGATGGAAATCCTCTCCTAGCTTTTTAATTTCGTTTCCATCAACATCTAAGTTGTTAACCTCTCCATTTTCGCCTTCTCTTTGAGTATACTCATCTATCGCACTACTCTTGTTGTAGACAAAAGCAAAACTTGCTATTTTTTTCAAATCCACATTTTCTTTGCTTTTTGTTGGTAGCACAACATTTCGATTTCTTTTTAGCTTTTGCACTCCGCTTTTCGAAAAACCGTATACAGTATCTCCCACAATTTCAAAATCATCCGCTGTATATTTGTCATCAACGGCTTTAGAATTAATATTTAATCCAAAAAGCAAAGCAAATACAAAAACTAAAGAAAAAATAATCTTCTTTTTGTTCATACGAACCTCCTATTAAATTAATAATGATATTCTTTATCATCTAAAGAACTTTTTTATTTTACTATAATCTCAATTTCTTTTCAATGATATTTGTTATCAAATTAATTTTAAAAAAAGTTTCGTGCTTATCAATATCTTCAAATACATAATATTGAGCTAGCTAAAATTTTATACGTTACTTTTAGCAATCTTATATACACAAAAACAGCTCTTAATAAATTAAAAGCTGCATTCAGTAAATTTTATATTCTATTGTAAATTTGCAATCTCCATTAACTCATTCTCGATTTCAAGCATTATATGATCCCAAGAATGTTTTAATACTAATTCGTGAATTTTTTCTGGTATTGGTTCTTTGTTTTGTACTCTGATTATTTGTTTTTCAATTCCTTTTGCTAATCTATCAACAAATGGTTTGATTTCTGAATCATAAGGTTCATCGATTGATTTGAGTCGTGGCATTTCGACAAATTCGATTGCGCTACTTTTATTTATTTCGTCGCCTAATGTTTCGATTAGTCCTTCTATTTCTGTGACTACGACTCTCATTCCACAACCCAATGCTTCGATTGCAATGAGTCCCAATCCTTCATAATAGCTTGGCAAAATGTAGATGTCAGATTCTCTCATTTTGTTAGAGAGTTTTTTCTGACAAGATGTGTTGTGCAAATCGAAGTGAAGTGAATTTCCTGTGTTATCCCACAACTCAACTTTTGTTTCTATGTCGACATCTCCAACTAATGTGAGTTCCAAATTATCGTATTTTTCTTCTAGTTTTTTGAAAGCTTTGCAAAGTTCGTACACTCCTTTTGCATGTGATAATTTCCCTGCAAACAATAATTTGATTCTGTCGTTTTGTGGATCTTCTTTTCTTCTGTAGAATATGTCGCTGTTGTAACCTCCACCCATTACTACGTTTTTTTCTTTGTCGATTCCAAATATATCGGAGATTGGTTCTACGTCTTTTTTGCTTAGCGCTAGAACTTTTTGTGCGCGGTTTAGATTATCCACACAAGTCATAAACAATTCTGGGTTGAGGTTTGTTTGTCTGATGTCGGTTCCATGATTTAGTAATAATACAGGAGTTTCATCGAAAATATCTAACACGAGACTGCTTAGCATCCAACAATGATGGGATACGATGACGTCTGGTTGGAATTCTTGTTTTGCTTTTTTCAATTGTTTTGTGAATTCATTTGTCCAATCTTCAATCATATCGTGTGTCATATCGCTGTATTTTGTTGAATCGTAGGGCATTTCATCGCTCATTCCGACTATTGGGAAGTTCAACTTTTCGCTTTTAAATTCCACTGGATATTTTTTGATTGTTTCATCCAAATTTAATTGGATATCATCTTGTATTCCAAATATAGCAGCATTTTCATGATTTTGTTGCATAAATTGAATTACGTTTGTAAAATAAACGCCGCTTCCTGTTTGTTTCGGAAGTTGTGCGATTACGTGTAATATTTTCATGTTATCATCCTTTTTATTATTATTCTTACTTCTATATTATCATAATAAGATTTTAATTGCTTTAGTTATTTATTGAATTTTTTTTATAAATCATTGATTATGTTTGTTTTTTAATGTATAATAACTTGTATTATTTTGATTAGGAGGCGATTATTATAGAAAATTTAAACGAACAACGATCAAATCTTCTTGGCAATGAATCCATTCCGAAATTAATCTGGAAGTTTTCAGTTCCAGCGACTATAGGAATGTTGGTTCAGGCTTTGTATAATGTTGTAGATAGAATTTTCCTAGGTGCCGGTGTAAATCAAATGTCAATTGGTGGCGTTTATTTGATTTTCCCGATTTTTTTATTTTTGATGGCATTCGGAATGTTGATTGGTGTGGGTGGCAATTCCCTTTCTTCAATCAAATTCGGTGAAGGTAAGAAAAAAGAATCAGAAATCATTCTTGGCACATCTATGTTTTTATCTATTATTTTCGGGGTTTTGATATCAGCGATTTTTCTTTTAAATTTAAAATGGTTTTTGAAAATTTTCGGCGCGAGTGACACTTTGATGCCTTACGCTTATGAATATGGAAAAATTATTTTGTATGGTGCACCTTTTCAAATGGTTGGTTTTGCAATGAACAACTTCATCCGTGGCGAAGGAAATCCTAGGGCTGCGATGGTGACGATGTTCATCGGTGCAATCAGCAATATTATTTTGGATTATGTGTTCATTTTTCCTATGAAAATGGGAGTACAAGGCGCTGCTTGGGCGACTATTATCGGTCAAATTTTGTCTTGTATTTGGGTTGTGAGATATTTTCTTTCAGACCGTGCACTGTTGAGACTTAAAAAGGAAACATTCAAGCTTGATTTGCACTACTGCAAGCAAATTTTTGCACTGGGTTCTGCTCCATTCGCAATGCAACTTGTAGCTAGTGGTATTAATATTATTTTCAACAATTCCCTTAAAATTTACGGTGGCGATTTGGCGACATCATCTATGAGCGTTATCTACAGTGTCTCACAAATTGCATTCATGCCGATTTTCGGTATTAACCAAGGTATTCAACCAATTTTAGGATTTAATTTTGGAGCGCACAAATACAGACGTGTTCAGCACACTCTAAGAATTGCAGTTGTTGCAGGAACTGTGTATATGGTTTTGAACTGGGCATTCACTATGCTTAGACCAGATTTGTTGGTGAAGATTTTTATTTCAAGACCAGAAGATTATGCAGTCATCAAGGACATTGCAATTCCTGGACTTAGAATATACAATTCGATGATTTTCATGCTTGGATATTCCATAATTGGATCGTCATTATTCCAAGCAATCGGCAAACCAAAAATTGGTTTCATATTGACAATGACAAGACAACTTATTTATTTGTTGCCGTTGATGTTGATTTTCCCAAAACTTTTCGGACTTACAGGCGTGTGGTCAGCGATGCCAGTGTCTGACGTTTTATCCACATTAACTACAACTTATTTCTTGGTTAAATCAGGATTTTTGGTTAAAACAATTCACAACGACGACGAATTTGTTCTTGGAATTTAAAAAAGGTTTGAATATTGGATTTCCAATGTTCAAACCTTTATTTTTTTAGAATATAAATACCGAAACTAGAATAGACACTACAGCCGTTATCATTATCATAGGTAGTTTGTAATCAGAAGATGTTTTCTTGAATGATCCTTTATTGAAAATTGCAAACACAGCCGAAGCTACTACAAAAATTGTAGCTGCTATTTTCAAAAATCCTACAGCATCAAACTCATTTGTCCTGAAAAATCTGTAGATTGTTATCAACAAAATATATCCAATACAATACGCATATAATTCCAACACTCCAAATCTATCTTTTTGTTTCAATTTTACCTCCTTATTTTCCTGCAATAGTCACATTATCAAACGCAATAACAGCTGGTGCTAAGCTGTTTTTGCGAGATTTCAATTCTTTTGAGAAAATCATAGAATCTTGAACTTCTTTTACATTTAATGAAATTGAACCACCTGTTATGAATGATTCCTCGCCATCTTTTACAAGTCTTGCAAGTCTGAATTCTCCACCGAAATCTCCCGTAGCACTGTCCATCAAGAATGATGAGAACGCCAACACTTCAATGTAATCTTGTGATTTTAATTCTTCGGCAGAAATATCTCCACCATTTACTTCGAAAACTGGTGATTGTCCCATATTTTTTACGTTCAAATAATAACTATACTTTGCGTTAGTAACCAAGTTTTCTACGACACCATTTTTGTACAAATCATATTCTACAAGTTTTTTACCTTCTGAATCGACAGGTCTTTTGTTGATTGATGTCTCCAATGTTGGATTGATTTTCATGTTGAAGTTTACTTTTGGATTATCTCCGAAAAATCTCTCGCCTAATTTAGCAGAGCTGATTTGTTGATAAATCATGGCATCTCTTGCTTGGTCGTAATAGTAATACAAGAATTCTTCAACAGCTTCGTTTGATAAAATAACTCTCATATTTTCCATTTTTTCATTTCTAACTGCGCTGGATCTTTTTTCAGTTTCCAAAAGTTGTTTGTCGACGATTTCTTCGATTTTTAAGTAATCGATACTTGTCAAATCATATCCGTTGAATATTTCAACAGGTTCATCACCAACGTTGCAATCAGTTACGATTTCAAACGTAAATTTGTTGGATGGATATTCTACATCCACACCCTTTGATGTAACGACATGCTTGTGATTTTCGTAGGCGAAAATTTCGCAGGAATTTACTTTTGATTTGTAGCCGTAATCTTTGTAGATAACATCGTGAACTTTTTTGAAATTATCTGTCAAATCTTCACACACTTTGATGTCTTTAAGTGTGGCATAACCGTCTTCTTTTTCCGGAAGTTCGTAGTATTTGTTCTTGACAAATTTCGCTGCAAAAGCAGTTCTGTCGATTTTTTCTTTGATTTCATCGTCACTGTCACTTAAGTTCAATACAACTGTGCTGTCACCTTTGAATTTGTCGCCATTTTCTTCAAAATCCACGAATACTCTTACAGATGTTTCATTAGTCACACAACTTCTGTTCATGTCTACTTTGTCTTTTATCAAAAATATTTCGTTGGATTTGGACACAGTGTTGACAACTATCCAGTCGGTAATTTTTTCGTTTTGTTTTAATATATTTATTAATCTTTCCATTAACTTAAAATCCCCTTTGCCTTAATATATGATCCACCAGTCGATGTCTTAACCCATTCTTTCCAGCCTTTTCCGCAATATCCTCCACCAGAAAGTACAAGTCCGTTGGAAACTTGCGTGATTGATTGCAACAAATCAGGTACATATCCTGTCAAATAAACTGGGCTTACGATTTTGCCAGTTAATTTGCCGTCTATGATTTCACGGCCTTTCATTGCAACGCATTGAATTCCCCAGTTTTTTGGATCTTCCATTCCAGATGAGAAACCTTCCAACAAATATCCTTTGTCAACGGATTTAATCATATCTTCAACGGAATCTTCGCCTTCTTCAAAGAAAGTGTTAGTCATACGAGTGTAAGCTTTTCTCTTGAAAGATTCTCTCTTGCCGTTTCCTGTGGATTCTTGTCCCAACAAAATCGCAGACAATTCGTCGCACATTCCATGACGCAAAATTCCCTTGTCGATAATCACAGTATCTCTTCCCAAGTTACCTTCGTCATCGAATAAATAGCTTGACACTTCATCGAAAGCAGTCGCACCGTCGTGCATTATTATCTTGTCACTTGCAACTCTCTTGTCTTGGTATTCTTTTCCTTTTGCACGTTCTTTTACATACATATCCATTTCAGCTCCGTGGCCGAAAGCTTCGTGAGCTATAAGTCCTGTAAAATCAGGATCGCAAATTATGTCGTATTCTCCAGGAACAACTCTGTCTGCTGTAAGTAATTCTTCAGTCCTTCTGCAAGCATCATCCGCTGCTTTTTTGAATTCAGAAATCAATTCACTTCCACACAATCCAGAACTAGAAATAAAATCTAATTTAGTATTCTTTCCATCAGTTGCTGCTGCCATTGCAAATCCTGTTGAATAAGCGTAAGATTGGTACAAATCTTTATTCTTGGATAAGAAAATTTTGTTAACTTGCGTAATATTCAATCTCAAAGAAAGTTGAACGATTTTTTCGTACTTTGCTTTAACTTCGTCGTGAATTTTTTGCAAAGTAGTGATAATTTTTTCTGGATTATCTTGTTCTGGTAAGTTTTCAACTTCAGTGATTCTTTCTTTTGTAATTTCGTCATCATTTGGAAGTCTGTCGTAAGTTACTCTATCCAAGCCTTCGACGATTTTTTTACGATCTTCAAGTGCGATTTTACGGACATTTTCGCATACTTCATCTACATTCACTTCGTTAAATGAATACTCACTAAATCCCAAATCAGTGTACACTCTGATTACAAATCCTCTTTGATAATCAGGAGATGGATTTAATGAAATTGCTGATGTAGTCACAGAATAACTTGCACCATCAACATCGCAACCCAAAATAGAAACGTATTTGAAATCAGTTTCCAAATTTTTTATAATTTCTTGTAATTTAGATTTATTATCTAATAAAAATTTTGATGTAGTTAGTTTTTTCATGTTCTACCCCTTTCATTAATAATTATAGTAAATACTTCTAGCTATTACAATGAATTTTAAGAAAATGATATCACAAAATTAGATAATGGAGTAAAATATGTATAAAGGAGTGTAGCATTATGAAAATTAATATTCAATTAACTCAAGAATAAATGATTCTCGCGAAAAATTATGCGAAAAATCATTCTATAACTTTGAAGGACGCTTTTAAAAATGCTTTATTCGAAAAAATTGAGGATGAATACGACGCAATCACAGCTGAAAAAGCATATGAAGATTATCTAAAAGATGAAAAAAATAGCAAACCAATTTCTGAATTATGGAAAGATTTAGACTTGTAATAAACCTAAAAATGGCTACCGATTTTCAGGTAGCCACTGTAATTTATTCGTTTTATCTATTAGCCATGATGACTTTTATCTCATCTGGATTAATCCCAACCATTGCTTCTCCCAAATCTTTGCTCACTTCAAGCAAAACATCTGGATTGTTGTAATTTTCCACAGCTTTTACGATAGCTTTGGCACGTTTTTCAGGATTTCCACTTTTGAAAATTCCACTACCAACAAACACACCTTCAGCTCCCAATTGTCTCATCAACGCCGCATCAGCAGGAGTTGCAACTCCACCTGCAGAAAAATTAAGTACAGGTAATTTTCCATTTTCATGAACGTATTTCAATAATTCAAAGCAAACTCCCATTTCTTTTGCTTTGTCGTACAATTCATCTTCCTTCAAAGACTTCACCAATGAAATTTCGCCCATGATTTGTCTCATATGTGTAACAGCTTGAACAACATCTCCCGTTCCAGCTTCACCTTTTGTTCTAATCATCTTGGCGCCCTCTTTGATTCTTCGTAAAGCTTCCGATAAATTTCTCGCTCCACAAACAAAAGGAGTGTTAAATTTTGATTTGTCGATATGATATTTGTCATCTGCCGGAGACAAAACTTCTGATTCGTCAATGTAATCAATTCCCAACGATTCCAAAATTTGCGCTTCAACAAAATGACCAATTCTAACTTTTGCCATCACAGGAATTTTGACAGCTTTCATGATTTCCTCAATCATTTTAGGATCACTCATTCTGCTAACTCCACCAGCAGCTCTAATATCTGCAGGAACTCTTTCAAGTGCCATTACGCTTACTGCTCCTGCTGCTTCTGCAATCCTCGCTTGTTCAGCATTGATTACATCCATTATTACTCCGCCCTTTAATTTTTCATTTATATCCATTAAAATCACCTCGCCTTTATAATACATGCAAATTGCATCTAATCATAGTAGCAAAATAAAATAATTTTATGGGTACAGATGTGTTACTTAAAATAAGTTAAATCTTCATATTTTCCACGTTCAATAATTTCCCCTCCAACAAGGACAAATACTTCATCATATTTTTTTAAAATCTTTTCGTCCAATTTATGAGTTATAACAAGTGCTGTTTGCTTCAACGAAAGAATAGTATTTTCTATTAATCTTGAGTTTTTAAAATCTAGTGCTGAAGTGGCTTCATCTAGAATTATCATATCGCAATCTCTTATCAAACATCTAGCAATGCTGATTCTTTGCTTTTCACCACCTGAAAAATCCCTCATATTTTCTCCGTAAATAGTATTAAGTTTATTAGGCAGCGAATCAATTAGTTTTGATAATTCTGACTTTTGTATTGCATATTCAACTCTATCATCAGAAAATTCATTATATAAACAAATATTTTCTTTTATCGTATCATTGAACATAAAGACTTCTTGATTAACTGGAACTATACTTGAGTATAGAGATTTTCTATTGATATCTTTAAGTTCGTCTTGTCCTATTTTTATACTTCCTTTGTAATCTTCTAATCTTCCAAGTAAAATCTTAGCTAATGTAGACTTTCCACTTCCGCTTTCTCCAATTATTGCATATTTCTTACCTTTTTCTAAGTCGAAACTTATATCACTTAATACTAAGTTATCTCCATATGAGTATTCTAAGTTATTTACTGAAATTTTGTCACTATAGTTAAACTTAGCATTTCTCGTATCTTTATTCGTTTCATTAATCATTTTTAATTTAGAAGACACTTGATCTTCCATACTTTTCATAACACTATACATTTCAGGAATCACAGATAGTGGTTGCTGAACAAAATTAGACAGTTGTACCACCATCATGAATTGTCCAACACTTATAACTTTAAATATTACAAATGAAAATGCAGCTAATTTACTTGCTACATACACAATCGAACTTATAGAAACTGAAATACTTGAATAAAATGATCTATCTTTGTCAGCAGCATATCGTGCATTTTCATTTTTTATATTCAGATTCTTAAAAATATTCAAAATTCTATTTTCAATCTTAAAAGATTTTATTAAATCATATCCATCTACTATTTCCTTTGATTTCGAAATGAATTGTTCATTAGTTTGAATATATTCTCCTCTAGATTTTTGTGTTTTAGTAGATGAAAGCTTAGAATATATCAATGGAATCCACCCTACCAAGAACACTATCAGTAAAACAGCTTTTTGATTCATAAATATCGCAAATGCAGCTCCAATGAACATTATAATCATTCTAACAATAGTCAAAAAAGGTTTAACGTACATCTGAGAAATTTGTTCAGATAAATCAGTTACTACATTTAAAATATTTGAAGTGTTCATTTCGTTATCTTTAGTTAAGTATGAACTCATCATATTTAACTTAAAATCTTCCATAGCTTTAATGCTCAATCTCTCTGTTTGAACTTCAATTAAATATGTTGATAATATCTTGAACAACAATGAAAGAATGATTATAGCCGCTACTTCCTTCACACTATAAGCTGTACTTCCAGTAGCCAAATCAAATATAACCTTAAATGCAAATGCAAATGACAATTCTGCTAGAATTTCTATGATAGCTGTTATAATGAATACTATAAATTGTCCTAAATTTTGTTTAATTAATAAATCTCTAATGTTTTTCATTATGATAACACCTCATTAAAATAACTTATGTCTGAATAATCTCCACTTTGTGTAATTCTTCCATCTTCTAACAAAAATATTTTGTCGTATTTTTTCAGAATGCTCTCGTCAATTCTATGTGTTATCACTAAAACCGTTTGATTTAAAGATAATAAAGTATTCTCAATAGCTCTCGCTGTTTTGATATCCAATGATGAAGTTGCTTCATCCATAATAACAAATGATGAATTTTTAATAAGTGCCCTGGATATACTAACTCTTTGCTTTTCTCCACCCGAAAGTGATGTGCCATATTCTCCTAGAACTGTATTCTCTTTTTCTTCTAGATCCTCTATAACACTATTTAATTTTGATTTTTCGATAGATCTTTCAAAATCCGACTGACTGTAATCATTGTATAAACAAACATTATTTTTTAAAGTATCATTAAATAAAAACACATTTTGACTCACCAATGAAATATTGCTATAAAAATCATCCTCATCTATACGTTTTAATTCTGTATCATCAAACTTCACAGATCCATTTTCATAATCAAGTCTTCTCAATAAAATATTAGCTAATGTACTTTTACCGCTTCCGCTTTCTCCTACAATAGCATATTTTTTACCCTTTTCAAGATCAAGTGAAATACCTTTTAAAACCTCATTATCTCCATATTTAAACGATAAATTTTTAATAGATATTTGATTGTCTAATTTGAATTTTTCATGCTCTTTTGAATTAGTATTCTTTTTAGCAATCATTTTATCTATTCTCTTCATTTCCAATTCAACAGACTTTATGCTAATTATATTAGCAGGAATTGTTGTAACCGGATCAACGATATAATTAGATAATTGAATAATTGCTCCTATTTCCCCTGCTGTTACCAGACCTTTGCTTGACAAATACGTAGCTGTTACAAGTGCAGATACAATCCCCAACATTGATATAAAAATTGAAAATGCCATGTGAAAAACATTGAATTTATTGGCAAGAAATAATTTTTTTTGATTTGTTTTATTTAACTTTTCAAATAGATTTATAATTTTATCCTCAATTCCAAACGATTTTATTGTTTCAAAACCATCTGTAATTTCTTTTGATTTAGCTATGAATTGTTCATTTTCTCCTATGGAATCCATCCTTAATTTTTGATTTTTCTTATTAAAAATCTGTGGAATTATAAGTGGCAACACAGAACAAACAACAATAATCAAGAAAATTATTTTGTTTATGTAAAATAAATAGATACTTGCCCCTATAAATAAAATTGCGTACCTAATGTTTTTCAAAAAAGGCATTACAAACATATCTTTTAACTTGGTAGTTGTCTGATTAACAGTATTCAAAAAATCAGACGATAACATTTCTCCTTCATTCAAAACAAAACTATCAATTATAGATTTTCTGTAATCTATCATAAAACTTTTTGCAAAGTTATATGACGATTTGTTGACAAGGTACGTTCCAAAAGGTTTGGTCACGGAAATAATAATAATTGCCACAACTATAACCCATATATTAAAATTCGTTTTCCCAACTGCTGCATTTATTAGCTCCTTTGATATATAAGCAAAACCTAAGTTACAAATCAAACTTACAATAGAAGCTAAGACAACAAGTACAAATTCTTTTTGGTACGATTTTACAAGCTTAAACACATACATTTAAATAAATCTCCCTTCATTATTAAATTTCAAATATTCTTGTAATATTTGCTCTAAAATTATTATACCACTCAAAAAAAAAAAAAGATAAATGTTTTCAAATTTCAATTCTTATTATAATAAATATTGTTGTATTATCATTTTGAACATTGCAATTTGAGTAATTATTTCTTTTTCTTGTGTTATACTTAATCCAACGGAGGATTTTATGTTCATAAATTTAAACGACAAAGATTATTTGTATAATCAAATTTACGATTCTATAAAAGAAAAGATTAACACGAAACAATTGAAGACTAATGACAAGCTTCCTTCTATTAGAAAATTATCGAATGAGCTGAATATTTCGATAAATACTGTGTCCAATGCCTATTATCAATTGGAAAAGGAAGGATACATTCGTTCCAGTGAGAGAAGTGGTTTTTTTGTGGAAAAATCTGGTCATATTTTGCAAAACGATACAAGCTTTGATGATGAGGATATGATTGTTGAAGAAAAAAATTCTTACCTGTATGATTTTTCATTTTCAGGTGTGGATAAATCTTGTTTTAAATACAAGCAGATAAGAAAGGCTTTCAGGGATTCAATTAGTGAAGATGATGATGCTATTTTGGGTAAGGTCGATGGACTTGGACTTTTTTCGTTGAGGTGTTCTATTTCAAATTATTTGAAGGATTTCAGAGAAATTATCGTGAATCCCAACCAAATTGTCGTGAGTTCCGGAAGCAACGAGTTGTTGATTTTGATTAAAAATCTACTTAACAATCCCGTTTTTGGTTTCGAAAATCCTGGATATGCTTATCACGGAATTGGTTTTTACAATAATTTCAACAGTACGCCGATTAATGTGAATGAGGATGGGATTGATATAGATTTTCTTAAACAAACAGATGCTAGTGTGGTAAGTGTGACTCCTTCTCATCAGTTTCCGACTTCTGCAATTATGCCAATTAACAAGAGGATTGATCTGTTGAATTGGGCTTACGAAAAAAATAATCGCTACATAATCGAAGATGACTACGATGCAGAATTCAAATACAAGCTTCGTCCTATCGCTCCACTGAAGACTTTGGATGTGAATGATAAGGTGATTTACATTGGTAATTTTTCACGTACGGTGACTCCAGCGATGCGTGTGAGTTTTATGGTTTTGCCTAAAAATCTTATGAAGAAATTTTATTCTGTGCTTCAATCTGAAAGGTGTCCTGTGTCGATTTTCGTTCAATCTGCGTTGTCCAAGTTTATCGACAGTGGAGATTTCGAAAAGCAGGTCAATCAAATGAAGAAGGTGTACGCAAAAAAATACGAGATTATTTTTTCAAAAATTAACGGCTGCAAATTCATTGATTTTGAGAAAACTGATTGTGGAACTTCTGTCGTAATCAAGGTAGATAAGAGGATTGATAGTGATGTTTTTTTGAAAACTTTGAGGGAAAAATCAGTGTATGTGATTCCTATCGATGATTTTTATTTGGATAAAAACATGAACACTAATGTGTTTTTGATTGGGTTTGCGAAGATGAGCTACGATGATATCTCTAATGGTATGGATATTATCGTAAATGTTGTAAATAATCTTGTCAATTAGATTACAAAATAATGTAAAAGAGTTATAATAAAGTAAGAATATATATAGGAGGTTACTCATGCAAAAATATGAAGATTTAGAACCAAAAAAAGTGTTTTATTGGTTCAAACAATTAAACGATATTCCTCGTGGTTCAGGAAACGAAAAGGCTGTTTCAGATTTTTTGGTTAGCTTTGCAAAGGAAAGAGAATTGGAAGTGTACCAAGATTCTCTTAACAATGTTATTATCAAAAAAGATGCTACAGAAGGTTACGAAAATTCAGAACCTGTTATTTTGCAAGGACACATGGATATGGTTTGTGAAAAGACTGATGATTCAGATCACGATTTCTTGAAAGATCCTATCTCAATGCACGTTAAAGACGGATATGTTTATGCAGATAACACAACTTTAGGAGCAGATGACGGAATCGCTGTTGCTTTTTGCTTAGCTATTTTGGATTCTGACGATGTTTCTCATCCAAAATTAGAAGTTCTTGTAACAATTGACGAAGAACGTGGAATGGATGGAGCAAACGGTGTGACTGCTGAACATTTGAGCGGAACTCGTTTGTTAAATATCGACACTGAAACTGAAGGAGACTTCATTGTAAGCTGTTCTGGTGGAGCAAATGCTATCACTACTTTCAAAAGTGAAAAATCAGAAGGTTTGTCAAAAGCTATCGAAATTTCTCTTTCTGGTTTGAATGGTGGTCACTCTGGACTTGAAATCCAAAAACAAAACAAAAACGCCATCAAAGTTATGGCAAGACTTTTGAACAAAGTTGCTTTGGAAATGGATTTTAGATTGCAAGAAATCTCCGGTGGTTCAAAACACAACGCCATTGCTAAGAATGCTCACGCTATCATCACTGTAGATGATTTGGATAAAGCGATGGATATTTTAAACGAAGTTGGAGAATACGTTCGTCACGAAGGTAGAAAAACTGACCCTAACTTGGTTTTGGATATTAAAGAAACAGAAAAAACAGAATTTTCTTATTCAAAAGAAACTTCACAATCAATCGTTAAATTCTTGTATTTGTTAATCAACGATGTTATCTCAACTTCACAAGACATCGAAGGTTTAGTTCAAACAAGTTCTAACGTTGGTATTGTTGAAGCAGACGACGAAAAAATCAAGGTTACCTGTTGTGTAAGAAGTTCTGTAGAAAGCGAACTTCACAATATGTTCGACAAAATCAAATCATTAGCTTATTTGACTCATGGAACTACTGTTATCGAAAAAGAATACCCGGCTTGGGAATTCAACACTGATGGAGAATTGGCAAAGGTTGCTCCAGCATTGTACGAAGAAATGACTGGCAACAAAGCTAATGTAACTGCAATCCACGCTGGTTTGGAATGTGGTTTGTTAAAAGGCGTACTTCCTGATTGCGATATGATTAGTTTCGGTCCAGATATCATTGGTGCTCACACTCCATTAGAACATTTGGGAATTGAATCTACTCAAAGAATGTACGATTACACATTAAAATTATTAGAAAAATTAAAATAACAAAAAATTAAGGAAAGTTCTTTTTGATGAACTTTCCTTTTTAAATTATTTATATTCATGATTTTCTAAAACATGGATTAAATCTTCATTGGTTTCTTTACTTTTTTGAACTTCAAACATTCCAATACATGAGTAAAAATCGTACACATCAAAATCTTTTATATTCTTATCTACCTCTGAATCCGATAAATTTTCTCCATTCATTACCAATGATTTTTTTATATAATTTTTTATATCTTTTTTGGATAGTTTAGTTTGATAATTTTCTGATTCTATCATATCTTCAGCAACTTCTTTTTCTACGACATACGTATTCTTATCCTTAGATATTAAAATTCTCATTATCACGCCTTCTCCAGATTTCTTATCCTTAGTAGAAATCCATGTCTTCACTAAAACTAAAATTTTGTCTTTACTTTCATACTTATCCAATATTTTCAACTCGGATAATTCATAATACTTATAATCTGGTTTTTTAGCTAAAAATTTTTCAAGACTTTCACTCAATCTAATTTTGTTTGTATCTTTTTCCAGCTTGTAGTATTTTTGCGTAAAAAACATTTTTACGGTCTCATTAATATCAGCTTTATCCTTTTCATCATTAGCAACTTTTGCTGTTTCGTTTTGATTTGCTACATGCTCGTCGTTTCTAATTTCTTGTTTTTGACAAGATGATAAAAGTAACAACATCATAATAACAAGAGTGATTGTTTTTCTTAATTTACCTATAGCCATATGAACCCCTAATATTTTTCAAATTTATTATCTCAATTTAATTATAATCCAACATTTCTACTTGTCAACTATTTATTTATCATTTTATCTTTCAAAATTCAACATTTTATTACAATAAGTCTACAATTGTGATTTGTTCAAAATCATTTGCCCAAATCTGTTATAATAATATAGTCAGGGGGAATTTATGAAAAAGAAATTTACATTAGTGTTATTATCACTACTTATGGTAATAACTTTAAGCGCTTGCTCTCAAGCAAAAGAAAAAGTGAGCCTATTAAACGATTTTAGAAAAACAACTGAATGGAAGAACCAATCTTATGAGTTTAAGAACGAAACTTCCAAGCTAAAAGAAATCAAAGTCAAAGCAACACAAGACAAATCAACAGGAGTTGCAATGGCGACTGTTACAAGTGATGTAGCTCAATTAGCAGGTCAAGGCAACAATTTGGGAGAACTTCACTTCGCAATCCAAGATGGAAAAGCGTATTTGAATTACGATGCATTTGCTAACAATCTTCCACCAAAAATGAAGGAAGCTTTGATTCAAAAAAACTTGTACTTCAATGTTACACAAATTTTGCAAAAATTAACTGAGCAAAACTTCCAAGCTACAACTGTAAGAGATTTCACAGTGTTCATGCCACTTTTATCATCTAATACGAAATTCCAAGTTAAAATCGCAAAAGATTTCGTTGTCGACAACAAGGAATTGAAGGTTACAGATGATGGCAACCACAAATACTCTGTGAATTTGACTGGTGAACAATGGGCAAAAGTTATGGAATATTCAAGAAAAACTTTATTGAAAAACTTCAAAGAATACGCCAAACTTGCCAAGGGAAGTGATCTTACAGACCAAGAACAACAAAAAATCCAAGAAATTGAAAACAATCTAAAATCAGAACAATCTCAAAAAGAATTCGAAGACAAAATGAACACATTAAAGACAACTAACAAAGACGATAAGTTCAATTTAACATTTGAATTCAAAGACAAATCATACGATGTTAGCTTAAAATCAACTCCAAAATCAAAAGATACAGAAAGCATTAACATCTCAATAACTTCAAAAGAAGACACATCAATTAATAACCCAAAAGTACAAGTGGATAATGGTCCTTTCGAATTTATGCAACAATTTTTGAATGTAAAATAGAACTTTAAAAAAATCCCGAAATTCAACAGAGTTTCGGGATTTGTTGTGTTTATTTGTATATTTCTTGTAGTAAATTATCCAATCTAACTAATGCGTCCTTTACTACTTGTGTAGGGGCTGCCACGTTGAACCTTACGAATCCATCACATTCGCCAAAGAATCTTCCGTCAGTGAATACCAAATCAGCTTTTTCACCCAATGTTTTAAGCAAATCGTCACTGTTCAATCCCAAACATCTGAAATCCATCCACATAACATAAGTTGCTTGAAGATGATTTACGATGATTTTAGGATATTTTTCTTTGAAGAAATCGTACACAATTTTTTGGTTAGTATCTATTACTTCGATTAATTCTTCAAGCCAGTCTTCAGCTTCATCAAAAGCCAATTGTGTAGCTTCAAGTCCCATAACATTGACAGTGTTGCTTCTCATTATATCCAATGTTTTCTTGTATTGAGCCATCATTTCAGAATCGGAAATAATTGTATATCCACAGCAAAGTCCAGCCAAGTTAAAAGCTTTTGTTGAAGATTGACACACAACAGCTTTTTCGATTAATTTTCTATCCAATGAAAGCACAGATGTGTGAGTGTTTCCCGGCATAACAATATCTTGCCAAATCTCATCAACCACGACAATCACATCATTATCATTCGCAATCTTGATTACTTTTTCCAAATCATCCTTGCTCCACAAAATTCCACCCGGATTATGAGGGTTGCAAAGAATAACCATCTTATTTTCATCTTTTTTACATTCTGATTCGAATTTTTCAAAATCAATTGAATAATTATTGCGTTCGTCAGAAATCAAAGGAACATCCGCCATAACTCTTTCATTAAATTCGATGGCAAATCTGAATGGACCATACACTGGTCTCATAATCATTACAGAATCGCCTTTTTGTGTAAAGGCACTTACCGCAGCAAAAAATCCATCTACAACAGTTGGAACTTCGACAATCCATTCTTTTTTGATATCTGCATTGTGGCGTTTCTTGTCCCAATTGATTATACTGTTGTAAAATCTGTCTGTAGGAGAGCAATATCCCAAAACCAAATTATCTAAGCGTTTTTTCAAACCGTCGATAATTTCTGGTGCGTTTTTGAATTCCATATCCGCAACGCTAAATGGAACTACATCTTTTTTCATATTCGGAAATTGTTCGCTTCTTACAGCCCATTTTCTAGATCCCATTTCGTTTCTGTCACTAATCGTTTCAAAATCGTATTTCATTATAATCTCCTTATTATAAATTAATCATTCCTTTTTCAGTATAACACAAGACAACAAAAAAAGAGGATACAATCCCCTTTTATGTCAAATTATTCTGTTAATTCAGATGTACAATGTGGACATCTAGTAGCAGTAATGTCGATTTCACTCTTGCAATATGGGCAAGTTTTTGTTGTTGGATCAGCTGCCGGTTCTTTATGCAAAGCATCACGACCTTTGTTGATAGCCTTAACCATCAAGAAAACAATAAATGCTATAATGATAAATTTAACCAAAGCATCCAAGAACAATCCGTATTGTAACTTCACTCCTGCAACAGTTACTGCCATTTCTTTCATGTCAATTCCTGCAGTTGCAGCCCCAATCAAAGGTGCGATAAGACCGTTAATAAGTCCGTCGACCATTTCCTTAACAGCAGCACCCATGATAACGGCAACTGCCAAATCCATTACATTACCTTCAGTAATGAATTTCTTAAATTCTTTTAACATAATACCCCCTATAAAATTTATTCATTCATTAAATTCATTTTTTCCTTTTGTAAATTATACACTTCTTTTTTCAATTGTTTAATTGCGTTTTCGCAATTTCTCTTGTTATTGAGAATTTGCATTTGAATTACAGAATCAAAAACTTTGTTATCAAAATAATCTGCCAAGAAAAATGGTTTTTTATATCTGAAACCAACACTTGGTTTCTTGTCCAAATCAATCATAATATTATTGAACTTTCTAATCGCCAAGTCAGCCTTTTTCGCTTGATTCTTCGCCTTTTTTAAATTCGATCTTTTAATCATAGTAGTAATAGTCTTACCCTTGAAAATATCGAAAATTCCCCATCCTGATGCTGTAACCAAATAAGATTGCACCTCATTCAAGCTAGCTATAGCAATTTCTCCAAGCTTAATAGCTTCGTTTATATTATATAATCTAGATCCTACTTTTGCTCTTAACATAATAATCTTCCTTTCCTTTATTATTTATACCCTTAAATAATAATTTTAAGCAAATGAAAAATCAAATAAAATTTATATTTTATTAATCAATAAAAAATCAACCACCGACGTGATTGACATATATAAAAAATATAGCAAACCTTTCATGCTAAGAATATCATACGGAAAAAATTGTCATGATTTCAAATCGAATAAATCCGTCAAAATCGGACTGCGTAAGCTTCAGCGTGCTTGCGATTTTAGGATTTTGAGATTTAGAAATCAACAATTTTTGAAGTCTAGATATTCGTGTATGATGGTTTGCTATCCATAATCAACCACTGACGTGATTGATTTCTCATCTATTTGTATTTTTGTTGTTGTTTATTAATCAATTCCACATCTTCAAAGTAGTTGATCCCCATTGCAGCTTTTACTTTCTTCAAAGTTTCTGCTCCAACTTCTCTGGCATCTTCTGAACCTTTTAACAACATATCGAAGATTTCTGGAATATTTTGTTCGTAGTGTTTTCTTTTTTCTCTGATTGGCGATAATTCTTTTTGCAAAATATTGTTCAAGAATTTTTTGATTTTGACATCGCCAAGTCCACCACGTCTGTAATGATCTTTTAATTCGTCCAAATTTTTGTAATCTGGAAGAAATTCTGAGAAATCATCGTCTGTACAGAAAGCGTCCAAATAAGTGAACACTGTATTTCCTTCAACTTTTCCAGGGTCTGAGATTTGAATGTGGTTAGGATCTGTGAACATACTCATTACTTTTGATTTGACATCTTTTTCAGAATCCGACAAATAAATACAGTTACCCAATGATTTACTCATCTTAGCTTTGCCGTCTAATCCTGGAAGTCTGGAACAGATTTTATTGTCAGGAATTACAGCTTTTGGTTCAACCAAAACTTCTGAGTAATAATTGTTGAATGTTCTGACTATTTCACGTGTTTGTTCCAACATTGGAAGCTGGTCTTCTCCAACAGGAACTATGTTTGCATTGAAAAGCGTGATATCAGCTGCTTGGCTGATTGGATAAGTCAAAAATCCAACAGGAATGCTCGCTCCAAATTCTTTTTGTTTGATTTCTGCTTTAACTGTAGGATTTCTTTCGAGTCTTGAAAGTGTAACCAAGTTCATATAATAAAACATCAATTCTGTTAGTTGTTCAACGTGTGATTGCACAAAAATCGTAACTTTATTAGGATCAATCCCACAACTTAGATAATCAAGCGCAACTTCAATGATATTGTCACGAACTTTGTCTGGATTGTTAAAATTGTCAGTCAAAGCTTGTGCATCGGCAATCATGACATACATCTTGTCGAAATCCCCTTTGTTTTGCATGATAACTCTGTTTTTTAATGAGCCTACGTAATGACCCAAATGTAATTTTCCTGTTGGTCTGTCACCTGTAAGTATTATATTTCCCATTTTTACTCCTTGTTAAATATTTTTTTGTAATGTTGATTTGCTCTGTTCAATTTGGATATTATTTTGTCTTTTCTTGGATAATTTATTTCTGAATTGAGGACTTGTTTAACTGGAACTACGACATATCTTGTAGTCACACTATCTGTGTATTTGTCCACATAGTATGGCTTGTTTTCAAAACTTTTTATCGTTGTCTTATCCCCAATTTTCTCAATTTTAATGTCCGAATACACTCCAATTTCTACGCCGTAATATTGTCCGTAGGATTCTCTTTGATCTGAAACTAGATTTCCCATTGAATAAACACAATATGATTTTTTGCCGTCGTTTTCAATAACATCAGCCTTTTGTATTGTGTGCGGGTGCGATCCTATCACCAAGTCAACTCCCATATCTGAAAGTTTCTTGAACGTGTTTTTCTGATAAGAGTTGGGATAATCAGAATATTCCTCTCCCCAATGCATGTAGCACATTATCACATCGGCGTGATTTTGCTTTAAATAATCCACATCTTTTTTGATTTGTTCCATATTTATTAAATTTACCGCGGTGTCTCTTCCGGAATTAAGCATAGAATTTTCAAATCCATTGAGCATTTGTGAATAAGAGAAAAATCCAACCTTTATTCCTTTGACATCGATGATAAGTGGATTGGTCGATTCGTTCTCCTTGAAAGTTCCAGTTCTTTTCAAACCGTATTTTTCAATTGTATTGATTGTGTGGTCAATTCCTTTCAGTCTCCTATCGTAAGAATGATTATTGGCAGTGCTCACCACATCAAAGCCTGTATCTTTTAGAGCTTTTACAACATTTTCGTGCGTTGCAAATTCTGGATAACCACTCATGTCTGATTCATTTTTCGCAATAGTCGTCTCCAAATTGACTATGGATAAATCACTCTTACCCACAATATCTTTAATAACCGCAAAAGAATCCGTAAAATCATAATTTGTAGCTTTTGCTTGGCGAATTTGAGTTATGTGATTCATATAATCGCCCCAACAAGTTATGGTTATCTCTTTCTTTTCCAGATTTTTATTTTCTTTTTCGTTATCTGATTTTTTATTTGATTTTTCTTCTGATTTTGTCACATTTTTCACTTGAGAACTTTTTTGTGATGCTGTGTGAATTGGAGATTTCCCAGAAATTTCTGAATATCTAAAGCCAATCACACCAACTAAAATCACTATAAGAAAAGCCAATGCAACAGTTGTCTTTTTTCCCTTCATTTTATCCTCACTTATGATATGGTAAATTGTTAATTATTCTGAAACTTCGGTAAATTTGTTCCAACAAAATCAACCTCATCAGTTGATGTGGAAATGTAAACTTGGAAAAAGAAAGCGCATAATCGCTCCTGTCAAGTACACTTTTTCCCAGTCCCAAAGATCCGCCGATAACAAAACAAATATTAGAATGACCTTGAATGGTTAAGTTTTCAATCTTATCTGCTAATTTCTCGCTAGTAAGCTGATTTCCCAAAATTTCCAAAGTAATCACGTAGTGATTGTCCTTGATTTTCGACATAATTTTCTCCGCTTCCTTGTCCTTCACAATCTCCTTTTCGCTATCCGACAAGTTCTCTGCAGCACTCAAATCATCAACCTCAATTATGTTTAGCTTGCAGTGCGCAGATAATCTTTTCGAAAATTCAGCAATGCCTAGTTTTATGTATTTTTCCTTAACCTTACCCACCGAAATAATATCGATATTCAAAATAATCACAACCTTTTTACTTTAATAAGTATATCATATATTTAATCAAAATTTTTGTAATAATTCCCCAAAACCCCAAATGTTATTTGTAAATTCATAGAAATTAAAAGATATTGTTGCTTTTATAGTAATGTTATTAATAGTTGATTTTCTTACACAAGAATAGTATTATTTTTATAAGAAGTCCAAACTCAAAATTATTTCTTTTATTTTTTATGTGAAAATGATAAAAATTTAATTATTAATTTGGTATTGACAGAACTATCCTTGTGATTTATTATTATAGTATAACTAATGTTATATTTATCAAATACATCCTTGGTAGTAGATGTCCCACCATATGGGAACTTTCGAAACCAGGGATTTTTTAGTTGGAGGAAACATGAAAGCAGCAATTTTAATTGATGGCGGTTACTATAGAAAAGTAGCATTAAAAACTTTAAGAAAAAACAACTCTCCTGAAGATGATGCCAAAACTTTAATAAAATATTGCATGAGACACTTAAAAGAACGAAGAGGCGAAAATGAAACATTTTATGATTTATATAGAATCTTTTATTACGATTGTCCTCCTTTAGATACAAGTGTATTTCATCCATTATCTAATACGGTAATTAATATGAAAAAAGAGTATCAGTATACTTGGATGAATACGTTTCTAAAAGAATTAAAGAAAACCAGAAAAGTAGCACTGCGATTAGGACGACTGTCAGAAAATGAAACAAGATATACTTTAAAATATGAATCAGTAAAAAAATTATTAAATAAAACTTTAACTCTAGAGGAGCTAAGCAAACAAGATTTTCAGATTACATCAACTCAAAAAGGAGTGGATATGAAAATAGGGGTTGACATCGCTTCTTTAGCATATAAAAAACAAGTTGATAAGATTGTTTTACTTGCTGGTGATTCAGATTTTGTACCAGCTGCTAAATTAGCTAGAAGAGAAGGTATTGATTTTGTACTTGACTCTCTTGGAAGAAAAATAAAAGATGATCTATTTGAACACATAGATGGACTTAGATGTTGCGATGATAAATTAAAAATCCAAAATAACAGGTAACATCCTAAATAAAAAACAAAATGTTATTACACTTTTTACTTTCATAATATAACTACCCACAGACAAAAATCTATGCGTATAGTTTTGTAAATATTTTCATTAAAGAACTATCATATTATAAGCTTATTCTTGACGATGGTGTGAACTTTGGTGTGAATTTTGATAAATAAGCATAAAAAAGCACTTGATGGTGTGAACCAAAAAGTGCTTTTCCATTGATATATAATTGTTTTCTATCTCTTACTGAATTGTGGAGATTTACGAGCTTTTTTAAGACCGTATTTCTTTCTTTCCTTTTTACGAGGGTCTCTAGTTAAGAAACCTGCTCTTTTTAATTCAGCTCTGTAGTCTGGGTCAACTTCTAATAAAGCACGAGCAACACCATGTCTAATAGCACCTGCTTGACCAGTGTATCCGCCACCTTTTACATTAACAGTAACATCATAGCTTTCAGCGTTATTTGTTAATTCCAAAGCTTCCTTAGCTATAACTCTTAATGTATCGAAGTTAAAGTATTCACTTATATCTTTTTTGTTAATTGTGAATTTTCCACTTCCTGGTACTAAAGTAACTCTAGCAACAGAAGTTTTTCTTCTACCAGTTCCTTGATATCTATTATTAGCCATTTAATTACCTCCTACTTAATTTCCAAAACTTCAGGGTTTTGAGCGATGTGATCGTGATCAGCGCCTCTGTAAACTCTTAATTTTTTAGCCATTTGACGTCCTAAAGAGTTGTGAGGAAGCATGCCAACGATAGCATGAGTTACAGCTCTTTCTGGGTCTTTTTGCATTAAGTCTTTGTAGGTAATTGATTTAAGACCACCAGCGTATCCTGTGTAATGTCTTAATTCTTTTTGTTCTAATTTCTTACCTGTTAATTTAACTTTTTCTGCGTTAATTACAATTACGTAATCTCCAACATCCGCATTAGGAGTAAACATTGGTTTGTTTTTTCCTCTTAAAATAGAAGCAACTTCAGTAGATAATCTACCTAAAACAACATCTGTTGCGTCTACTACATACCATTTTCTTTGGATGTCATCTTTCTTAGGTATATAAGTTTTCATTCAATTCATCCTTTCCTTTATTTACAATATTTGGCTACTTGGACATCGCTGCCAAAAAGCGATTGTTTTCTCACCGGGAATTTAGACACGTCGCACACCCGGCCATCGGCGACTTTCTGTATTGTATAAAAGGAAATGACTCCTTTTACATACCAAAATATTATATACTCTCTTGATACAATTGTCAACTATTTTATCGTAAAACACAACCACACGCATTCATCACTTGTGCTTTTTACTTCGTGAACTACATTTTTAGGAATAAAATACGTATCCATCTCTTTGAGTCTTACATCTTTTCCTTCGACATTTAACATTGCCTCACCCTTTATCACGACAACAAATTCGTCAAAGTCCTGATTATATGGTCCTGATGTTTCGTTTTTCGATTGGATTCTGTGAATGTCAAACTTTTCATTTCTAACTATTGTATCCTTAATAATATGATTCTCATCAAAATTCAAATCTTCAAGTAAATTCATAAAATTCTCCTAGTATATTTTTATAATCTTCCCAAAACTCATCACAAAAATCTTCACGTCCACATCAATTTTATCAATAATATCCATCGCATTTTCAATATCTTGTTTTGTATCTGCCTTGTTCAAAATCAAAAACTTTTTCGCATCATATGAATTTTTGAACAGACCACAATTAGAATTGATGATTTCAGCGTAACTTTTTGTTGTCAAAGTCTTGGGTTTTCCAATAATTTTCTCCATATATTCTTTTCTGTGGCAAAATCTCTCATCAAAAGGCTTGTTCACACTATCAAGCCCCATCACACCAACGCAGTGCGTGATGTTTTTAGGATTTACAGGTTCATCTTCACGAGGAGCTTTGATAGATCTTGTCTTTGCTCCATCCGTTTCCAAAATTATATTGGAAAACAAACCTTCACCTAAAATTTTGTCGAAAAATTCAGGTTCAAATCCGATTTCTTTTGTGCCTGTACGTGATTTAGATGCGAAATATATTTTCCCATCTACAATTTTCGTTTTATCATCGAATTTGTACAAATAATCAAATCTATCCTCATTCACAATCCCCATCTTCGTAGTCGTACTTATAAGAGATGCTTCATTCATTGATTTGGACTCATTTGCAAGCAAAAAAACGCTTGAAGTTTTCCCGCCAGCACCCTGAACAGCTATCATGTTTTTATCATTCAAATTCATAAACTCCAACATAATATCACCATTTTTATTATCTCACAAAATTTTCAAATACAAAACCCAATTGAAAATCCTCATAAATGATTTATAATTAATATATAATAATATATTAAGGAAGGAACTTATGAAAATAGGATTCAGAACACCAAGCTTGAAGAAATCATTCAAAGCAAGAACAACTTCAAAGTACAAAAGACAACTAAAGTCTGCAATCGACCCAACTTACGGGAAAAAGGGCATTGGCTGGTTTAAAAACCCCAAAAAAGCGCTTTATAACAAGATTTATAACAAAACAACAAGAAGTATATTTGATATTTTCAAATAAATAAACATAAAACAGAGGTACACATGAAAAAATTTCTAAAATTATTTGGCATAGCATTTGCAATCGGAATAGCCATGCTAATCATTAGCCTTGTCTTCAAAATCGACGACAAAGTAATGCTTAAATATTATTGGATAATCGGTGGCATAGTCTTGGCAGTCATTTTAATAGTCAACACAATTTATTACTCCTACAAAACAAACGAATTGAAACATTCAATGAAATTATTCGAAGAAATGAAATACAAAGATTTCGTCAACGAATTAGAACCTAAAATTCCCAAAATTAAAAACAAACACATACAAACAGTAATGAAAATGAATTTGGGAGCAGGATATTTGGAACTTAATGAACCAAATAAAACATTGGCTACTTATGAAACAATTGCAAAAGACCAATTGAAAAATCAAGACCTTCAATTGATATATTGGCTCAACACAATGATCGCCCAATTCAAATTGAACGAGCAAAATAAGTTTAATGAGCTATTCACAACGCATGGAAAGCTTTTAAAACAATTTGAAAATAGTCCAAATTACAGCGAGAACATCAAACAATTGTATATAATGAAAAACATATTTGATGATGATTTCGTATTGGCAAGAAAAAACTTAAACGATTTGAAAAGCAAATCCACAAACCCGAGATTCAAAAAAGAATACAATAGATTGGAAAATATAATCAAACAACACGAAAAATAAAGGCTGTGAGCATCAAAACTCACAGTCTTTTTTTCATTTCTAACTTTTCTTCAAATTAAATGTTCTATCTCCCTTAGCCAACACCAAGAAATATCCTATAACTGTATAAATCACGCAAATTGCCAAGGCTACTATTCCTATATTGAAATTCAATTTTATTTGAAGGATTATTATTCCCCAGAAAAGTAATGATTCAAATGTGTTGAGTATTGAGTAGACTACGTTTTTGCTTTTTAGTCCAACTGTGAATGGTTGAAGTAACATGTACATGTAGAGTTGTTTTACCGATTGATACAAGTAGATTATGATGACTGCGACTGCGGCTTTTATTATCAAATCTGTTGTATTTAATTTTGCGGCGAATATCCAACTTATTATCAATAATAACACTAATCCAAATGTAGGTGCATTGTCTTTTAAATTTTGTTTTATTCTAAAATTTAACGTGTCTTTTATGGTTTGTTTATTGGCGTAAATCATTTGTTTCATCAAATATCTATCCATATTCAAGAACATAAATCTGTTAAATGATTCTGGAACTGCTATTTGTATTCCGAAATACAACAAGATTATCGGAAATACTGACACTAATATTTTCAACTCACTTGGTTTCGGATTGATTGTGAGTCCTCTTAGTACGATAAATCCAATTACACCAACAGCCAAAATTATTCCCGAACGAATTAGAATCATTTTTTTGTATTTGTGTTTGAATCTGTAACGGAATAATTTGTTGATGTATTCAATCCCGTTGTAATTATCGTAAATTCTCACGTTTTCTTGTGCTATTTTTTCGTCGTCGATTTGGTATGCGACTGTGTTGATGTCTTTAAATGTGTTATCACGATCGATTATAGATTTGTTTGTGATTTCAATTCTAGCGATGTGTCTGATTTTTTCTGTTTTATGAATGAAAATCGCACCAACAATGTATGCAATAATCCCGAAAATAAGCGCGTAAGTTGAATAAAATATTTGTACGAAGATTTTGGATTTCATACTGTACAACACCAAAAGTCCCATTCCAGATAATAAAATTATCCACATGCAAATGTAATTTTTAGTTAAATGTTTGTGACTTTTAGTCGAATACGCACAAATGTTGATGTATTTGATTAGTTTTCTAAATCCAAGGCAGAATACAGTGATATTCATTGCATTCATTGGGTTGATGTCAAAGATAGCGAAAAATATCGCAAATATTATTCCAGAGATTGCAAAACTAATGTCCGATAAATAATCCTGCAATACCGTGTATTTTTTAGCGTCAAGCTTGAGTGCTTTGACACAAATCGAATCGCTATTATCAAAGCTTACGTACATAAATTGAGAAATCATACTTCCGATTACAACAGACAAATAAAACAGAGATATAAGTATATTTTCTTGGATCGTTCCTTTGAAAATCTTCGCAGCTCCTATAACTGCTATTCCATAAACTGCTGCACAGTACAAGATTTTTAAAAACAATGTTTTGATTACGTATGAAATATAGAAAATTGCAGAATATCCAAAGCTCAACACGTCATTTCCATAAATATCCGAAGGAATAATCTTCTTGAAAATTGAAAGTTTACGAAGTTGATACACTGTCTGATTGAGCTTCATCTTCATAACTAATCTCAAATAAGTGTTAAGATAATTACTCATCAGACTCATCCTTTAAAATGTCGTAAAGATCTGCATCGAATTTCTCATCGTTTTTGTCCAAATCCAATTTTTGTAACTTTTTGTGATGAAGCAGTACAATTTCTTCACTCATTTGTTTTGCCAAATCCAACATGTGCGTAGACAAAACAATAATTCTTCCTTGTGATTTCAATTCCATCAACAATTTTTTGATTTGCGTACTGATTACAACATCCAAGCTTGTCAATGGCTCATCTAAAAGCAAGACTTTCGGTCTTGAGATGAACAGTGTTATCAAAGATATTTTACTTTTCATTCCGTGCGAATAATCTTTGATGAGTCTATTTTGATCTTTCTTGGAAAATTCCATCATTTCCATGTAATCTTCAACCGTTTTTATATCGTTAGGAGAATTGATGTCACGATAAAATTTGATGTATTCGTAACCTGTTAGAAATTCAGGAAGAAAATTTTCAGAAAAAAGCATTCCTATGTCTTCTTTATCAAGTTTTTCAGTTGAACCTTCATTTTCCAAGTAGAATTCTCCAGAATCAAAATCTATCTCATCGTATAAGACGTTGAACAAAGTTGTTTTTCCGGCTCCATTTCTACCCAAAACAGAAGTGATAACTCCTTCTTTGAATTCGTAATTTACTTCGTCTAGTACCAATTTGTCGTCGTATTTTTTAGTCAAATTTTTGATTACTAATTTCATTTTCTCCTCCTGTTTACTAATGTATTAATTATACCATACATTGTAGTGTTTGAAAAATATGCTATAATTATCTTACAGAGGTGCGTATGCAAGAATATAAGAATATAATTTTAGTGTCACATTGTTTATTGAACGAACTTGCTGTTGTAAAAAACGATGCTGGCAGAAAAGATAATTTGAGTTTGATCAAAAATTTAATGAAAATGAACGTTGGAATATTCCAATTACCTTGCCCAGAAAACAGAATGTACGGGCCCAATCGCTGGGGAAGCGTGTACGAACAATTCGACAATAATTTTTACAGACAAACAAGCCGTGATTTATTAAGCCCAATTGTCAACGAAATCTCCGATTATATCAAGGACGGAGTAAATTTTTTGGGAGTTATAGGAATAGACGGTTCTCCAAGTTGCGGAATCGGGCTTACTTGCAAATCAGAAGAATTCAAAGGAGAAATCTCCGCTATAAAAGACATTGCCCATTGTGTAAATTCCGTAGAAATGACAGATGACAAGGGAGTCTTCATGGAAGAATTAGAAAAATTATTCCAAAGCAAAAATATCGAGTCAAAATTTTACGGCTATAATGACAGAAACGTAGATGAAATAACAGAAAAAATCGAACAATCTATAAAAAAATAACGCATACTAGATGCGTTATTTTTGTGCTCATTTACAACATAGCTTTGACTCTTTTGTAAAGCAGCGAAACTATCGAGCAAGTTATTATTTTGTCCACTAAATTACTGGCAACTCTTGGTAAAAAAGCTGCTGAGAAAATAGTTTGGCCAGAGTTTTTGAGTGCAGTGAAGAATACATCGTTGAAATCACCAGTTATTCCACCGTACACAAATACTGCGATTGGTGTACCGATTAACGGAGCAACGATAGATAAAATTATTCCTGTCACGACTGCTGTTTTAAGATCGAATTTTCTCTTTTTAGCTATGAATCCTACTATCAAACCTACTGCCAAATTTACTAACAGAAACGGAATTTCTCTTGGATCTTTCAAAACTCCCAGGATAACATTAGTCAACGCTCCTGTACAAGCTCCCCAGAAAGGTCCCAAAACCACTGCTGTAAATACTGTGCCGACAGTGTCCATAAATAATAGCGGTATTTTCAATCCGCCTACGAAAATTCCTAAAATGATATTAATTGCAATTCCAACTGCAGCAAAAACCATTTTCTTAGTTGAGTTATTTCTCATACTTCCCTCCTTTTGTATTTGTCTAAATTATATCACAAATATTATTCACAACAAATATTTATAGTATGAAATTTGAATCTCTACAATTTTAAAACTTGCGTTCTTTCAAAATAAAAGTATGATATAATTAAGATATAGAATAAATAAAGGAGATTTGTTATGAATTTAAAAAAGAAATTATTAGTAGCAGCTCTTGCTACAGCTATGGTTTTCCCAACAGTATCTATGGCTTCAAAATTAAACGTTCAAAGATACTCAGGAAGTAGCCGTGTTGAAACTGCAGTTAACGTTAGTAAGGACCAATTCTCATCAGCAAAATCAGCTATTTTAGTTAACCAATTAGCATTCCCTGATGCTTTAAGTGCAACAGTTCTAAGCAAAGGAACTATGCCAGTATTATTCTCTGAAGCAAATAACATCAGCGCTGATACATTGAACCAATTAAAATCAATGGGCGTTGAAAATGTTTATGTTTTAGGTGGAGAAAAATCAGTATCAAACGCAGTTGTGAATTCTGTAAAATCAGCTACTAACGCTAAAGTTGTTAGAATTAACGGAGCTGACAGATACAAAACAAACGCTCAAACAATCAAAGACAACGTAAAACAAACTTCAGAAGTTGTAATCGCAAGTGGCGAAATCTACGTTGACGCATTATACGGAGTAAGCTATGCAAACAAAGTTAACGCACCAGTAATGTTAGTTCAAAAGAACAACATCCCAGCAGAAACTTTGAAAGTTTTAAAATCTATGAATGTAACTAGAATTACAATCATCGGTGGAGAAAAAACTATCACTCCTAAATTAGAAAAAGAATTATCAGAAATAGCTGTAGTAGACAGAATCGCTGGATCAAACAGATACGAAGGTTCATTGAAGGTAGCTAAGGAAGTTTACGGAGATAAGCTTCAAACTGCATTAGTAGCTAGTGGAGAAAACTTCGCAGACGCATTAGTAGCTGCACCAGTAAGTCAAAAATTGGACGCTCCAATCTTACTTGCATCCAAAAATTCAGTAGAAAGTTCTATCGTTTCTTACTTAAGAGACAACAAAGAATTAGCAAACATCAAAGTATTTGGTGGAGTTAACGCTATTGGATCAAAAGTATTAAAAGATTTGGAAAACTCTTATTATACTGTAGGTGAAAACGGAGAAAAAGTTATCGACGGTGGTACAATCATCGTAGAAAAAGTTAAAAACAATTCTACTGACAAGCCAAACGCAACAACTCCTGTTGAAACTGGAACACAAAAATAATCTATAAAAGCAAAACTGTGTGAAGTCAAATTCACACAGTTTTTTTGATTCAATTTAACCTAAAATTAAATAATATTTTACATATAAAAAATAATCAATTGATATAATCATATTAGGATAATCTAAACATAAAAATTGTCTTTAAAAAAATGTTTTTGTTAAATTTTTTGACTTACGAAAGGATGAAAATGAATAAGAAAATTTTGAGAATTATCGTTGGTTTAATATGGATATTAGTCGCTGTTTTTTCTTACAGAAGAGGTAACAATATCGCAACAATCGTATTGGCATTACTTGGACTTGTATTTATTGTCATGGGTTTTAAATCATCTGACACAACAAGTCACAACTAAAAAATGCATCATTAGTAGTAGAAGCTACAATGATGCATTTTTTTATTTACACCTATTCTTGCAATAAATTTCATCAGCTGAACAAATTATAAAACACATTCGTCGGTATCAAAAACAGATACGGTGCTGTTATTATTGCCAATGTCAAAGAAACTTTTTTGATTTGAGATTCTGACAAATCAGTATTTCTGAACGAAAATTTGCGGTTGAATATATACACCAAATATCCAGCGAACACTACTGCTAAAACCATGACCAAAATTCCCCAAGGCGTTGAGTAGTAATCGTTCATTATTGGAACTGCAATATTATCGTAGAACCATTTTGCAATATTATTTCTTGTTCCATTAATCCCGAATGATAAAATCATCAAAACAGCCGTAGCGATTATATCTGCGACAAATCCTAGTGCTACAGTCTTTGCGATCGATTTTTTTATAACCTCCATTGGTTTTTCTATTTTAATTAATTTTAAAGCCAACAAAGTTACCAAGAAATCCACCAAAATATTCAACGGTACAATCGCAATCCAAGTTACTGGATAAAGCCACACAATCCAGACTGGAAATATCAAATTATACAGTTTTACAGATTTATTGTTCATTATTTTAACTTCTTATTTACAGAGTCTAATTTTTGCTCAAATGATGCATCCTTATCTCTTCTGTCGTCAATTTTAATCACAGAATACACTCTGTCCACACCTTCTGTAAACACCGCTTCTTGCATATCGCGAACAGCCTTCAACAATTCGTCGATGTCTCCTTGCATCACAGTTCCCATTGGATTTAATTCAACTTTTATATTTTCTTTATTTCTCACATTATCGTAAGCTTTCGCAACGTATTGTGATAAACTTGTAGTTTGTGTTCCTATTGGAACTAATGTTAATTCTAAAATAGCCATTGTAATCTCCTTTTAAATTTTATAAATTCTTCAAAATCTTAATCGTATCTTGGATTTGTCCATCTCCAGGATTTTTAATATCGTCAAAATCAACACCCATCACAATAATGATGTATTTCTTGCCATTTTTTTCGGACAAAGTTGCCCAACAAAGCCCTGCTTTTTCCGTAGTACCACTTTTGCCACCAATAATTTTGAAGCCATCTTGATCGTAATCTTTCAATCTCCCAAGAACTGTACTTTCGATTTCAATTCCTTTTGGATGATCCAAAGTTTTAGTAGAAGTGTACTTATCAGTCGTGAAAATCTTGTAGAATTTTTCATTTTTCAATGAATTTTTCAACAAAAAAGCCATGTCTTTTGCACTTGAATAGTGATCATCCTCATCCATTCCCTCAGGATTTTTGAAATTCGTATTAGTTAATTCCATATTCTTTGCGTTTTCGTTCATCAAATCCACAAATTTTTCCTTGGAACCACTTGCATTAATAGCCAAACTGTCTGCACATTCTCCGGCAGAGGCAAGCATTGTTCCATATAGCAAATCCTCAAAAGTAGTGGGTTCATTTCCATAAAAACCTGCCATTGAAGCGTTTTGTGCAACAAGTTTTTGGTAGCTTTTCTTATCTATCGGAGCTTTTTTATCAAAATCTTCAATTTTTCCTATAGCTGTATACACCGTCATCATCTTGGTCAAAGACGCAGGATACTCTTTCTTGTCTGGATTTTTGGAGAAAATTTCCTTATCATCATCAATTGAGTAAACGTAAATGCAATCTGCATTAAAGCTAAGCTTGTCAAATTTATTCTCGTTTGCAAATTCAAAAATGAAGAACACTCCAACGACAATCAACAGAGTAATCCCTGCTATCTCAAGTTTCTTTTTCATAATTCACCCCGTTTGTTCATTTCAATTATACCACTAATCGTTGCTTATAAATCTCATTTGACATATCTTAACATTTTTATCTTGACATTATTTTTTATTTTGATATGATTTAGGTAAATAAATGATTTAGTTAATTAATTATATATAGGAGGTGTTTTAATGAAAAAAATAATGATATTCGTAATGATATTCGTATTGATAATTTTCCTATTAATATATTTCTTTCATACAACTAAAAAAGAAGAAAACGTAGTACTATTGGGAGTAGAATGTGACATAACAGATATTAATACCTCTGACAAAATACTTACAATTATAGGCGCTGAAGGTGGCAGGGAAATTATTCAACAAGAGTCAAAAATTGACTGCAAAGATTTAGAAAAAGATGGTAAAATAGTGGAATTTAATTCCTCAAACCAACCAAAGATTATAAAATTTGATGATTTAAAACAATCTGACAGGATTAAAATAAATGTAGATGAAAAAGAACTACAAAACAATAATAAATTTTTGAAAGTAAAACAAATCGAATTGTTAAACAAAAACTAGAATAAATTGGCTACAACTGCCAGTTATTCTAGTTTTTTTAATTTTTTATCTTGTTAACAATTTCTTATACAAATTATCCACCATTATCGCTCCAAATGGTGCAGTAATCAAAATAGAAATAACCGCTACAGTCAATGCCATATCCCCCACTTTCAATCCCATCGATAGAGGAATTGCACCGATTGCTGCTTGTACTGTCGCCTTTGGAGTGTAGGCTATCATGCAGAATAATCTTTCTTTTGGTGTTAATTTTGTTTTCAAAACAGATGCGTACACTCCAATCATTCTAAAAATCAATGCGCAAATTACCAAAACGACCACCATGATTCCAGAATTTATCGCGTATTTTACATTCACAGTCGCCCCTACTAAAACGAACAAGAATATTTCTGCACCAACCCACAATTTATTGTACTTTTCTGATAATCTTTCTGCCAAATCTTCGTAAATCTTCTTTACAACCATGGACATCGCCATTATTGCGATAAGTCCAGAAAATGGAATCGGAGTAATTTTTTCCAATTCTAAAAGCAAGAACGAAATGCTCAACACAATCAACACTTTCACAGTGTCACGCATATGAAATGTTTTGAAAAATTTCACCAATAAAAATCCTATTCCAGCTCCTACGACACTTCCTATCAAAATAGAAAAAGGAATGGCGATGAATTTGAACATATTGATGTCTCCTGTTTGTGCGAGAGATGTCAGAGATGTGAACACAACAATGCAGAAAACATCGTCGCAGCTACTTCCTGCCAAGATAAGTTGTGGAATTTTGTGTTCATCTCCGTAGCCTTGTTCAATTAATTTTATCATTCGTGGAACGACAACTGCAGGAGACACCGCAGCGATAATCGATCCGATTATAAATGCATCCAACACATCCACCTTCAAAAATATCGGTGCTAATATTCCCACAGCGCACATTTCAAAAACTGCCGGCACGAAACACATTAACACCGCAGGTCGTCCGATTTTTTTCAAATCGTCAATGTCCAGTGACAACCCCGCACGAGTCAATATAATCACAAGTGCAATAGTTCTAATTTCAGATGAAATATCCAAAATTTTCTTGTCAATCAGATTCATGGCGAACGGTCCGAGAGTTATTCCCACGATTAAGAATGCCAATATAGGTGGCAATTTTATTTTTTTGAAAAATTTCCCCAATATCAACGACAAAATAATTATAATTGCTATACTTTTTAACATAATTCCTCCATTTATATAATAAAAAAGCTGATGAGATCTGTAAAAAACAGAAGTCATCAGCAAAATTTTTGCGTTTTAGTTAATAACAAGGGAGCACTTCATTCCCCACATCTATTTCCATGAAAGTTCAAACTTACCACATGCTTTGTTGTAGTTAAAAACCAAGCGGTATTTCTCGGATTCGTTCAAATAATCAGAAGAATATCCATTCATCTTGTTTAATTCGAACACTTTGTTGCCCAATGAATCTATGAGGCTAACTGTAACGTTGCCGCTTTCCAATTCATTGTCCAATTTAAAATCGTAAAATCCGCTTTTTTTGACTTTGAACACTTTTGTAGCTTTCCCGCTAGTTTTTTTCAAACTTGCGTGAATATTGTCCTCCAAAATCCCATGTGTCTGATAAAACCACAAGGCAGACATGCTCCTAAAATATCCAACTCCATTCATATACATAAAGTATACCACTGCAACAATTGCAATTACCGAAAAAATAATTAATGAGCTCGGCTCACCGGGTAAATCCATAATAAAAAATCCTCCATATATTTCAAAATTTCTGATAATAATATACCACAACAGCAAGTTTTTTACAATAAACTACAACACCAATTCTTCTAATATTTTGACATTTTTAATCACAATGACCTTGCTTCCTATCAAATTGATATATCCAAGCTTTTTGAACTCACCTAGTTTTCTAGTAATAGTTTCTCTTGTTAGCCCAGAATAATTTCCAAGTTCTTCCCTGTTCATCGCAAGTTCTAGCTTTATTCCATCCTTAGTTTCCACGCCCATTGTATCTTTTAATCGTAATAAAAGCGCCGCTGTTTTCATAGTAGCATTGCTAGTGGATAATCTTTGCACCAAATCTTCTGCAAGTCTAATTCTTTCGAAACTTTTCTTCAAAATTTTAGTAAGAGCAAGTGGTGAATTTATCAAATATTTATTGAAAATATCCCTAGGAATCATTATAACTTCACAGTCTGTCAATGCTTGACCCATGTAGATGTATTCCACATCTTCCAAAATATTATGACCACCCACAAAATCATTTTCGTGATACAAATACAAAATTTGTTCTCTTCCATCAATCGTATTGTGAAAAACTTTTATCGTACCTTTGTGGATTACATACATGTTTTCGGCAGAATCTCCAGGCTTAAAGATGTAGTCTTCTGCTTTTAATTTCAAAAACTTCAACTTGTCGATTACCTCATCGTAATCCACATCGTCAATTCCCTTGAAAAGCTCCACATCTTTTATAGCTTCCAACAAGTATTTTTTATCATCTTCCATATTAAATTGCTCCTCTGTTATTTTCTTAGCTTGAAAATTCAAAGCCTCATCACGTCTGCTGTCGCTTACGGTCTTCGCAAATTGTGCATTAACGTATTTTTCAAATTTTTCGGCTGTTTTTTTATCCATTGCTTCGACATTTTCAAGGAAGTATTTTCTACCCAAATTTTCGTATTTGTATACTCCACCTAAATGATATGGTAAAATTTCAATTCTTTCAACCATATTTTTTATTTTATCTAAAGATTCTACAAACTTATCCATTTCTTCGTAGTTATCAGTAAATCCAGGAACCATGACATGTCTAGCCCAAATATTTCCGCAAAATCCATTAGATTCTAAATCATTTACAAATTCTAGGAAATTTTTGTCTTCCATAAATGTAATTTGTTTGTACAATTTGGAGTCGAAAGCTTTGAAATCAAGTAGCATTGTGTCGATATAAGGAAGAATTTCTGAGTAGTATTTTTTATCGCCAACACCTGATGTATCCAAGCAAGTGTTAAAGCCTTCTTGTTTGAGTCTTTTCACCAATTCTTTTAAGAATTCTCCCTGCAACAGAGGTTCTCCTCCAGAAATCGTGACTCCACCTTCTTGTCCGTGATACGGCTTGTATCTTTTCGCTATTTTTATGATTTCATCTACAGTGTATTCTTTTCCACCATGTATGCTTTGAGAATCTGGATTGTGACAGTAAACGCATTTCAATGGACAACCTTGCAAGAAAAATATAGTTCTGTTTCCCGGTCCATCGACAAGTCCCATAGTTTCTATAGAATGCACGTAACCTTTTATTTCATTGTCCATAATTTTCTCCCATCGTCAAAAAGGGCATACGAATATGCCCTTAATAAAATGTATTTATACAAACTCATGGAATGTTCTGTTAATTACATCTAGTTGATGTTCGTGGTCCAATTGGTTAAATCTTACAGCATATCCCGAAACTCTTATAGTTAAGTTTGGATATTTTTCTGGGTTTTCCATCGCGTCTTCCAACAATTCACGATCCATTACGTTAACGTTCAAATGGAAAGCGTCTTGGTTGAAATATCCATTCATGATGTTTGTCAAGTTTGTTATTCTTTCTTCTTCGTTTTTGCCAAGCGCATTTGGAATGATTGAGAAAGTATTTGAAATACCGTCTTGATTTACGTTTTTGTAAGGCATTTTTGCTACGGAGTTCAATGAAGCAAGTGCTCCTGATTTGTCTGCGCCATTCATTGGGTTTGCTCCTGGTGCAAATGGTTCGCCTTTTTTACGTCCGTCTGGTGTGCTTCCAGTTTTCTTACCGTAAGTTACATTTGATGTGATTGTCAACAAACTCAAAGTGTGTTCTGCATTTCTGTAAGCTTTTGTTTTTCTCAAAGATTCTATGAAGTATTTGCTTATAGCTATTGCCAAATCATCTGCTCTGTCATCGTCATTTCCGTATCTTGGGAAATCTCCTTCAACTTCAAAATCAACAGCCAATCCGTTTTCGTCTCTGATTGGTTTTACTTTAGCATATTTTATGGCTGACAATGAATCTGCTGCAATAGCAATTCCTGCGATACCAAATGCTATGAATCTGTGAACTTCTGGATCGTGAAGAGCCATTTGTCCTTTTTCATAAGCGTATTTATCGTGCATGAAGTGAATTGTGTTCATTGTATTCACATAAACTTTCGCAAGTTTATCGATTACTTTTTTGTAATTTTCAAGAACTTTATCGTAATCCAAAATTTCTGAATCGTCTTTTTCAATTCCATCGATAACAGTTACGATATCGCCTGTTTTCTTGTCTCTGTAAACTTCGTCTACACCACCGTTGATTGAATACAAAAGTGCTTTTGCAAGGTTTGCTCTAGCTCCGAAATATTGCATTTGTTTTCCAACTTGCATTGCAGATACACAACATGCTATTGCGTAGTCGTCGCCGTAGACATCACGCATTACATCGTCGTTTTCGTATTGAATGGATGCTGTTTTGATACTCATCATTGAACAGAAATCCTTGAAAGCGCGTGGCAAATTATCTGACCACAAAACTGTCATGTTTGGTTCTGGTGATGTGTCGATGTTGATTAAAGTGTGCAAAAATCTGAATGAAGTTTTCGTAACCAAAGTTCTTCCGTCAACGCCCATTCCACCGATTGATTCTGTAACCCAAGTAGGATCTCCAGCGAATAATTCATCGTATTCAGGAGTACGAAGATGTCTAACCATTCTAAGTTTGATAACTAATTGATCCACCAATTCTTGTGCGTGGTCTTCATCCAAAATCCCCTTGTCCATATCTCTTTTGATATAAATATCTAAGAATGCTGTGTTTCTTCCGATTGACATCGCAGCTCCGTTGTTTTCTTTTACAGCTGCCAAATATCCAAAATACAACCATTGAACAGCTTCAGTTGCATTCATCGCTGGTCTTGATATATCAAATCCATAACTCATCGCCATGTCTTTTATTTCATCGAAAGCTCTGATTTGTTCAGAAAATTCTTCACGTCTACGAATGATTTCTTCAGTAGCATCTCCTGTCAAATTTTCCTTGTCTCTAATTCTCATAGCTTTCAAATAATCGATACCGTACAAAGCAATTCTTCTGTAATCGCCGATAATTCTTCCTCTTCCGTACGCATCAGGAAGTCCTGTCAACAAACCAACTGATCTGAAAGTTCTCATTTCTTTCGTGTAAGCGTCAAATGTTCCTTGGTTGTGTGTTTTTCTGTATTCGTTGAATTTCTCTTTTATAACTGGATCCATTTCCAAATCATAAGCCTTCAAAGAATTTTCAACCATTCTGAAACCACCATATGGATTCATAATTCTTTTCATAGGTTCATCTGTTTGTAATCCAAAAACAACTTCATTGTCCTTGTCGATATATCCTGCATTGAAATTATTAATTCCGCTGAATCTTTCAAGGTCAACCTTGATTTTCTTAGATTTTACTTCTTCAGCGATCATATCGTTTACTTCGTTCCACAAAGTTTTAGTTTTTTGTGTTGGACCTACTAGGAAAGAATCGTCTCCTTCGTATGGAGTGTAGTTTTGTTGAATAAAATCTCTCACATTGATTTCATCTGCCCAGTCTCCATCATTGAAACCTTCCCAAGCTTTTTTGAATTGTTCATTATCGAATAAATTGCTCATACATATCTCCTTTTCTTATTCTTAACGTTATATTAAGTATATGTTAAGGCAATTTTAAATACTGTGATTATAATCACTCCGTGATAATTTTTATCATAGAAATCTTACAATATTTCAATATTGCTTGTAAATAAGTAAAAAATAGGATATATTTTAAATACGGAGGGTTTTATGAGAATAAAAATATCTAACAGTAAACTAATAATTCTTGCAATTCTAACATTTGTGATAGAAACCATCGCCGTTGTTGCGACGCAAAATCTCACAGGAATTAATAGAATTTTCATTATAATTTCATTTACTTTAATCACAACGTTCGCACTTTTTCTAAGTTATATCTTGATTCAAGTGCTTCACAATATGATAATGGACAGAAAAATCGCCGGTGAAATCAGAAAATACATGCTTGATTACGAACAAAATGGAAATTTGGACAAATTATTTCAAAATTTCAAAAAAATAAAAGACAAACCAAAAACAGATTATGCAAAAAGCTTGTATTATTTTAACTTGGCGATTGCCTATGTGGAAGATCATCAATTCCAAAAAGCACGAGAAGTATTACAAAAATCCACATTTCAAAAATACAACCAATCATTTAATCAGATTTTCAAAATGCTTTTGAATGATATCGACAAACACGAAAAAGAATACAACGAAACCAAAAAGACGCCAGAAAATTAATTCTGGCGTCTTTTGTTATTGTATTCTAAGTCCCATTTCACCGAATGTATCTGCGTGGTCAAAATCGTGGTATTTAAATCCTCGTTGGAACCATTCGTTTCTAAGTTCAGATGATCCGTGAGTGAATTTTTCTGGTTGGACATATCCTTGTCCCATTTTTTGAATGTGATCGTCACCGACACTTTGAACTGCACTTATCGCTTCTTCAATATCTCCTTCTTCCAAGTAGCCTTTCTCTTTAATATAATAACTGAACACTCCTGCAAAATAATCTGCTTGTGTTTCCAAAGCTACTGAATATTTATTGGCATCTTTTTCGTTCAGTCTACGTTGAATATTGTGAACTCTATCCAAAATTCCTAGTTCTTTTTGGACGTGGTGGCCAACTTCATGCGCCAGTACATAAGCCATCGCATAATCTCCACCGTCAGCTCCAAGCTTTTGAGTCAACATATTATAAAAAGTTACATCCATGTAGATTGTTTGATCCAGTGAACAATAAAACGGTCCTACGTTTTTATCAGCATTTCCGCAACCTGTTGACACTGCTCCTTCAAAGAAATGAAGCTTTGGTTCTTCGTAATTTTTGTTTATTTCAGAAAATTTTTCGTGCCACACATCTTCTGTGTCTTTCAACACAACGCTTAGCATCTTTTCGGCTTCTGCAACTTCCTTGCTGCTAGCTTTTTCAGAATTGTTAACTTGTTGTTCCTGCTGTGTTCTGTTTTGTTCATTGATAATATCTCGTGGATTTCCTCCAAACAAAGAATATACAATCACAAGCAAAAGCAGTCCGACACCACCGATTTTAACCGGTCCACCTCCGGATGAACCTCTGCCAACATTTGAACTTCCTTCTCTACCTTGCCATTTCATATTTTGCCCCCAATATATTAATTTTTCGTTAATTTATTTATACCCATTTTTAATATTTTTCATTAGACCTGCTAGACACTGCGACAAATTTTAAATCCACATAATTCTCATTCAAAGTTTTCTTGATTTCTCTTAAAGTGTTCTTCGTAGTCACAATATCGTCCAAAACCAGAATTTTCTTATTTGATAAATCAGCGTTCACTTCAAACGCTCCTCGTAGGTTTTCAATTCTTTGAAGCTGCGATAAATTATGCTGAATTTTGGTTTCCTTCACTTTTACAATCGCATCTGGCAAATACTCCATGTCCAGAATCTTTGCCACTTCCTTTGCAATCTCGTGAATGTGATCAAACCCACGTCTATTTATCGTAGATTTTGTCGAAGGAACTTTAAGCAAAGTATAGTCTTGTAAATTTTTTTGCTTTATTTTATCAGCCACTGCATCTGCCAAGAAATATTTCACAACTTGTTTGCGGCTGAGCTTGTAATCGTAGATGAGTTTCTTCGTCAAACCCTGATGAAGTAATGGGAAATAGCAATCCGTACCGTCGATATCCCTGTAGCCATCCACAAAAACCAATTTGTCAAAGCAATCTTCGCACAACAAATATTTGTACTGTTTTTTCTCGTGACAAATTATACAACGCTTTTGAAATAATAAACTAAAATCCCTCATCTTCGAACATCTCTCTCATCATTTCTTGTTCGTCATCGTCTATGTCAAAGTCCATGTATTGTTTGATTCTCCTGTCCAATCCAGAATTTCTTTTCATTATTTTATTATTGGATATCATTTGTCTCAAAATTTTAAGGCTTCCAACCAAAACGACTATTTCTCTCGCTCTTGTGATTGCTGTATAGAGCAAATTTCTCGTCAACAACATAAAAGGAGCTTGTGTGACTGGAATTACAACAATCGGAAACTCACTTCCTTGTGATTTGTGAATAGTAATCGCATAAGACAACGTCAAACCGTCGCATTCTTTTTTCGTGAAACTTGCAGTTTTATCGTCAAACAACACATCAATCGTCTCATCAATCGGATCGACGTATGTTACTCTTCCGATATCTCCATTGAAAACGCCCATCGAATCATCGTCAATAAATTCCTTAGTGTACTCATTTTTGATTTGCATAACTTTGTCGTTGAGCCTGAAAATCCTGTCTCTTTGTTCGATTTCTTCTGTCATCTGAGTTTTGGGATTCAAAACTTCTTGCAAAGAAGCATTTAATTCCTTCGTTCCACAGCTAGATTTTTTCATCGGAGTTAGAACAATTATATCGTCAAACTCATCTTTTTTGTAGAAATTTGGTAGTCTCTGTGCGCACAAATCGAGAATCGTCTGCTTGGCTTTTTCTGGATCATTTTCTTCTATAAAGAAAAAATCCTTGCCCTTTTCATTCAAAATAGGAAACTCTCCGTTGTTAATCCTGTGCGCATTCACAATAATATTGGAGTTTTGAGCTTGACGGAAAATTTTAGTAAGTTTTATCGTAGTGATTTCTCCACATTCTATCAAATCGTTAAGCACGTTTCCAGCTTGTACACTTGGAAGCTGGTCACAGTCTCCCACAAAAACTACTCTCGTATTGGAATCCAACGCTCTCAATAAACTATCCGCTATGAAAATATCCATCATACTAGCTTCATCTATGATTATCAAATCACAATCTATAGGATTATCTTCGTCGTGGTCAAAAATCGTTCCGTTTTCAACTGGAATGTATCCCAAAATTCTGTGAATAGTCTTCGCTTCTTCGTTGCAGCTTTCAGAAAGCCTCTTAGCTGCACGACCAGTAGGCGCTGCAAGAATTATTTCCTTGTCATTATTCTTGAAAATTTTCGTAATATTGTTGATAATCGTAGTCTTTCCTGTACCAGGTCCACCCGTAATTATCAGCATTTTTTCGGTCATAGATTTCTTGATGGCTTCGATTTGTAATTCATCCAAGTGTTCTTTTTCTAGTTTTGAAAGCTCGTATTCCACATCGAACTCGTCTTCTATTTCGCTGTTCAAAATATTCGCAATATTCCTCGCACATCTCATCTCTGATTTTTCGATTTGTGGAAGGTAGACTCTGTTATCATCACCAGTATCATCGATTGCAATAATTCCATTTACAATCAAAGATTCCAACGTTTCTTGTCTGTTTTTAATTTCAATGTCAAGAAGTTTTTCTACTCCATCTATCAAATCGTCTTCCAAAACGTAGCAATTCCCATTGGAATTTGCTTCCTTCTCCATAAAATATTTGAACGCAGCCTTAATCCTAAATGGAGAATCTGGTTCAATGTCAATCCTCTGCGCAATGATGTCCGCCGTTCTAAATCCAATTCCCCTAATATCGTCAATCAAAGTGTATGGATTTTGCATGATAATCTTTTTAGTATCTTCCTTGTAAAAATCAGAAATAATATTTGCTTGATGAAGACTTAGTCCCAATGATTGCAAATACAAAAAAATCTCTGCGTATTCTTTTTTCTCGTCGAGCGATTCTTTTATTTTTTTGTAGTTTTTCTTCCCAATTCCTTTGACTTGTAATAATTTGGATGGAGAATTTTTCAAAATTTCCATTGTATCTTCGCCAAATTCTTCTACGATTCTTCTTGCAGTTGTTTCTCCAATTCCTTTAATCAAACCACTTTGAAGATAATTTATAATATTGTACATGCTAGGCTTACTGGATCTTTCGACGAAAATTATGTTGTATTGTTCGCCATATTTCGGATCTTGAACTTTATTTGCCTCAATATCCAAGAAATCTCCCGGCATAACCTTGAAACTATTTCCCTTGATAATTCTCTCTTCACCGTCTTTGTCTACAGAAAAAATCCTGAAACCATTGGACTCGTTTTCAAATATTATATTTTTGACAGTTGCTGAAAATTTCATACACTCACCTACAAAAAAGAGGGTTGTTCATTCAAATAACAATCCCTCTGTTTATATAATTTATTAATCTTCGATTTCAATTCTTTCGATATTTGCTCCTAATTTCTTGAATTTCGAAACAATATCGTCATATCCTCTGTCAATATGATAAATGTCTGTTACATTTGTAGTGCCATCTGCCACAAGTCCAGCCAAAATCAAAGCCGCTCCAGCTCTCAAATCTGTAGATTTAACAGTAGCACCTTGAAGAGAATCGACTCCAGCAATGCTCGCTTCATTTCCTTCAGTTGCAATAGCAGCGCCCATTTTTTGAAGTTGTTCCACATGCATAAATCTATTTTCAAAAACAGTTTCTTCTACACTACTTTGACCCTTGCATACAGTCATCAACGCCATAAATTGCGCTTGCACATCTGTAGGAAAACCAGGATATGGCAAAGTTTTAATCTTCGTTCCTTTTAATCTGCCAGTGGAAATAACTCTGATAGAATCTTCGTCCTCGTTTTCGATAACCTCGCAACCAACTTCACGAAGCTTTGCAATAATCGGCATAATATGAGATGAAATACAATTTTTCACAGTAACATCTCCACGTGTAATCGCACTTGCCACCATAAAAGTCGCAGCTTCGATTCTATCTGGAATGATAGTGTGTTTTGCTCCACCTAATTTGTCAACGCCGACAATTCTAATTGTAGAAGTACCAGCGCCACGAACCTTCGCTCCCAATTTATTCAAGAAACTTGCCAAATCTACGATTTCTGGTTCCTTCGCAGCATTTTCGATAACTGTTTCTCCCTTTGCCATCGTCGCTGCCATCATAATATTTTGAGTCGCACCAACACTAGGAAAATCCAAATAAATTTCCCCACCAATCAAACCATCCTTTGCGACAGCTTCTATCTTTTCATCTGTCGATTCAATCTCAGCACCCAATGCCTTAAATCCTTTTAAATGCAAATCCACAGGTCTCGAACCAATCGCACATCCTCCTGGCAAATACGTCTTAGTTTCACCAAGTCTAGTCAACAAAGGTCCCATCACCAAAAATGATGCCCTCATCTTGTTCATTAATTCGTGTGGAGTCACAGAATTATTGACATTGCTACTATCTATCTCAACCTTATTCTTATCCAAATAAGTTACTTTTGATCCCAATTCTTCTAAAACTTTTAATATAATTGAAACATCCTTTAACTTTGGAACATCTTCTAAAATTATCGGTTCAGTTCCTAAAAGAGATGCTGCTATAATAGGAAGCGCTGAGTTTTTGGCTCCGTCAATCTTGACCTCGCCTTTCAAATTTAAACTTTTTTTTACTTGTATAACTTCCAAAATAACCTCCATCAGTCATTCGTTTTTCTTATTTATATATAAAGTATTATATCATATCCATTTATCGTTGACTAATTTTTGAGGGTTTTACAAATCTTTTTACAAAACAAAAGCCCCCTTCGGTAAGGAAGCTTTTGTGAAATTTTATTTAGTTTTTTCGTAAACTATAGTGTATTCAGGATTTTCACCAATTTTATTTACTCCTAGTAATGTTTGAAGATTTCTGTAATCTGTATAGTCCACGCCGTCAGTTAATTTTATTTCTGTTTTATCTGAATTACGAACTATTTTAACAGGTCTGTAGTTTTCAATCGCATCTGGATAAATTCCCGCTGCGCATTCTCCAAAGAAGCTGTACGATTTCTTTTCTACAGAATTTTTGATTGTGCTACCATTCACATCGACGTAGTTTATTTTCAACTTTGTCTCTTGGTTTTCCAAATCGAATTTTCCATCATTAGTTTTTCCAGAAGCCAATATATTTGCACGAACTACTACATTTTCATCGTAGTTTTTGCCATCAACTGCAACTTTGTATGTGAATGTGTGATCTCCAATCAAACTTCCCGGTCCAATTATTTCCATTGTTTGATAATTTCCATCGCCATCAATTCCAATCAATGCTGGAACTACCATCTTAAATGCTGCAGCTCCTAGTGAAGGTTGGTTTACGATGTACCATTCAACCCCTTTTTCATCGAAAATTCTAACTCTAGTTTTCTTTGCTTCTAAGTTTGTTCCATAAACGTGAGTAAATGTCTTCTTAGATTCTTGATTTGTTGGTGTTTCACCGTAAGTTATATCTGGAATTTCTCCTTTATCTGTAGAAGTTGCTCCATAAGTTTGAATTTTCATAAATGCAAGTGTAGAGGCATTTACATCCTCGCCGTCTGCAACCAATGAAATTACGATTGAATTCGCTCTGGATCTTGGATTATTTCCAGGTAATTTTTCGAATTTTCCATTTATTTCTGGTTTGTACAAAATTTCGTACGAAACAGTTCTATCTGTTTTATTTTCTGGAAGGTCGAATGTTATAGTTTGTTCATCACCAGTTCCAGAAATTGTTCCTTCAACTTCTGGTTGTTTTCCTTCTTTTGAAAGTTTTGTTTGCATTACAGCTTTTACTTTTGCATCTTGTGACAAATTCATTCCATTAACTTTGACAGTGACTTTTTTGTTATTGTTAGTGATGACCTTGTCACCTTCGATTGTAGCTTGACGAACGATTGGCTTTCCAATATTGATAAAATAATCAACATCTTTGTTCAAGCTTTCAGTTCCTTTTTTTCTAAATACTCCTTGATCTATTTTAATTTTGGCTTTTTTAGTGCCAAGACTTTTTACCTCTAGTGGCTTTTCAAGTGTAACTACGAATTTCTTATCTGACAACTCAATAGTATCTTTGTCTTTTAATTTTTCATAATTTCCATCAGCGTTTTTATCAATGCTACTTCCAGCTTTTAAGCTTCCATCAAATACTTCTTCAATTTCTTCATCAAAACCAACTTCAATTATCTTGCCGTCTTTTGATGCGTGAACATAACTTGGCATTATTTCTTCATACGACGCTTCATCTTCAGTGTATTTTACTCTGAAATATGCTTCGTAGGATTTGGAAATGTCTGTATTATCTCTTACCAAGATTTTGTATACATCTTCTTCATTGCCTTTTGTTAAAATCGGATTATCTGCAACAATTTGCACGAATTTTCCTGAATTTTCAAACGTTGGTCTTATACTATCGTCTTTTACAAATTTTCCGTTTTCAAGTCTATAGAATGAAACCCTCAAATTATCTGGATTTACATTCTCACCAATTATATTAGCTTTTAACTTTTCTTGTTCATTTTTTAGAATTGGTGTGAGAACATTGATTTTTTCAATAGTTGATTTTGTGTTTTCAGATGCATTTTGTTTTATTTCAACCGATTTTTCATAGAAGTTATTCTTAGATCCAGTTGAAGTGGCATAAATTTTGTAAGTTTTTTCTGTTGCTTCTTCATTCTTAGGTGCTTCAAATTCCAAAGTTCTCCTTGCACCATTTCCACTAACTGTAATTTGTGGGAAAGTTTCGTTTCCTTTATCATCAACCATTTTGACTACGAATTTGTCATCGGAAACATTTTTAAAACTACCCATTGCTGTTAATGTAACTTTTCCACCTTCTGCATCCAAATTTTCTATATTTTCTAGTGATAAATCCATTATTCCTTCAGGAATTTGTTCTTCTGTATCTGATTTTTCTTGTGTTATTTTTACAGTTGCTTTTGCATAATCAGTTTTAGATCCTGTGGATGATACGTAAACTGTGTATTCTTTTTCCTTTGTTGTTGTATTTTTAGGAATTTCGAATGAAACAGTTCTCATATTCTTATTTACATCACCTGAAACATCTACCTTAGGGAATGTTTCGTTGCCATCGTTGTCGATAAGTTTTACAACAAATTTGTCATTCGTAATTCCTTTCAATATACCCATTACTTTAACTGTCGCAGTAGAAGAATCCTTTGATACTTTGCTTGAAGTTTGTAATATAAGTGCTTGAATATTTTCCTCTGCAACTTTTTTGTCTTTTGTTTTGACATACAACGTACAGTCGCTTTCAGGCATTGTAAATTGGTAAGAATCTCCTACTTGTTTGAAGTTGACAATCATCGGATCTCCACCTTCATTCAATCCACTTATAGAAAACTGTGATATTTCTTTTCCAGACTTTGCTTTTACTACAACAGTGTCTCCCTTTTTAGCTTGTGATTTTTCTTCTCCATTTACAGTTATCACAACATCCTGATTGCTCGAATTAATCTTGAATGTTTTTTCAACTTCTTGTGTTCTCGAAGCTTTTTCTTGAGCTAAAGTAAATTCTGCTTTTTTGAAGTTTTCCTTCTTTCCAGTTGATGACACGTAAATCTCGTATGTTTTTTCCTTGTCAGTAGTATTTTCTGGAACTTTGATATCTATAACTCTAACAGCACTTGATACCTTACCAGTAACTTCAATTTCAGGATAAGTTTCTTTTCCATCTTCATCAACTAATTTCACTATGAATTTGTCACTTGGAATATTGTTGATTTGACCACCAACCCTAATCTTAGCAATAGCATCTTTTACTGGAAGATTCGAAGTTGTGACTTCTTGAATAATCGCTATTTTTTCTTCTTCAGGTGTTTCTGGTGTTGGAGTTTCTTCTTTTCCAGCTTGTTGAATGATTACTACATTAGATTCAACGAACTTGTCTTTTTTACCTGTTGATGTTGCATATACTTTTAGTTGTCTTTCTTCTGGTTCTTTGTTTTCCGGAACTTTTATTGTTACTTTTCTACTTGTGCTATCTCTAGTATCATCTACAACTATTTCAGGATATATTTCGTTGTTGTTTGAATCTACTAATTTTACAATAAATTTACCAGGTTCTACTCCTTTTAAATCTCCCATTATTCTTACATCAACATCTGTTGCTTTTTCTGTTATGTTTTTTTCAGAAATTAGCCTAATCATTTGTACACCTTCTGATGCAGGTGTTTCTGGCTTTTCTTCTGGTTTTTTCACTTGTAATTTTACGTCATTCAAGTTCCATTTGTAAACTTCTGCAAATTCAACTTCCAAATTAACATTCACAGTTTTTTCGTCATTTGCTTTTAAGAATTCATCTGTAACTTCTAAATTTATTTTGTCATTTTTTACATCAAAAGTAGCTTTTACTCCTTCTACATTAGTTGTTACATTTACAAGTTCAGATGCATCTTCCATTTCAAAAGCTTTGGCAAATTCATTAAATAAATTTCCTAGTCCCTTATATTCTGTTTCAAATGAAACTTTGTTGTTATCAACTGTAACTGATTGAGTTTGAGTTACATTTTGACCATGGAATCCAATGCTTCCTGCTCCTTCTTCTTGTTCCATATATCTTGGTAAAATATAATCAGCTAATTTCGAATAATCCTTGATTTTATTATCCGAAAAATCTAGATGATTTATTTTTTCCATTCCAAGAATTATATCTACATTTTCGATTCTGTTTGCAGACACGTCAAAAAATGTCAACTTAGTTAAGTTCTTTAGAGAAGAAATATCTGTAATTCCATCGTAGTTTATCCTCTTTTCTCCTTCTTTTTTAACCTTAACATTATTGTGAAGATCCAATCCAGTTAAGTTTGTCAAATCTTTAAGTGGTTCAACATTTTCAATTATATTGTTGTACAATTTTAAGAACTCTAAATTTTTAAGGTTCGCTAAAGGTGATACATCTACAATTCTGTTTCTTTGAAGTTCCAAATATTTCAAGTTTTTCAAGTCTTTCAATGGACTAATATCTGAAATCTCATTTTCATTTACTTTTAATTTTTCCAAATTAGTAGCGTATTCAATTCCTTTTAAGCTCTTCATGCCTCTTGTTACCATGAATTTGAAATCTTTTGTATTGGATAAATCTTGGGCTTTTCCTAGGATTGAAAATGTGTTTTTGGATTCTTCTGTAAATATTGGCTTATTAGTCTTCTTGTCTAAAAATATGGATACTTCCTTCAAAGATTCCATTTCTTGTTTTGTAATGCGTTGATTATCTTTTCTATTCACATCCAAGTTTTTATTCAAAACCTTTAATAACTTCGCATCTTCAATGTCTACATATTCTGGCTTTTCTGCTTCTGAATCTTTCAAGTTTACAAGTTCAATACTATAACTGTACACTGGATCGGAGTATGATTTACTATCGAATGAATATTCCAATTTCAAGCCTTCGATATCTTTTAGCGTCATACCATCTTCCAATGTAAGTTTGATTTTGTTGTTTTCAGTTACTTCTGCTTTAACTTTAGGATTATCTGATTTGATTTCTTTGAATTTAGTGAATATTTTGTCTATTAACTTAAATGGATTATCGAATTCTACAATATTTCCGTTTAATTTGACATCTGATACTGTTGTAGATAATTTGTCAGCTTCTAATGAGTAAATACTTTCTGCTTTAAGTGGTGTCAAGTCAGTAATTTGTGTTTCGCTTACATTGATATCTCCCAATTGCTTCAAATCTTTTGCTACTGAAATGTCTTTAATAGGATTGGAATGTACATCTAAATTGTACAATTTTGCTAAATTTTTAAGCGATGCTATATCTTTTATTTGATTTTTGGATAAATCTAACATTCCTAATCCCGTTAAATCTTTCAACGCTTCTACTGATGTAAGTTTATTACCAGACAAGTTTACATCATTTAATTTCGTTAACGTAGAAATAGAATCTATAGATTCTAATCCGTTTTGAGCAATGTATAATTCTGTTAAATCAGTAAGCTTAGATGCGTCTATTTTTGTAATTTTATTATTATTTAGATTCAACGTTTGTAGTTTTGATAAATCTGCAATTGGTGACACATCTTCTATTTGGTTATTTTCTAAGTTCAAGTAATTCAATTTTGTATTGTTTTGTAATGAAGATATATCTTTTACTTTGTTATTATTGGCCATTAACCAATTCAAGTTCTTGTAATTTTTAGTAACGGAAATATCGGAAATTTCATTATTTCTAATATCAAGATTTTCAACATTTATTAATTCTTTTAATACTGATATGTTGTTAACTTTGTTTACTGAAATATCTAAACTTTTAAGATTTTTCAAATTATTAAGAATGGATACATCTTCAATTTGATTGTGAGAAATGTATAGTTTTTCAAGTCCAGTTAAATCTTTTAATGGCGTTAAATCTTTGATTGCATTGTGTGATAATCTCAATAATTTTAGCTTCTTCAAATCTTTCAATGGTGCTAAATCATCAAATGACTTAGAAGAATCATCTGGATTTCCACTAATAGTAAGTGTTTCCAAGTTTTTCGCAGCTTCCATACCTTTGATGCTATTAAATTCTAATACATTATAGTTTTCATCAAATGATCTATGACCAAAAGATTGAAGTTGTTCCATATCTTTTACTGTCAAATCTGTTGCATTTGGGTCGATTCTGTAGTTTTTGTCAAGCAATTTAAAGTTATATTCATTTATATCTTCTTCAACTACATCTTTTCCATCGTAGTTCTTGAAGAAATTTAGAAGTTTTTCTTTTAATTTTGCATCACCAAATTCTACAACTTTGTCTTCTGGTTTTTCATATGGTTTTTCTTCTTCACTCTTTTTGTGTGCTTTGATGATTTCTTCTTTTAATGCATTAACGCCTTCTACTGTTTTAGCTTTGTTAATTTGGTCAATGTACACTGGTGATGTTATTCCATTTTCTTTTAATTCTTCAATCGCTTTTTCTTTGGCTTCTTTTAAGGCTTTTTCTTTTGCACTATCATCTGGTTTTTCTTCCGGTTTTTCTTCTTCACTCTTCTTGTGTGCTTTGATGATTTCTTCTTTTAATGCATTAACGCCTTCTACTGTTTTAGCTTTGTTAATTTGGTCAATGTACACTGGTGATGTTATTCCATTTTCTTTTAATTCTTCAATCGCTTTTTCTTTGGCTTCTTTTAAGGCTTTTTCTTTTGCACTATCATCTGGCTTTTCTTCCGGTTTTTCTTCTGGCTTTTCTTCCGGTTTATCTGGTGTTGAAGGATTGTCTGGTGTTGGTGTTACTGAAGGTGTATCTGGTTTATTGTCTTCAGTTATTTCCACACTAGCAATTTCTTCAATTTGTTTTGAAGATACTGATAACTTTCCACCTACTACTGTGATTTCTTTTGTTTTGTTATCTTTAACAATTTGTTTGATAAATTCTGTGTGACTAGGGTCTGTAAGTAGTATTGGTTGATTATTTTTATGGGCCAATGGGGCTACTGACAATGCATCAGGATAGTTTCTTCCGTCTGCCAACACAAACTTTTCTAAATTTCCGAATTCTTTTGCGATTATCAAAGCTGTTTCATAACGGTCAGCTCCTGCTAATCTTCTTGTGTTTTCTAATCCTTTTATATTAACAGATTTTTCTCCGCCGAAAATTAAGGAGACCTTGTCCTTTGTGATTCCTTTCGGTAAATTGTGTCCATCTGTCAAAATAATTGGCAAGTTTTCTTTTGTGGAAAGTGGTGTTGCACACAATGCATCTGCAAATGTTAATCCACTTGCGAGTGCAACTTTTCCGTTGGGATTTAAGTATTTGTACACTTCTACTGAAGTTTGATATCTGTCTTTCCCTGCTAATCTTTTAACATTTTTTAGCCCCTTGACATTTACAGATTTCTCTCCACCCACTATTATTATTTGCTCTGGGTTAAGTCTATCGACTTCGTCTTTAATGGCTTGTGGAAGCTTTTCTTTTTGTGTCAATAATACTGGTGCATTTTCCTTGTTAGCCAAGCTTCCTGCAACCAAACTATCTGCAAAATTTTCCCCACTGGCAAGTACAACGGTTTTTATGTGATTTGGGAATGTTCTTTGACTGATTTTTGCTGATGTTTCGTATCGATCAGCCCCCGCAATTCTATCTACCTTGATTTTGTTTTGTTCTTCTGCGAGAACTGGTGTGAACGAACTCATTACCATGCTCGCCGTCAGAATTACTCCTAAAAATTTCTTCATATAACCTCCTATTTTTCATACATGTTTTATTATATATTGAAGAATTCCTATTGACCAGCGATTACTTATTGAAATTTTCTATAAATAGATTATTCTTCTTATTTTTATGTATAAGTGGTATAATTGTGTAAATGATTGAGGAGGAAAAAATGAAATTAACTACAAAAGATTTGACTAAAATCGGAGTGTTTGGTGCTTTGACTATTGTACTTGGGCTTACTCCTTTGGGAATGATTCCGATTGGACCAGTTAGAGTGACTACACTACATATTCCAACTATTGTTGCTGCTTTGGTTGCAGGTCCATGGGTTAGTTTATTCGTGGGATTATTGTTCGGTTTGTTTTCATTGGTAAATAATATTATTGCACCGACAATTCTTTCATTTATGTTCTACAATCCATTGGTTTCTGTGCTTCCAAGAGTTTTGATAGCTGTTGTGACTTATCAAGTTTACAACAAATTAAGAGACAAAAACGATGTGATTCGCTACGGAATTCCAGCGATTTGTGGAAGCGTTATGAACACAGTTGGCGTTTTGGGAATGGCGTTTATTTGTCATTCAAAGCAAATCGAAAGCGTTATGCATGTTAAAGCGCAATATTTTCTTGGAGGAATTGTCGCTACGAATATGCCTTTTGAAATCGTGATATCATTCGTGTTGGCGATTTTGATTGCAAAAAGTGTAAACAAAAACAAATAGTTCAATTAAAAAATCCACAAGATTTTGAAAATCTTGTGGATAATTTTTTGTTTTAATCTTCGACGTCATCACTGATGTTGCAAGATCCCAAAAATCTTCTTCTGATATCTTGACCAGTTTTTGTTCCTGCAACTCCACCCATTCCTGTTTCTCTCAATGATGGTGGAAGAGTTTTGCCGACTTTTCTCATTGCTTGGCACACTTCTTCAAATGGAACTATACTTGTGATTCCTGCCAATGCCATATCAGCACTAATCATTGCGTTTGTAACTCCCATTGCATTTCTGAATGTACAAGGATATTCTACAAGTCCTGCGATTGGGTCGCATACAAGTCCCAATACGTGTAGAATTGCAAATGAAGCTCCGTGGAATACTTGTTCAATAGATCCACCTCTTAAAAATATCAACGCACCGGCTGCCATTGCCGCTGCAGATCCTGTTTCCGCTTGGCAGCCTCCGTCAGCGCCAGAAAATGTTGCGTATTTTCCTAACAATTGTCCAACACCGATAGCTACTAACATTGCATCGATAAGTTCTTCATGTGAGCAGTTGTATCTTTGTTTAAAACTCATAAGAGCTGCTGGCAAAATTCCCGACGAACCTGCAGTAGGTGATGCTACGATTTTTCCCATAGCCGCACTGATTTCCAATGTTGAAAAAGCCATCGCCATTGCTTCTGCTGTAAATTGTCCTACTATTGGTTCATTTTCATTTGCATAAACGTGCATTTTATGTGCAAATCCGTCTATCATTTTTTGATTAGTCACTGAAGGTGTTTCCAAGAAATCTGTCGCAGATTTTTCCATAACATCTAGCATATGTGACAATTCACTTCTGATGAATTCTTCAGATTTGCCAGTTCTTTCATTTTCTATTTCTATAACGTATTCGTAAAAAGGTCTGTTTTCCTTCTTAACAGTATTGATTATTTCTAATGATGTATCAAACATAAACTCTCCTTAATTTCGTTGAATATATTTTGTGAAAAGAAATCTATCGTCTTTTAATAAATTTTCTGTCAAATCTTCGCCGATATTTTTGTCTAATTCAACAATCAAAGTTACTATTCCGTCATGTTTCAACGTCTTCATTCCTTCGATGTTGTAACCATTTCTGGCAAGTTCTGAAGAAATATCCGCAATAATTCCTCTTACATCCACGTATTTCAATAAAATTGTAGGATAGCTTCCTGTAAATTGAACAGCTATTCCGTTGATATCTATGATTTCAATATTTCCTCCACCGATTGATGAGCCAACGATGTACATAGTAGTTCCATCTTCGTATGTAAATGTAATCTTCGCAGTATTTGGATGCACATCCCCTAAGTCAGCTTCTCTGAAAACATAGTCAATTCCTCTTTGTTCAGCTATTGCAAATGAATCTCTAAGTCTAATGTCGTCTGGTTCAATTCCCAATACACCAGCTAACAAAGCTCTGTCTGTACCGTGACCCTTGTAAGTTTTCGCGAATGATCCATGAAGATCAAACTCAACTTTTTTGAACTCATTTCCAGCAATCAAAAGAGCAGTCTTTGCAATTCTACAAGCACCTGCAGTGTGAGAGCTAGAAGGTCCAATCATTACAGGTCCCAAAATATCAAAAATATTATATTCTCCCATAAAAACCCCCTAAGTATTTTCCTTAACAATTATATCATATCAAATTCAGTGGATAAAGAAAATCAGGAAAATTTTCCTAAAAAAAAGAGAGGCCCAAAGCCTCCCTCAATTTTATTTAAAAAATCCTGCTGGATCATTTGATTCATCTGCAAACCAAATATCAGCATATCCACCGTTAATCGAAATTCCCATCACGCTAATAGTGTTCCAGTCATCTTCTCCAACGATAACTGCGTTGTGACCTTGGGAATTCTTCCAAATATTAAGCGCTCTTGCTGCTGCATCATCTGTTGTGAAATCACTCATTGCAGAAATTTCGTATCCGTCAACTTTGAAGTTTGTCAATTCTTTTGGTTTATTCCACATACCTTCTTGGTATTTGTGATCTGGTGTATACATTACCGGTTTCCATTTTCCGTGATTTGACCAACTGTGAAGATTTGCTGCTATTCCTCTACTGTCCTTCCAACTTTCGCTGTAATATTTGTTTTGGTCGTTGTTGTGAGTTCTTGCAACAAATGTCAATGACTTAGAAACTTTTAATGGCTTTAATCCTTTTGATTTACGATAGTCATTGATTCTTTTAGCTAATTCTTCTTCTCTTAATGAAAGAGGTGTGTTGATATTGAAGTTAGAAAGATTAGTGTCTTTTACTCTTTTACCTTCAGCACTTGGTTTTTGTTCTGGTTTCTTTTCTGGTTTCTTTTCTGGTTTCTTTTCTGGTTTATATTCACCAGTCAGTTTTTGGAATTGAGTTTTTGAAACTGATTTTTCTCCACCAATTATAGTTACTTGCTTAATTCCATTTTTGTCTATAAATGATTTTATGCTGTCAATTGCAGAATCGTCAGATAATAAAATTCCTGAATTCATTTTAACTGCAAGTGGTGCTGCTGACAAAGCGTCAGGATAATCTCTTCCATCAGCGATAACGGCTTTTTCAGTTGTACCGATTTGTTTCATTACTTCTATTGAAGTATCATTTCTATTCTTGCCGGAAATTCTTGCTACATTTTCCAATCCTTTAATGCTTACAGAATTTTTGCCGCCAATTATAGTGCTGATGTTTTTTGCTTCAACGCCTTTTGGCAAGGTTTTTCCGTTAGTTAATACAAGAGTGTTGTTTTTTGAAATAGCGTAAGGAGCTGCGGACAACGCATCAGCGAACTTTTCACCATTAGCCAATACGATATTGTTCTTAGCATTTAATGCTTCAGCTACTTTTGTTGATGTTTCGTATCTGTCATTTCCTGAAATTCTAGTGATTTTTTTACCTTGAAGTTTTAGTGTTTTTTCTACACTTTCAGATACAGATCCTTTACCACCGATAATGATGACTTCTTTTGCTCCAAGTCTGTCGATTTCTTTTTGTAAATCGGAAGATGCTCCGGCTTTTTCAGTCAATAAAATTGGTGCTTGATCAGCAAAGTTTCCAGCAGTCAATGCATCGGCAAATTTTTCTCCACTAACCACTACAACCTTGTCACTTTTCGAAAAGGCATGTTTACTAATTTCGATTGACGTATCGTATCTGTTGTTGCCCTTAATTCTTTGAACATCCACGCCTTTAGCTGCAAATGACACTTGTGGAACAATGTTAGCTAACATCATTCCGGCTAACATTAAGCCTAAAATTTTTTTGTTTTTCATAAATTTTCTCCTTCTAATTATTAATACTGGGTCACTTTTCGTTTAGGATACCGTTTTTGTATTTACAATTATATTATACACCATAAAAGCAATGAAGTTAAAACTTTTTATTGACGCTATTTCCTATCAAAACAGTCTACAATTATTTATAACAAACTATTACAATTTGTGTTTAATTTTTTCCAATTTCAGATTTAGAAATCAACAATTTCAGTGAGTACGATATGCGTGCATGAAGTTTTCAATTTTATCGTTCCTTACTTAAAAGATTTTCAAATATAGCAAACATTCATGCTAAGAATATCATACGGATGAAATTGCTTTGGTTTCAAATTGAAAAAATCCGTCAAAAATTTGACCGCGTAAGCAAAGCGTGCTTCAAATTTTAGAATTTTGAGATTTAGAAATCAACAATTTTAGTAGTCTAGATGTTCGTGCATGAAGTTTTCAATTTTACCGTTACTTACTTAAAATATTTTCAAATATAGCAAACATTCATGTTAAGAATATCATACGGATGAAATTGCTTTGGTTTCAAATCGAAAAAATCCGTCAAAAATTTGACTGCGTAAGCGAAGCGTGCTTCAAATTTTAGGATTTTGAGATTTAGAAATCAACAATTTCAGTAGTCTAGATATTCGTGCATGAAGTTTGCTCATATTATTTTATAAATTGTGCATCAAGTTTGCTCATATTATTTTTCAAATAAAAAATGGCCTCTATAAAAGAGACCATTCATTTATCTTACTACTACTGCCATTCTTCTTGACAAATAATTTTCCGATACTTCACTGTATGATTTTGTGATTTCGTTTGAGTACCAAGGATCTGCCAAGTAGAATCTGTTTGTTTTTGGATTGTATCCATTGATGCAGATTCCGTGGTTGTTTGCGAAAAATCTCTTTCCGTAAACATTTGTTGACCATCTTGGTTTTTCCCATCTCAACGTTCCGTAGTACATGATTGTGTTTCCATTTTGAAGTTCAGCCAAAATATCTCTCATATTTGAACCAGAAATATTTTCTGCTTTGCCATTTGCAAATCTGTTCGCAAACTTAGTCATTGGTTCTGGATTCATATATGTCGCCATAACTCTTGTGTGATAATAAGCGTCCCAAACGTAAGGATTCTTTGAGAAACCAGTGTTATTATCGTTAGTATTCATTGGAAGTTGATTCAAAAATTCATTGTAAGTGTACTCCAACGCATAACCTTTTGCTTGTAATGCGTGATACATAGCTGTTGGTTCGCAACCAATTGGAGCAGCTTTTTGTTTGATGCCACGTTGTGATTTTGGTGTGATTTGGTTCATTATATTTGGAACTGTGATGTGAACTGTGCCGAAATCTTGTGGATTGTAGTATTTGAATCCTTCCGGTCTAATCCATCCGTTAATTCCGTTGAATGACAAATTAACCCACTTATCTTCAACCTTTACAACTTTCAAAATCTTGTTAACTGCAACATCGATTACTTTTTTCGCTGTGTCTTTCATTTCAGTTAACAAAGAGATAGCTTTGTTATTAACAACGTAATCTTTTAATCTGAATATATTTCTATCAGTTTTGTAAACTTTGATTAATTCTTTCTTTAATAAAGCATTCTTAATATTTGTGAAGCAATCATCTGAAATAGAATTTTTGCCGCCAAATATATAAGATTTTTCTTCTACATTCAAACCTTTCAAATAATTTTCGTGAGTTTGTGCTTTGTTAGAAGAACTTGCTTCTTTTTCCAATTGAATATTATTTCTTGGAACCAAAACAATTGGAGCGTCGATTTTTTGGCTAACTGGAGCTGCTGCTAATGCATCTGCATACACCTCTCCTGTTGTAAATATAGCTTTTTTGGCGTTTGGATAAGCTACTTTGGATACTTCAACGCTTGTTTTGTATCTGTCAGCTCCTGCAATTCTTGTAGATTTCAAATTAAGAATGCTGTCGATTTCTGCTTTTACAGAATCGCTAATGCTGTTAGTTCCACCTACAATATAACTTTTTAAAATCTTTGTCTTATCGATTGATGATAAATACTCTTTGATTGATGTAGGTAGTACATTTTTTTGTACTAGAAGAATTGGAGATTTTGTTTTGTTTGCAAGTCCAACAGAACTCAAACTATCTGCATAATTTTCTCCACTTGCAAACACCAATGTGTCCGCATTTTTCTTGTTCTTTGCTAATTTTGCGTTGACAGCGTATCTGTCATGTCCGTCGATTCTTTCAACTTCGATTCCCATTTTTTTCAAAAATTCTTCAACATCTTTGCTGATTGTCTTTTCGCCACCAATGATGTGAACTTTTTTGATGTTTCTGTTCTTAAGTTGTTCTCTAGTCTTTTCGTTTAGCTTTGAACCTTCAGTGTACAAAATCGGCATTTTACCGTCAGTGATGTTTCCAGAGCTTATCGCATCTGCAAACACTTCGCTTGATGTAAGTACAACTTCTTCTGCCTTGTCGAAAAACTCATCGTGAATCTTATTTGCAGATTCAAATCTGTCATGTCCTTCGACTCTTTCAGCTACATTTTTGTCCGTAAGAACTTCCTTGTGTTCTTCCTTTTTTGGTTGTTCATTTGGTTGTTCTTCGTCCTTTTTTTCTGCTTGGTCAGCTTTTTCTGTAGAATTTTCTTGTTTTGAACTATTTTCGGGATTTAATTGTTCGTCATTTATTTCAACTTTTGGTGAAATAATGTTTTCTTCTTCGGCGTAACTAATTCCTGTTGTCATTGAAAATGCTAGTAGAAAAGCTATCAATAACTTCTTTTTATTCATACCTTCCTCCTTAACAAAAATTATACCACATATCGAGGAAATAATATCATTTTCTAAACGTAAAATTCCGCCTGTGCATCCCACAATTTCTTGTACATTCCGTTCTTGCTTATTAAGCTGTCGTGATCTCCAGTTTCAGCAATTTCTCCTTTGTCGAACACGATAATTTTGTCGGAGAATTTGCAGCTAGACAACCTGTGTGAGATAAAAATTGCCGTTCTATCTTTGATTATTTCTCCCAATTTCTCGTAAATTTCCGCCTCACTTATAGGATCCAAGCTCGCCGTCGGTTCATCCAAAATCAAAAACGGACTATCTTGGTACAATGCTCTTGCGATGGCGATTTTTTGTTCTTGACCTTTGGAAACGCTGATTCCATTTTCGTCAATATCTTTGTACAGATAAGTTTGGATTCCATTTTCCCATTTTTGAACATCGTCGTACATCCCAACATCTTTTAGCGATTGAACTACTTTTTCTTCGTCGTAATCCATTCCAGAAGCGACATTTTGTTCCAATGGATATGCGAACAAATTAAAATCTTGGAACACAACTGAGAATATTTTCAAATACTCATCGTATCTGTATTTTTTGATGTTAATTCCATTCAACAAGATTTCCCCTTCAGTAACATCGTAAAATCTAATCAACAACTTCACAAAAGTAGTCTTGCCACAACCGTTTTGCCCTACAATCGCCAATTTTTTCCCAAGGTCGAATTTCAAATTGATATTTTCCAATACCCAATTGTCAGTTCCAGGATATTTGAAGCTGACATTTTTGAATTCAACTTCGTATTTTTTGTCGGATCTTTTTTCTGTAGTCAAACTTCCATTGTAAAATTCCGATTTTTTGTGCAAATAATCCATCATAAGTTCTGCATACGGAGTGTTTGTCTTGTACAATGCAACTCCTTCCAAGAATTTCGACAAATTACTCGTAAAATTTATCAAACTTCCCAAATATTGGCTGAGCATTCCTATTGAAATAGCTCCGAGCAATGATTTGGATACTACGACAAGATAAATCAACAAAACTTGTAATTTCGAGAAAAATTCGCTGAGTATTTTGTAAGTGACGCCTTCTGTCGACATAATTCTATCGAAAAATCCACCAGGATTAAAAATCCCACATTCATTAAGCATATTAGCTGCAATATTATATTGACGATACATTCTCGTATCCAGCATTCTGCTTTTATCTTTCATTCGCCAACAATAAAATGAGAACACTCGGTTTCCGAATTTTCCTTGTTCAGCTATTTTGTTCCAAATTTCAAACTGTTTTGCGTTGAATTTCTGTGAAATCCATGATAAAAATACAACCACTACAATCAACAAAACATTTATCCAGACGCTATTTAGAAACGAAAAACTTTCTGGTGCATTCCAGCTTGTAATGAGAAATTGATACGACAACACCAAACTACCTATCATCGCCAATAAAGACTCCAATATCATATCGTATGCGTAAAGAACTCTTATAATTCCGAATTCACCGATGTTTATGTTTTGTTCTATATTCGATTTTTCTCCAATAATGTCTGTGTCTTGGGATTGTTTGTAATCCAATTCATTGAATTTTTTTGATAAAATATGAAAAAATATCTCGTATTTCTTGTCCTTGTATGTGTTTTGGATTTTATTCGTCAAGGCGAGAATTATTTGAATGAAAAACACTGACAACAACGCAATTACTGCCCATTTACCTACAAATTGTACAGGCATCTTATTGACGATTCCATCTATCATTCTAGCAGATGCGTAAATGCTAATTAAAGGAAAAATTGCTGAGAATAAACAGTTAAGAGTGTAGCTGAGAATAAGCTTTTTGTAATTTTTCCACAAAACACTCCAAGTATCTTTGAATAGTTTAAGATTCTTTTGCATTGTAGTCCTCCCTATAATATTTCGCTTGAGTGTCGAACAAATATTTGTACGTTCCGCCTTTTTTCATCAATTCCTCGTGAGTTCCTCTTTCTTCAATTCCCTTATTTCCAATCAACAAAATGTAATCACAAAACCTCGTTGAAGCCATTCTATGAGAAATAAAAATCGATGTGTGGTTTTTCGTTAGTTCATTGTATTTGTTGTACAAATCTTTTTCTGCTAATGGGTCAAGCGCTGCCGTCGGCTCATCCAATATCAAAAACTTCGAATTCTTGTACAAAGCTCTCGCAAGAAGTAGCTTTTGAGTTTCCCCTCCTGATAAAACAGGAGAATCTTGGTAGATATATTTTTCAATCGTGTTGAATACTCCATCCGGAAATTCCTTAACTTTGTCGTAAAGTCCTGCCAACTTCAACACTTCTTCCACACGTTCTACATCATCTGTGGATTTTGATTGTGTGACATTCATGTAAATTGTTTCAGGCAATATCGAATAATCTTGGAACACTGCAGAGAAAATCTCGTAATATTTTCTTCTGTTGAGTTCTCTCAAATCAATTCCATTGACAAGCACACGACCTTCTGTTGGATCCAAAAATCCTATCAAAAGTTTAATCAACGTAGTTTTCCCCGATCCATTGAGTCCAACAACAGCGACCTTTTCTTGTGGGTTGACTTGGAAGTTCACATTCTTCAATACAAATTCGTCGCTACCAGGATATTTATATCCCACGTTTTCGAATTTTATCGTAATATCATCATAAGGATTTAATTCGATTCCTCCGTCTTTTTTGAACTTTTCTTCCAAATCTACAAACTCTCTTACAGTTGCAATATCCTTTACTTCCATAAAAAGCACACTGAGAAAATTGAACAATCTTTGAACATCATATCCGAATTTTGTTTGTGCAGAAAAAGCCAACAAGAACATACTTGCATCGATCTTGCCATTTACTGCAAAATTTATCAGATAATAATATGTAATGGAATTTCTCAAAAGATTGAACACGCAATCCAAGAAATCTGCCATCAACATTTTGTTTCCCATTTTATTCAAGAAATCATCGTACAAGACAAAAACGCTGTCGTAAATATCTTCCAGCCAATTTCCAAGCCCGAACATCCTGATATCTTTTGCGTGTTTGTGGCTACTAACTGAATTAATGTAGTTGAATTCCTTTTCAAACTTAGCTTGTGTTTTCCTGTTATCGTACTTCCATTGTTTAAGTTTTTTTGAATACAGAAAACTAATCAAACTGGCGATAATCGACACCAAAATTATGAAAATAGGAAGCCTTGCAAGTAAAATCAAATACACACTTGTGCTGATTAGTAAATACAAAACGTCTTTCATCGTAATCCAGATGTGTTCTGTAGCTTGATCATTTCCTTCTAAGTTTACGTTCGCTTTTTCGGATAAATCCAAAACATTTTTGTCCAAAATCATCTCATAATCCATCGACAAGAATTTTTCAATACATTGATTTAACATCAAAGTTCGAATGTAGATTTTCTTTGGCAAGATCCTCAAATCCAACGACTCTTTTGTCGCTGAACAGACGAAAATCAAGACCGCAAACACGACAACTGTAAGCATAATCGTTCTGAAATCTTGTGAGCTTTCAACCATTTTGATAATTTGTGGAGTAAAGTACAACTGTAAAATATCAATTCCAGCAGTTGTGATAGCCATAATTATCAGCATGAAAATCAAACTTTTTTGGTTGTTCCACGCAAGATTGAACATAAATTTAATATTATCATTTGTAGAATAATTTTTCTTCATAATTACCTCCCAATAATATCTTAACCGAAATACTATCGTATTTTCGTTTTAGGGATAAGCATATCAAAAACAGGGATGACTATATCAAAATCTCCGTCGTAAAAGCATTGTCCTCTGAATTTCTGTTGATGTAACCGTCGTATTTGTCAACGATTTCGTCAATACTGATAAGCCCCAGCCCTCTGTTATCGCCCTTTGTCGATTTGAAAATTCTGCCAAACTTCTCCTGTTTTTTGCTACTTGTCTTGTTAGTAGATGAAAAAAACTTAGTCTTCAAATCGATTTTGTTGATATCCGCCCATTCTTCACAGTATTTTGCATACAAATTTCTTATATTTTCTTCGTCATCTACGATTGCAATATTCATAACACACCTCTGTCTTATTTTATCACAACAAATAATTTTTAAATAAAAAAAGCTACTGACACCTTGTGCCAATAGCTAATAATTATTTTTCTCGTAAAAACTCTAACAATTCGTCCTTTATTTTCTCATCATGAAGTGCAAAATCAACCGTAGCCTTCACAAACCCAAGCTTGTTACCGACATCGTATCTCTTGCCGATAAAATCGTACGCAATCATCTTGCGTTTTTCTGCAAGCTGGTTCAAAGCATCAGTCAATTGAATTTCGTTATTCTTGCCAGGTTTTGTTTCGTGAAGAATCGGAAAAATATCTGGAGTTACAATATATCTTCCAAGAATAGCCAAGTTAGTCGTAGCTTCTTCGCGGCTTGGTTTTTCCACCAACGACTCAACCTCAGTAATTCTATCCGAAGTCTTCACACCATTCACAATCCCGTACTTGTCTACATCTTCCCACGAAACTTCTTGCACACCCAAAACCGGAGACTCTTCCCTCTCGTAAATATCAGCCATTTGTTTGATACAAGGAAGTTCATCAGAAGTATTGTAGATAATATCATCACCCAACAAAATCGCAAAAGGCTCATCACCAACAAAACTTTCCGCGTATTTTATCGCATCTCCAAGACCGTTTTTCTTCTTCTGTCTAATAGTGTAAATATTCGCCATCTTCGATAGCTCGTGAATTTCACCAGAAATCTCCGAAGACTTCTTGTTCAATTCGTATTCCAATTCAAAATTCACATCAAAATAATCCTCGATAGATCCCTTATCCTTGCTTATAATAATCAAAATATCCGTAATTCCAGAATCCACAACCTCCTTTACAATATGATGCAAAGTTGGTTTGTCATAGATTGGAAGCATCTCCTTCGGAACAGATTTCGATGCAGGAAGCATCCTCGTACCAAAACCCGCCGCAGGAATAACCGCTTTTCTTACCTTCATTGTCACTCCTCGTGTTATAATTTTACGCCATAAATCATTTGTCTCTAATAATATTGTAACAAGAAATGTTGATTTTTGCTATAAGGTGGGTGTAGGTCGCAAGATTTTGAAGTCGCATGTGCTAACAAGAAGTGCAAAACCGATTTGCACGAATATCTGACTTACGAAAATAAAAAAATCCTCGCACTCGTGACCCTAAAATCTCAAGTGCGCCTCCGGCTGGCACGAGTGAGATTTTCTACGGGTCACTTCGCTTGGATTTTTAGTTATTTTCTCCAGATGATATTCTTAGCAAAATCGGTAATCCTCTTTTTACGCTACACAGAATTTATTTAATCTCCTTCTTCCGTCTTAAAGCTTGTCTATTTTTGCAGCACTCATAATAAAAGCTCGTAACTAAGCGAGTCATCTGGAGAAAATTGTGTCAAATTCCACCTCTCCCTCGTTTTAAGTCTTGCTATTTTTTTATTTATTTTTTAGAATTAATCATTTTATCCTTGTAGATATACAAAAGCAGATTACTGCATTTGCTAAGAATATCATTCGTAGGAAATTTACATGATTTCAAATCGAAAAAATCCGCCAGAAATTTGACCGCTTGAGTGCGTAGCACGAGCTTCAAATTTCAGGATTTTGAGATTTAGAAATCACAAATTTCCGAAGACAGATATTCGTGCAAATCAGTTTTCTGATTTATCATAAACCGAAACAGTCTAGTCTATTACACCAATTTTCGTAAGCCAAACGATGCGTGTTACGACTTTTAATCCTCTCCCTCTCCTCGTTATAAACCTTGCCTATTTTTTATTGTAGCACTCCAATAAAAGCTCGTAACTAAGCGAGTCATCTGGAGAAAATTGTATCAAATTCAATCGAAGAAGTTCGTTAAAAAATCTCATTGTTTGAGTGCGTAGCACGAGTTTGAGATTTTAGAATTTCGAGATTAGAATTCGCCAATTTTCGTAAGCCAGACGATGCGTGTTACGACTTTTATTCCGTATGTTTATGTTGCGACAAATTTCCTTGTCTGAGTGTTCGTGCAAATCAGTTTTCTGATTTTACCTTTTATAAAACCTCTTTTGGCAACAAAAAATAGGCAAGCCCCGTTGCCTATTTTCTCTAAAATCTATTTCTTTTTAATTCCCAATTCGCCATCTACATTTGTAATAACGACAGTGTCCTTGTCAGTTACAGTGCCTTTTATCAATTCACGGCCGAGTTTTGTTTCGACGTTGGATTCGATAAATCTCTTAACTGGTCTTGCACCATACAATACATCGTATGCTTTGTCGATAATCAAATCTTCTGCAGATTCGTCGATTTCGATGGTGATTTGTCTGTCTTCCAATTGTTTTTGTAACAATGAAACTTGTTTTTCAATAATCTTGTAGATGTCATCTTTTGTCAATGGTTTGAACATTACGATATCGTCAATTCTATTCAAAAATTCTGGTTTGAATCTGGATTTCAATTCGTCCATTACAGAATTTCTGCTTTCATCAGAAATATTTCCACTGTCGTCAATTCCTTCAATCAAATCCATCGATCCAATGTTACTTGTCATGATGATGATTGTGTTTTTGAAATCGACAGTTCTACCTTTGTTGTCAGTCAAACGTCCGTCATCCAAAACTTGCAACAATATGTTGAACACATCTGGATGCGCTTTTTCGATTTCGTCGAACAAAATCACTGAGTATGGTTTTCTTCTGACAGCTTCAGTTAGTTGACCACCTTCATCGTATCCAACATATCCTGGAGGAGCTCCGACAAGTCTACTTACTGCGTGTTTTTCCATATATTCTGACATATCGATACGAATCAAATTCTTTTCGTCATCAAACATATTTTCAGTCAAAGCTTTTGCAAGTTCTGTTTTACCAACACCAGTTGGTCCAAGGAATATAAATGAACCGATTGGTCTGTTGAGTGATTTCAAACCACTTCTAGCCCTGATGATTGCATCAGTCACAGCAGTTACAGCTTCATCTTGTCCCACAACTCTCTTGTGCAACAACTTGTCCATATTCAAAATCTTGTCGCGTTCTGTTTCCACTAATTTTGTCACAGGAATTGAAGTCCACTTGCTCACAACTTCTGCGATTTCATCTTCAGTTACGCTTTCTTTGATGATAGAACTGTCGTCTTCGTCCATTTTTTTGTTCAATTCTTCAAGTTTGTTTTGAAGTTCGACTAATTTTCCGTATTTTAATTCAGACAATTTTTCAAAATCATATTTTCTTTGAGCTTCTTCCATTTCGTGTTTTACGGCTTCGATTTCAGATTTTGTGTCCTTGATTTCGTCGACCTTGGATTTTTGTTGAGTCCATTCCATATACATCGCATCAAACTCGTTTTTAGTATCTTGTAATTCTTTTTCCAAATTTTCGAGTCTGATTTTGCTCATTTCATCGTCTTCTTTGTTCAAAGCAGCACGTTCGATTTCAAGTTGCAATATTTTTCTCTTAGTTTCGTCGATGCTTTCAGGCATAGAATCAATCTCAGTTCTAACCATAGCACTTGCTTCGTCCATCAAATCAATAGCCTTGTCTGGCAAAAATCTGTCGGTAATATATCTGTCCGACAAAGTTGCCGCAGCGATTACAGCATTGTCAGTGATTTTAATTCCGTGATAAATCTCATATTTGTCCTTGATACCACGTAATATCGAAATCGTGTCTTCTACTGAAGGCTCTTCAACCAAAACTTTTTGGAATCTTCTTTCCAATGCGCCATCTGTTTCGATGTATTTTCTGTATTCATCCAACGTTGTAGCGCCGATTGTTCTGATTTCGCCACGTGCTAACATTGGCTTCAACAAGTTTGCTGCATCCATTGCTCCTTCTGATTTTCCAGCTCCAACCAAAGTGTGAATCTCGTCGATAAACATAATGATTTTGCCGTCAGAATCTGCAACTTCTTTCAACACAGCCTTCAATCTTTCTTCGAATTCTCCTCTGAATTTCGCACCGGCAATCAAACTTCCCATGTCCAATGCAAAAATAGATTTGTTTCTCAAAGTTTCTGGAACATCGTCATTGACAATTCTAAGCGCCAAGCCTTCCACAATCGCAGTTTTACCAACACCTGGTTGACCAATCAACACTGGATTGTTCTTCGTCCTACGGCTCAAAATCCTAACGCTGTGTCTGATTTCATCGTCACGACCGATAACTGGATCAAGTTTGCCTTCTTTCGCCAAATCAGTCAAATTACGACCGTATTTTGTCAACACATCTGTTGTATCTTCTGGATTATCAGAATCTATCTTTTGATTTCCCCTCAAATCCTTCAAATTAGATGCGAAGTTTTGCTTGTTGACATTAAAATCTTTCAACAAAACTGCACTAACAGTGTTTTTTTCTCCTAAAATACTCATAAAAATGTGTTCCACTGACACGAAACTGTCTCCCATTGACTTAGCTTCGTCCTCTGCTTTCAACAAAATTCTTTGGAAAGCAGTGCTAGGGTACACACTCGATTGACTGTCGTTTTTAGGAAGAGAATCTATTTTTTGATTAAAAGCGCTCACGATTTTTTTGTAATCTGCGCCCAATTTTTGGATAGTCTTTGCAACTATAGAATCTGAATCAGACAATAACGCATAACTCAAATGAACATCCGTAACTTCTGGATTGCCCAATTTTATCGCAGTATTTTGCGCATCTTGAATTGCTTGAACAGATTTTTGTGTGAATTTATTTAAATCCATAATTCTTACCTCCTAACATTATTCAGATAATTCGTATAATTGTTTATATAACTTTTCTTGTTCTTCGTTTAATTTTGTTGGATTTACGATAGAAATTTCAAGGTACAAATCGCCTTTGACACCTTTCATATCCACAAATCCCTTGTCCTTAATCCTAATTCTTTGATTAGCCTTGATGTTTTTCGGAATCTTAACCTTGATTCTCTCACCACTAATCGTTTCAACATTGATAGATTTTCCAAAATAAGCTTCCCATGGTTTAAGTTCAACCTTCTTGATGATATTGTGATCTTCAAGCTTGTTGTACACATCAACCAAGTTAATCTTCACATAAATGTCCCCGTCAACTCCGAACTTTTCGCCCTTGACCTTAATCTTCTTGCCAGGCAAAATCCCTTTTGGAACTTTCAAATTCAAGTTAACACTTTTATCCCCAATCATAAGTCCCAATCTTTTTTCTACACCATTGTAGATATCTGATAAAGAAACGGAAATGTCCGTGTCGTATCTTTGCCTTGGTTGTGATTTTCTTCCAGCGCCTTTGAATCCACCGAAAATATCGGAAAATCCTCCGCCGCTACCTTGTCCACCTGAGAAAAACGCATTGAAAAAGTCCGAGAATCCTCCGCCACTTCCACCAGTTGTGTAAGTGTACGAACCAGAATTCTTGCCGAAACCACCAAATCCTCCGAAGTTTCCAAAATCGTACGCATTCGGATCGAAGTTTTGTCCGCCTTGGAAGTTATAATTTGATCCGAACATATCGTATTTTTTACGCTTATCTTCGTTACCCAAAACCTCGTAAGCCTCGTTGATTTCCTTGAATTTTTCTTGTGATTTCTCATCGCCTTTATTTAAATCAGGGTGATATTTCTTGGCGAGTTTTCGGTATGCTTTTTTAATTTCTTGGGAGCTCGCCTTTTTATCCACCCCCAAAACTTTGTAATAATCTTTATATTCCATAAAAACCTCCCATAATTTGTTTTTGACTTTCTTTGACCTTGATATTATTATACACCCTTACGAGCGCATAATCAATAGTATTTGCAATCTTTGCAATATCTTTGACTTTTGATTTTTATCTTTGACTTTTAGATTTTTAATTTTTATTTTGATTCTAAAATTAAATCATTATATCCATATGGAATGATCCTTGCCACTTCCCACTTCGAAATGGTATTTCACAATTCCCAAATTGACTTTTGCTGACGGAGCAAATTTCGCCTTCGCCTTCACCTTATCATCAACCAAAGTCAACATAAATTTTTGTTGATTAATCGCTGTCGGTGCATTAAGTGCACAATCGACACCATCCTTGAACCATTGTGGAAAATCTTCATTCACATTTGACACTTGTCTTGGAAGTTTGCTCTTGTGATTGTAACCCCAGTTTGCAGGAATACCGAACGCAATCACAATCACCAAGTTTTCGTTAGGTTCTATGTATTTTCTTATATTCTTCTTATTATATGTAAGGGCAACCCAGCACGAACCCAAACCCAAATTCATAAGTTCCATCACAAGCTTCTCGCCGTAATATCCGCAAGTCTCGCTCAAATCATTGCCTACACCCTTCATAATCAGAAAATTATTCACATTCTCAAACTTTCCGTACTTTGCAAGCTTTGAATTAAAACCTTCCTTGTCATCAAACACAGCCCTTATATTCAAACTCGACTCACGATTAACCTCATCAACCTTCTGTTCAATAATCTCCTTCACAGAATTATCAATCTCTTCATCTATGTATTTTCTGACAGAATGCCTCTTGTGCATCAACTCTAAAATATCCACCTTGTCCCCCTCATTAAAATATATACTTATTATAATATACCACAAATCATGAAAATTCACGCACCACCACGCATACATTTAACCATTCCACACAAATAAAAAATGGAATCCACCTATTCCATCTATATAAGCCCACCCAATCCACACCCTACAATCAATACATCTTGCGCAAATTCTCCAACGCCTTGCTTCTCGTATTGTAGAATGTCGACTGTTTCATATTCAATTCTTTGCAAATCTCCCTCGCACTTTTTTCTCTAAGGAAATTCTCGTAAATAATCTTCTGTTGCTTTTCGGGAAGCTTACGCACCCTCTCATAAAGCTTTTTAATCTCCAACCTATCCTCAAAATCCTGTTCGATATTCTCATCAGATTCAATCAAATTCATCACCTCATCTCCATCCTCATTAGTATAATTCAACGACGAAACACTTCTTCTAGGATTCTTCTTCAAATAGAAAAACCTCAACCTCTGCTTCAAATAATAATTGAACGGAACCTTCTTCGAACCATCATACTCCATAATCGCATACATAATCTCAGTCTTGCCATCATCCACAAGCTCCTCAAAAATATCCGCCCTATCATAATATTTTTTTATACTACTAATAATCAACGGCTCAAAAGCCTTGTAAATTCTCTTATCATTCAAAATTTTGTTATTCACAATATAATCTATCTCTTTGTAATTCATGATTCCCATCTCCTTTTTCTCAATTTTACAATCGATGAGAGGATTTTATTAATCAAGAATGAAACGTAAAACAACATCAAAACCAATAGTAATTGCGTGAACTATTCAATTATTTTATAAAAAAGCATCATCATTCTTCACAAAACAAACCAATTCATTATAAATTGAAATCGAAAACACTTGTGTAGGAACGTATGTTCTGTTATAATAAAATTATCATAAAATAAAAGGAGAATTTATGAAACAATTACAAGCAATCATTCCGATATACGTAGACAATATCGGCAATGCAGTCCGACTTTATTTTAATGATTTCACCACTACCAATTATTGTTCATTGGATTGCTGCATCAAAAAAATCGCCCGCAACCAATTAATCGACATCACAGAAGCCAAGAAATTAATCAAAAAATCCCTGAACATAACCAAAAATCCTCCTATTTGTTTTAAAAACGGAACGTACTGCATGATCAAAGTCAGAAAACCAATATCCAAAAACGACGGAAGTTATGGACTGTTCAACATCGAATCCATCGAAGAAATCAAAACAGGACACATAATACTTGTGAATAATCAAAAAATCACAACACTAGAATCCAAGAAAAGCATCGACGACAAAATCCAAAAAGCGAAACTTGCCAGGCTTTTGATAGATGATTATACGACAAACTTGGACATACTCACCAAATAAAAATCACAAAAAAACTGATACAACTCGTATCAGTTTTTTGCATGAAAAAATGGGACCAAAATTAGTCCCATTTTAAAATATAAATCTGCCTATCAATGAAAGGAAAAATTATTTACGTTTTCTGATTGAAACATAAGCACCTGCTGCTGTTGATAAAGCTGCTGCTGCTAATGTTAAGATTTCAGCTTCGCTACCAGCTTTTGGTAATTTAGCTTTTTCTTTCTTCTTGTTTGGAGAATCAGTGTTTTCTTTTCCAGGTTTTTCTGGTTTTTTGTTTTCATCAGGTTTTTTGTTTTCATCAGGTTTTTTGTCTTCACCAGGTTTTTCACCTTCGCCAGGTTTTTCACCTTCACCAGGTTTTTCACCTTCGCCAGGTTTTTCACCTTCGCCAGGTTTTTCACCTTCACCAGGTTTTTCACCTTCACCAGGTTTTTCTGGGTTTGAAGGAACATCTGGTGTTGATGGGTTTGATGGTACATCAGGAGTTGATGGTACATCAGGAGTTGATGGTACATCTGGTTTTTCTTTTCCAGCGAATCTGATGTTAATAGTGTATCCACCATCTTCTAAGTCTGCTTTATATTTACCATGTTCTTTTGCTAACAAGTCTGCATATCTGTAAGCTTCTGCTGTTGCTTCTTCAAATGTTCCTTTAAATGTTGCAGTTTGTACTGTTCCATCTTCAAAATATATATTTTCTTTAATTGTTACTTGTTCTTTTTCGTCTGGTTTTTCGTCTTTTCCAGCAAATCTGATGTTAATAGTGTATCCACCATCTTCTAAATCTGCTGTATACTTTCCATGTTCTTTTGATAATAAATCTGCATATCTGTATGCTTCTGCTGTTGCTTCTTCAAATGTTCCTTTAAATGTTGCAGTTTGTACTGTTCCATCTTCAAAGTACAAGTTTTCTTTGATTGTAACTTCTTCTTTTGGTCCTTCTGGTTTTTCGTCTTTTCCAGCAAATCTGATGTTAATAGTGTATCCACCATCTTCTAAGTCTGCTTTATATTTACCATGTTCTTTTGATAATAAGTCAGCATATCTGTAAGCTTCTGCTGTTGCTTCTTCAAATGTTCCTTTGAATGTTGCAGTTTGTACTGTTCCATCTGCAAAGTACAAGTTTTCTTTGATTGTAACTTCTTCTTTTGGTCCTTCTGGTTTTTCGTCTTTTCCAGCAAATCTGATGTTAATAGTGTATCCACCATCTTCTAAGTCTGTTTTATATTTACCATGTTCTTTTGATAACAAATCTGCATAAGCATAAGCTTCTGCTGTTGCTTCTTCAAATGTTCCTTTAAATTCTGCAGTTTGTGTTTTTCCATCTGCAAAGATTAAGTTAGCTTTGATTGTAACTTCTTCTTTTGGTTTTTCTGATGTTTTACCAGCAAATTTAATATTTAAAGTTAAGCCTTTATCTGCAGTTTCTACAGTATATTCTCCATTATCTTTCTTTAAAGCATCTGCGTAAGCGTAAGCATCTGATACTGCTTTTGCGAATGTTCCTTTGAATTCTGCAGTTTGTGTGCTTCCATCTGCAAAGATTAAGTTAGCTTTGATTGTAACTTCTTCTTCTTTTGGTTCTTCTGGTTTTTTTGGAGTTTCAGCTAGGTTTGGTGATAATACATATTCCCAGTTTCCGTCAGTTTTTTGTGAAACTTTGTAACTATTATTTATATGACCAGGGTTTAATAATTCATTTTCTAAAGCTCTTTTAGCTGCTTCTTCAGCTTCAGCTTTTGTTCTGAAAGCATATGGATGTTCTGATTGATCATAAAAGTTATCAGAAATTTTTCCTTCTTTTTCTGGTTTTTCTGGTGTTTCTTCATCTTCTTTTTTATCATCAGATGGTTTATATTCGTGATCTTTGAATATTCCAGGGCCTTTGTCTTCAGTACCAGCTGGAATTCCTTTATATTCGTGATCTTTAAACATTGGATTATCTGATCCATCTAGAGCTTTGTCTGTTAACTTTGGTGCGTCTGGATTTTCAAATTCTTCTTGAGCAAATGATCCTACTCCACCTGTTGCTACAATTGCACCTGCAAGTGCAGCCATTAATAATTTTTTATTAATTTTCATACTATCATGACAATGGAAACTTCCCTTAATAAGGGTGGAATTTGTCTCCTCCTTTTAAATTTTTTGCATTCAATGCTATTTAAATCAAATTCGTTTCCAAGCAATTATATTGCCATTCCTTAGTTATTGTTTACCCAAAAAGGGTGGTCAACAATCGAATTTCACCAATTTATTAAATCAGTGTTCTTGCTTCGTCCACTGTCCTAAAATTTCCCAAGGACAATGTCCACAAGCGTTAGGTTCGGTAAATTCAACGCCTACCTTTTATTTTAGCTACTATTTCTAGTAGTTATAATCATGTGTCTTGTTGTGATTTCGTGAAAACATTATTATATTTGTTAAATATAACAGTGTTAAGTTTTGTTGCATTATTGAACAAAAACTTATCACCACATTCTTAAATTGAATATTCGTTAATAATTATCCAATCTTTTGCTATTCATAAAGTTTCCTTTATCACACTACTATATTAGTTTAAGCTCATTATACTACATAAGTTCAAATATTACAATAAGTTTACAAAAATCTTTTTGTGTATATATTTTGTAGAATAGTTATGCAATTTGTTATTCAATATTTTTTATTTCGAAGTCAATATGTAGTGTGTTTCTTGGGTTTTTAATCACTTATTGTGATATGTCGAAATATTATTGCAATATTATGTTTTTTTATTATTTTATGATGTTTTAAATTTGAATTTTCGAGTGTGAACGACCAGTTTTTCTTTGGTTTATAAGCTAATTCTGCGATTTTTTATTTTCAATTTAATTATACCACGTAACAATGGTTACGGATTATTGTAACTCTTATCAGTATAATATAATCAAATAAATGGAGGGATAATATGTCAAGATTTTTAGGAAAAATTCATTATATAATGTTCGATAAGATAAATTACGTTGATGAGATTACACGCAAGATGAGTGAGTTGTTGGATGAAAATGTCGATTTGAAAAATATTGAACGTGGAGCGTTGGAGGATTTGATTGACACAGACAATATTCACGGATGGTTGCAGGTGAGAGTTGGAATCGTCGAGGATAATTTGCGAAGATTTTAAGTGAGCTGAAAAAAGAAGATAAGCTTGAAGATGCTCTTAAAATCGCCTATGATTTTGGTGCGAAGGAGGATTTCTCGGGTGATGCTTCTGATGCGTTTCAATTTATGTCCGATAAGTTCTTGGATGGGATGCCTTGCGATATGGCGAATTTGCCAGTGGAATCAGATGATGGAGAGTTCCGTTGGATTAAGAGAATTGATGTGCACGAACAGTATTACATCTATGGAGAATCTTCTGAAGTTTACGATGAGTTTCGTCGTGCGTGGATGAATGGATTGTTGAGCGATTGTGATTTGAAATACGTCGTGGAAGACGGAGTAAATATTATAAGGTAGATTTGTGCGTTTTTGGGGTATAATTATATGTAAGATAGCAACAATTTTAGGAGGTATGTTATATGTATATTAGAGAAGAAGTACTTAAAAACGCAAATAATAAGGAAAAAGTTTCAGAGATTTTGGAAAATTATTTCAAAACAGATGCAAATTACGAAAACGAACACGAACGTGACGAACTTCGCCGCCGTGGCTTTGAAGAATTGAAGTTAATCGGAGAAATCCAAGTTTATCAATTGTTGATGAACTCAGATAACGATAGAAGTAAATTATAATAATCAATCCCTTGTCATGTGGCAAGGGATTTTTGTGTGTGATAAAGTATATTTTATTGAAAAAGAGTTATAATATATGTATGAAAACTTCAAGAAAAATATACGCAATGAATTTATTTTCCAATTTAATATTTTATGCGCCTGTTGCGTTGTTGGTTAGGACGGATAGAGGAATTAGCTTGTCGCAGTTTTTTGTGTTACAAGCGATACTGTCTGTTACTTGCATGGTTTGTGAATTTCCTTTGGGTGTGTTGACCGATAAAATCGGGCTGAAAAAGTCAATAGTTCTCGCACAGTTTACTATGCTAACTGCAAGGATAATTTTACTAGTATCCAATAATTTTATTCTTTTTGCAGTGGAAGCCTTGCTTGAAGGAATTGCTTTTGCATTGAATTCCGGAACAATAAGTGCCTACGTATACAAGCTTTTCGGTGATGATAATTATAGTAATAATATTTCTAAGTTCTACAATTGGGGAACGATCGCTTTTATCGTATCAACCGTAATATTTCCTTTTATTAATTCAAGATGGAACATTAACGCTTTGATTTGGGTAACAATAATTGCAAATGTAATCGCAACTGTGATTTCTATTTTTATTCCAGATACCGACAACTCAAGTGATAATGAGGAACAATTTAATTTGTCAAAAACATTGAAGCTATTGGTACACGATAAAACTTTTAGAGTAATCGTGTTAATCGTATCGTTGTTTAATTTGTCATTTTTGTTGATCAACTTCTTCTATGTAAAAGTCATAATTGACAATGGATATTCGGAAAACATAGTGTCGCCACTCATCCTAGCTTACTCGGGACTTCAACTCTCACAAACATTTATCATAAAATATCTAGGAGAACAAAAAGCATGGAACAAAGTTCGATTATTTTCAGTTATTGCATCATTGTTCTTTGCTGGATTATGCGTGATATCTGGAAAGCCCGTAGTGTTGTTGATGATTATTCTTCCAACAATCTTGTCTGTCTTGGGGATATTTATTGAAAAAATCCAAAACAATTATATAGACACAATAGGCTTCAAAAATCACAGAGCAACCATGCTATCAGCATTTAGCTTCTTCGCTGATGTCTTCGAGGTAGTATTCTTGTTGGCAAACTCGTATATTTCATCGTTCAATTACAAATATATCTTCGTGTTTATAGCCGCATCACTATTGCTGAGTGCGATTATGCTTAGAAATGATAATATACCGTAAAGTCTGTATCGTGATTTGTGAGTTTAGTAAGTATGATATAAGTTATAAAAATCCCTTGTCGTGTGACAAGGGATTTTTGGTGTGTTTAATAGTATTAGATTTTCGTTGTTTTTTTTTATTCCTTTTATTGCATTTAGGCATTGAAGTCCGTCAGATTGTTTTGCTCTAACACCTTCGTATTCTTTTGGTAATAAGCCAATAAAAGCCTTCCAGAAATTAATATAAAATGTGATAAATACGATGTTACGGTAAAAACTACTCACATCAGTTGAATGATTGATATCATAGATAAATGGAATCATACTTACAAATAAAATAATGTTAACAAGTGGCCCTGCCAAAAATACAATCAAATTTTTCTTGTAATACCAATCTTCATAATCATCATCTAAGTAGCATGCTCCATCGGCGGGAATTAAATGTATTTTAAACCTTTTGGTTTTCAATATTTGTTTGCCTCTTCCGATTTCAATTCTCCATTTCTTTGATTGGTAAGCTAAGCGATAAGCAATAGCATGTCCCATCTCATGTAAGAGTTGAGAAATTTGATAAACAAAATAAGATATTACTACTATCATTAGTGTATTAAACATTTTAACCTCGATTATGTAAATTATACAATTATAAATTAGTTCTTAATTATTTCAATTATTCTTCTACCGTCGCTAGGAACATCTCTTTTATAATAAATTGGTAACAAAGTCCAGAAAAGTTGTGCCATATTAAATCGCAACAAAAACTTTATTGATTCTTGAAAAAGATGTGAATATCCAGCTATCATTTTCCCTTCACTTATTAATAATGGAATTGTAACAATCAGTACTATTAAATTAAATAATGGTCCACCTAATGGAATCATTATTTTTTGTAATTTGCTCTTGCTATTATAATATTCCCCATCTAACTGTGGGAGTATTTTACCAACAACAATTATAGGTCTTATAATAAGTCTTTTAGTTTCAAATAAAACCTTACCAAATCCCATATCTATTTTCCAATCTTTACATTTAAAGAAAATAATACACATTAAAATATGTCCCATTTCATGACAAAATACAAGAGTAATTATTATCAAGTATTTAATGATTAACTCAATCATCATCGTCTCCTCCTGAATATTTATGATTACGATTTCATTCTACCTCCCCACACTATTTTTTGTCAAGTATTTTGTGAAAAAATATGCATTTTGGGAGTAGATGGTGGATGGTATGCAATACGTATTTTTGTCAGGTACACAAATCAGATTACTGCTATTGCTAAGAATATCGTCTGGAGAAAATAACTAAAAATCCAAGCGAAGTGACCCGTCAAAAATCTCACTCGTGAAAGCAGAAGGTGCAGTTGAGATTTTAGGATCACAAGTGTGAGGATTTTTTTATTTTCGTAAGTCAGGTATTCGTGCAAATCAGTTTTCTGATTTATCTAGGTCTGAAGCAATTTCGGCATTCAATTTACGTAAGCCAGATTCTGCGTGTTACGACTTTTATTCCGTATGTTTGTGTTGCGACTTATCCTTTCGTCCATGTATTCATGCAATCAAGTTTTTTACTTTCCAAATAAAAAATGGGATCAATAGACCCCATTTTACTATTCTTAAATCTTAGTTTTATTTACGTTTTTTAAGTGATACGAATGCACCCACAACACTTGCCAATGATGCTGTTGCTAGTGTTAATATTTCAGCTCCACTACCAGCCTTTGGTAGTTTTTTCTTATCTGTAGTAGTTTTTACTGGTCTACTAACTTTGTTGTCTGAGGTAGTTATATTAACTTTTTCTGATTTCTTAACAAGAGTTACTTTTTTCTTTTCTGCGTTTTTCTTGAATTCTTCGGCTTTTTTCTTAGCTTCAGCTTTCATCTCTTCAGATTTCTTTTCTTCCTCAGCCTTCTTTGCTTCCTCGGCCTTTTTCTTTTCTTCTTCAGCCTTTTTCTTTGCTTCTTCCTTTTCTTTTTCTTCTTCGGCTTTCTTTTCTTCTTCGGCTTTTTTTGCTTCTTCTTCAGCCTTCTTCTTTTCTTCTTCTTTTTGTTTTTCTGCTGAATTTTTCAATCCATCTACTTTCTTTTCTTTTTCTGCTTGTTTCTTTTCTTCGTCAGTCTTTTCTTCTGTTTTTTCTTTTTTATCTGAATTAGTTGATTTTTCTGGTTTAATTTCCTTGAATTTTAATGTGTAGTGCCATTTGCCGTCTTTTTCTTCTAAGTCAAATGCATTTTTTACTAATTCTGTTTCCAAGTCTTTTTTTGCTTCTTCTTCTGCTTTTTCCTTAGTATCAAAATCAGGTTGAGCTTTTAATTGTTTGATTTTTTCTATTGCTTCATCAAAACGTCTCAACATTCCTATTGCGTATTCAGTATTTAAACCTGTTGGTATATCAAAGACCGCTCTTTCTTTTTTTACTTCTATCTTTAATTTTTCTACTTCGGAAATTTTTCCAAGCTTCTTAAATTCAGGATTTTTTTCTAATTTTAATAATTCAGAATCTTTTTCTAATTTTTCTATAATTTTATCAACATTACTCAAAATTTTATTTAAAACTTCAACAGAAACTTTTTCTTGTAGCTTTTTCGCATTATTTGTATTGTCCGCTGTAGCATAAGTGCTAACTCCACTGCCAAGAACTAAAGTTCCCGCAAGCACTGCTACCAATAATTTTTTATTAAATTTCATATTAATATGACAATGGAAACTTCCCTCAACGGGTGGAATTTGTCGCCTCCCTTCAGCCTTTCAAATATATTTCAAATCCGTTTCCAAGCAATTTCTTGCCATTCCTTTTATAACCTATCTACCCAAAGTAGACCTTTTGGAATATATATCCCAAATTATTAAGTACATGTTTGACTTGTGAAAACATTTTTCCACATTTTAAAATTCTTGTTATTAAGTACTCAAACTTTACTGTTTACAGAAGTAATTTATTGAATAATTACTTTTTATATTTATATTTATTATACTATACATTTTACCATCATACAATACAGATTATATTTCTTGTCAGTGAAATAAATCAGATTACTGCATTTGCTAAGAATATCGTCTGGAGAAAATAACCAAAAATCCAAGCGAAGTGACCCGTCAAAAATCTCACTCGTGCCAGTCGCAGACGCACTTGAGATTTTAGGGGCATGAGCGTAAGGATTTTTTTATTTTCGTAAGCTAGATATTCGTGCAAAACAGTTTTCTGATTTATCTAGGTCTGAAACAATTTCGGCATTCAATTTACGTAAGTGATATTCTGCGTGTTACGACTTTTATTTCGTATGTTTGTGAAGCGACTTATCCTCTCGTCCATGTATTCATGCGATCAAGTATTTTACTTTCCAAATAAAAAATGGGATCACAAGACCCCATTTTACTATTCTTAAATCTTAGTTTTATTTACGTTTTTTAAGTGATACGAATGCACCCACAACACTTGCCAATGATGCTGTTGCTAGTGTTAATATTTCAGCTTCACTACCAGCTTTTGGTAGTTTTTTCTTTTCTATTGTTGTTTTCACTGGTATACTAACTTCTTTTTCTGAATAAGTTTTATTTACTTTTTCAGATTTTCTAACTAAAGTTACTTTCTTCTTTTCTGCATTCTTCTTAAATTCTTCAGCTTTTTTCTTAGCTTCAGCTTTCATTTCTTCAGCCTTTTTTTCTTCTTCAGCCTTCTTTGCTTCTTCAGCCTTCTTTGCTTCTTCTTCCTTTTGTTTTTCTGCTGAATTTTTCAATCCATCTACTTTCTTTTCTTTTTCTGTTTGTTTCTTTTCTTCGGCAGTCTTTTCTTCTGTTTTTTCTTTTTTATCTGAATTGTTTGATTTTTCTGGTTCGATTTCCTTGAATTTTAATGTGTAGTGCCATTTGCCGTCTTTTTCTTCTAAATCAAATGCATTTTTTACTAATTCTGTCTCCAAGTCTTTCTTGGCTGCTTCTTCTGCTTCTTCTTTTGTATCAAATTCAGGTTGAGGTTTTGAATGTTTGATTTTGTCTATTTCTTCATTGTAATATTTCAACATTCCCTTAGCATATCTAACATTCAAAGCTTGAGGTTCATTAAGAATTTTTCTTTCTTCTTTTACTCTTTCCTTTAATTTTTCCACTTCTGGAGTTTGTTCTAATTTTCCTAAAATCTTATCAACACTATCCAATGTGCCCTTTATAATTTCAGCAGATATTTCTTGTTCTTGTTTTCTAATCTCTTCTCTGCTTTCTGATGTAGCAAAAGTGCTCACTCCACTGCTAAAAACTAAAGTTGCTGCAAGTGCCGCTACCAATAATCTTTTGTTAATCTTCATACCAAAATGACAATGGAAACTTCCCTAATGGGTGGAATTTGTCCCTTCCTTCATTTTTCATCACAATTTCAATCTGTTTCCAAGCAATTTCTTGCTATTCCTTTTATAACCTATATACCCAAAGTAGACCTTTTGGAATATATATCCCAAATTAAGTACACGTTTGACTTGTGAAAACATTTTTCCACATATTAAAATTCTTGTTATTAAGTACTCAAACTTTGACTTTTATAAAAGCAATTTACTGAATAATTACTTTTATATCTATATTTATTATACTATATATTTTACCATCACACAATACAGTTTATATTTCTTTTTTAGCGAAACAAATCAGATTACTGCATTTGCTAAGAAAAAATTAGCACTCTAATAAGCTTTTAACTAAACGAGTCATCTGGAGTTAATTGTGTCAAATTCAATCGAAGAAATTCGTTAAAAAATCTCACTGTCTGAGTGTGTAGAACGAGTTTGAGATTTTAGAATTTCGAGGTTAGAATTTGTCAATTTACGTAAGTGAGATTCTGCGTGCTACGACTTTTATTCCGTATGTTTGCGTAGCGACAAATTCACTTTTCCTTGTCAGTGAAACAAATCAGATTACTGATTTTACTAAAAATCAATTGTGGCATTTTAATAAAAGATCGTAACTAAGCGAGTCATCTGGAGTAAATTGTGTCAAATTCAATCGAAGAAATTCGTTAAAAAATCTCATTGTTTGAGTGCGTAGCACGAGTTTGAGATTTTAGAATTTTGAGATTAGAATTTGTCAATTTATGTAAGCCAGACGATGCGTGTTACGACTTTTATTCCTTACCCTCGTGCAGCGACAATTTCTCACCAAAAAATAGACCCTATCAAAGGGTCTATCGTGAAGGTATTAATCGTGCAATTCCACTGTTTCTTCGTGGTATTTTGCTGGTAAGCTTGATTTTTCTTTGTTCATTCCTATGAAGAAGTTAACGTTAGCTTCTTTTGATAAAACTTCCAAGCTTTCTAGGAATTCTTCTAATTGTTGTTCTGTCATTTCAACGATTGAGTAAATTCCGTCTACGTAAATTGTTTCGATGTCGAAATCTTGTGACATTATTCCTGCCAAAAATCCATACAAACTTTCTGGACTTGAGATGTGGAATGTCGATGCATCTATAAGTCTTACTGAGTGATCAAGCGAGAATATGTGCTTGTCATCAGAGTCTATAAATATTATGTTACCGTTTTTGTTTTGTTTTTCGTCGTTGGCCTTATCGATCAACCATTTTGTTTTTCCGCTACCTTTAGGACCTACTACAAATTTAACCATTATTATCATCCTTTCTTAAACCATTTTAAAAAGTTTAATTTACTTTATATTATTATACCCATTCTTTTATCAAAATTATCACCTTGGAAAATATTTTCTTGTTCCATTTTTTCTATTATCAGATCTTGAATCTTCCAGTGACTTGTATTCCAGTTGCAAAATACGGAATTCTCTTCGGGCATTCTGCCAACTAAGCGTTGAATGAGGATATCCTTATCCAAATATTTCAAAAATTCGCAAACTTCATTCACATAATCGTCCAGTGATTTGAGTTTAACTTTTCCTTCTTCGTACCACTTCGCAAGTATTGTGTGTTTCGGAATGTAAAGGGAATGGATTTTGCATTCGTCAACTTTTAATACCGATAATAGCTTCGCTGTTTCTCTGACATCGTCCATGTCATCCCATGGAAGTGCAAGTATTACGTGTGTGCAAATTCTAAATCCGTATTCTTTTATCATCAAACAAGCACGAATGAAATCCGCAACTGTGTGTTGTCTGTTGATTATCTTCAAAGTTTTGTTGTTGGATGTTTGAAGTCCAAGCTCTATGATGATGTCGACGTTTTTTTCGTCTTGAAGTTGTTTTAGTATTTCCAAATGCTCACGTGCTATGCAATCCGGTCTTGTGGATACGCTGACTGCAACGACATTTTCTACAACTGCTTCGTTGACGTATTGTCTGAACAATTCAAGCGGCATATACGTGTTGGAATAGTTTTGAAAATACGATATGAATTTGTGGGCGTTGTATTTGTTTTCGATGGTTTGTTTGTCTTTTTCCAATTGTTCTGTAATTGAAAGGTGTTTTTCTTTGTTTTCGAAGCTTCCACCTTCTTCGTGACAATATATGCAACCACCATGCCCCAACCTTCCATCTCTGTTGGGACAAGTCAAATCCAGTTTTATGGGAAGTTTGTAGACTTTTTCTCCGTAATGTTCTTTTAGATATTTGCTGTAAATGTTATATCTATCAGTCATTTAGGTTGTCTCGTACGAAATCCAACACTTCTTGTGGGTTTTCGTCTGGTTTTACTTTTCTGAATTCTTTGACCAAGTTCATATCCTTGTCAAACACAAACGTGCTTCTTTCTGTTTTGGTAACTTCTTTTCCGAACATTTTGCCCTTGTAAACGCAACCAAAATTGTTCAAGAATATTCTTTCTGGGTCGGATATCAATTCTTGTTTTAGTCCTTGTTTTTTTCTGAAATTTTCGTGTGTTTTTTCTGTATCCTTGCTGATTCCTACAACTTCTGTGTTAAGCTTTTGAAATTCGTCGTAAATTTCAGAAAATCCGTCCGCTTCTATTGTACATCCACTTGTGTTATCTTTTGGATAAATGTATACTACCAAGTTTTTGCCCTTGTATTTGTCATAATATTCTTCATTCAAAAATTCTTTTAAATTATTCATAATCCCTCAACTCAAATAGTTCTTCTAAAAATCTCGCCATTCCGTCTTCTTCGTTTGTGTATTGTGTTATGATGTCTGCGTTTTGTTTCAAAATATCGTCGGAGTTTTTCATCGCAACTCCAAGTCCACTGTTCACAACCATTTCCAAATCGTTGTGTGCATCGCCAATAGCAACCACTTCATCACTTGTTATTCCAAAATGTTTAAGCACATGAATTGCCCTTTTGTATTTGTCCGTGTTAACGTTTTGCACTTCGAGCATTCTGATGTTTTTGGAAAAATACTTCGTGTGAATGTGATATGTCACGTTTGGATTGGTCTTGATATGATCAACAATATCGTAAATACGGTCTTTTCTTGCTATCATAATCATGCTTACACAATCATCTATCGGCAAATTTCTCTCAGACACTGTCATGATTTCACCAATATCTCCCACGCTATCCTCAAAACTCTTCTTATCATCTTCATCTTGGATGAGAAGTGCGCATTTGTTTTCCACAAAAAAATACGGCCTTATCCCATACTCCTCTGATAGAGTGCTAAGCTCATCCACCTCATTGGATTCCAACTTCAAATCCTCATCCGTTGCAATATTGGAGCTACTGTGAATAATAGCTCCATTATTTGCAAGGATTATTTTGTCAAAATCTAATTTTTCGGTTAATTGCTTAGCTCTGGATAGACCTCTTCCTGTCGCAATAATAATCTTTATGCGGTTGTCATAAAGCTTTTGTAAAATTTGATTACTGAAATCAGTAATTTTTTTATCATCTGTCAGAAGAGTTCCGTCCAGATCAATCATAACAGCCTTAAAATTATTCTTCATCTTCTCCGTCAAAATCCACGAAAAGAGATTCAAATGTTTCTTTTGCTTTTTCGTATTCAGCATCGTCTTCGATAACATCTAAGTTAGCTTCTTCTTCGTTGATTTCTTCGTATTTGTAAATCATAATTTCGTTGTCATCTTCAGATACAAGTGCGATGTAATCACTGTCGTAGCCTTCAACTTCGAATACTCCAAGGATTCCACATTCGATTTCGCCGCCATCTTCTAATGTTAGTACGATTGTATCTAACTCTTCTTCATCATACATTTCTTCGTTTAATTCTTCGTTTTCTAAATTTCTTTCGTCACTCATTTTTATCCTCCATTTTATAATGATTCTACTAATTTCTTCAAGAATTCGTACACCCTAGCTGTAGATTCCAAATCCAAAGTTTCTTTTGGTGTGTGAACTCCCGTCATATCTGGGCCGATGGAAATCATGTCCATGTCCGGATATTTCTTTGAAAATACTGCACATTCAAGACCTGCGTGAATAACATTCACTTGCATATCTTTTCCTGTGACTTCCTTATAAACTTTCAAACATTTGTCTCTTAGTTCGCTATCTTCTCGGTATTCCCAAGGTTCGTAGAATCCTTCAGATTTAACTATTCCATTGTTTGATTTTGTTGTATTTGTAATCAAATCTTCAATTTCTTTTATCTTATCCAAAACCGAGGATCTGATTGATACCATAAACACGAATTTGTCATCTTCTGTTTTTGCGATTGATTGGTTAAGAGAAGTTTCCACCAAATCGGCGTTTCCTTTTACCATGTCCACAACTCCGTTTGGAATTGTTGTTAGGAAATTCAAGATGTGTTCAGTAGATTGTTCGTCCATTGGAGTTTTTTCATCTACTTGTTCAAACTTAAATTCCATCTTTTCTTCGACTTGTTTGAAACCATCCACGTTTATTTCGTCGTCTTTGATTTCGTCTTCACTTGCAATTATAAGTTCACAATTTCTTGGGATTGCGTTGTGTTTTGTACCACCATTTAATGATACAATTCTCAAATTGTGACGTGTCGATAATTCTTTTAGGATTTTAACTGTAGATTCGATGGCGTTAAGGTGATTTTTGTTGATGTCTTGACCACTGTGACCACCTCTGAAACCATTGATGGATATCCTGTAGAAATATTTTCCGAAATCTTCGCGTTTGATTGCAAACTCAGAATTCAAAGTATTGCCACCAGCACAACCACAAGTCATGATTCCTTCTTCTTCGCTGTCAACGTTGATAAGGTATTTGCCTTTCAAGAAATCTTCGCTTACGGCATTCGCACCGATAAGTCCAACTTCTTCGTTTGTCGTAATCATCAATTCCAAATCAGGATGTGACAAGTTTTCATCTTCCAAAATAGCAAATCCCATTGCGATTGCTATTCCATTGTCAGCTCCAAGCGTTGTTTTGTTGGCAGTTAACTTGCCATCTTTTTCGATAAATTCTATCGGATCTTTTGTAAAATCGTGATCGCTGTCATCTTCTTTTTCGCAAACCATGTCCATGTGACCTTGCAAAATAACTCCTGGATGACCTTTTTTATCTTCTGTTGCAGACTTTCTAATTACGATGTTTAATTCGTCGTCAACATCGTAGTCAAGCCCTAGTTGTTTTGCTTTATTTACTAAGTATTCGTTAATTCTTTTTTGGTCAAATGAACAACGAGGAACATTCGACAATTCTCTGAAATTTTCTAATACTATATTTTTCATTTAATTACACCTCAAGACTTATATACCCATTATGAAATCAAAAACCACAAATTTTATGCATTAATTATATAGATTTTGCTACTCTGTCTGCGATGATTTTTTTCCTATCAGGTGCAAATTTTTCTAGATAATCACTTTCTGAAAGTACGTCTACGATTATTTCGTAAATTTTATTCGCATCAATTTTTTTGTCGATTTTTTCTTTGATTAGCTCAAACTGTTTTTGTCTGTCCGTATAGAACGGCTTCACATCAGGATTGTAAGAATTTATCGCAGTATCAAGTGTGTTGTAGAATAAGCTTGTTCCCGAATCATAAATCGGAGCCATTCCTCTAACTTCAAGCGTTTCAACATCTCTTATGAATCCAAAATTATTAAAATGTCTGTCTTCGTTGAAAATTATATAATCAAGAAGAAGCATGTCATCGATTTTGGCTTTTGCATCAGATATCCCAAGTTTTTGTAATTCTTCTACCACGAAATCATACATTGAAATATGATTAGGTTTTTGAACATTTTGAACAATCGCATTAACTGGGACAAGCTCCGTGTTTTCATCGATGAAATTCTCACACACAGAACAAGCCTTGTCACCAATATTTTCTATTTCATATTTAATATGATTAATTCCTAGAACTTTTGAGATTTCATAGGCTATTTTTTCGTTGAAAGCTTCTTGATAGAATGGTTTCGAAGAGCCTTTAACGAGAATTCTCTTACCTTCATTTAGCATCCATGCTTTTTTAAGCCAACCATCTGATGTGTTGTTCGGAGTTTTTAATGAAAAAGAACTGTCGGATTTGCCAAACATAAAAAGTCCCATATCTTGTGAGAAATCATTTTGGAAAAAGTTAATGTCTTTCCATTCTACGCTGTCGTTTTTTTCTTTTATCCAATATTGATCCGAAAGAGATAGCCCGAAATACGCCAAGCTAAGTTCGTAAAGCGATTTACCTTGAATGTTTTTCAAAATAATGTCCTTGTCTTGTCTGGTATCTGGAATTCTTCTACCTTTTAGAAAATGTTCAAAGCTACTTTTTTCGATTATATTTTTCTTATTGTTGTACTTAACTTGCACCGGCCTATATTCTGGATTGAATACTTCTATGATTTTTATGATTTTGTTGTGAATCATTTCAAAAGAAAACACCGGCGTGTTTTTATTGTAGATTACATATTCCATTCTATCCCCTCCTTTTCTATATTGTACTATATTTGTGTTATTTTATTGTGAATTTAATTGTGGCTCAAATACGCATTTATGAATTTATCCAAATCACCATCAAGCACATCTTGCACTTGTGAACTTTCAAAGTTTGTTCTGTGATCTTTTACCAATGTGTACGGTTGGAAGACGTAGGATCTGATTTGGGAGCCCCACGCGATTTGGTTGTATTTGCCTTGGATGTCTTCGATTTTTTCACGCTTTTCTTCTTCTTTTATCATTATAAGCTTGGCGATAAGCATATCCATGGCGTATTTTCTGTTGGCGATTTGTGATCTTTCTGTTTGACATTGGACTGTGACACCTGTTGGAATATGTGTGATTCTAACTGCAGAGTCTGTCATGTTGACGTGTTGTCCTCCTGCACCAGATGCTCTGTAGGTGTCCACCTTCAAATCTTTGTCGTCTATTTGAATGTTGTGACTATCTTTGATTTCTGGGAAGACGTCCACTGATGCGAATGATGTGTGGCGACGTTTTTGTTGGTCAAACGGAGAAATCCTTACAAGTCTGTGGACTCCTTTTTCGCTTTTCAAAAATCCATAGGCGTTGATTCCTTGTACGATTAACGATACGGATTTGATGCCACCTTCTGTGTCTTGGTTGTAGTCGGTGATTTTGTAGGAATAATTCTTGTCTGCAATCCACCTCGTGTACATTCTCAGTAACATTTCCGCCCAATCTTGTGCTTCAGTCCCACCTGCACCTGCGTGAATGGACATAATCGCATTATTTTTGTCGTATTCTCCCACTAAGAGCGTTTTGATTTTGAATTCATCGACTTTTTCTTCCAAACTTTTGAGCGTTTTGGAGATTTCTTTTTCGTATTCTTCTGTGTTGTCTTCTTTGCTGATTTCGAGCATCATTCTTACTTCTTCGATTTTTTCTTCGATTTCATCGTAGTTTTCGACATCAGCTTTTATTGAATTCAATTCGTCGAAGATTTCTTGTGCTTTGTCGCTGTCATCCCAAAATCCTTGTTTCAATGTTTCTTGTTGCAATTCATCTAATTTTTTTCTTAGATTGTCTAAGTCAAAGAGACTCCTTTATTTCTTTTAGATTTTGAGATAAACTTTCTATTTTTTCGTTAATTAAAAATACGTCCATTTTTATCCTCCAATTGCATATATTTTTTGAACAAAAAAGGAGGATTTCTCCTCCTTTGTGTTTGTATTTGTTTTTGTAATAGTGAGTGGTGTTTGAAAATTTTCATAAATGACACCAAACTTTTAGCACGGATATCTGACTTTTCGCATTCTAAGAAGTATTTATTCTTATGCTAAGTTGTTCAACTGTTAACATCAAACTTTATAGCACGGATATCTACCCTTTCGTGTTTTAAGAAGTATTTATTCTTTTGCTAAGAATATCATACGGAAAAAAATGTTCTGATTTTAAATTGAAGAGCTCCGTCTAAAAATCGGACTGCCCGAGCTTTAGCGAGGCTTGCGATTTTAGGAGCTCGAAATTATGAAATCATCAATTTTTGTAGTCAGATATTCGTGCATAAGGATAATTTACTTCGCCCTTATCCACTATTTATTATCTATTTTTACCACAGCAGTTTTTGTATTTCTTACCACTTCCGCATGGACATGGATCGTTTCTACCGATTTTCTTACCTTTAACTACTGGTTTGTTAATTTCTTCTTCTCCACTTGATGCAGAAGTTTCGTGAGCTACTTGTTTTCTTTCGATTTCTTCAACTGGTTGAACGTTGAACATTCCTCTAACTGTGTCTTCTTTTATAGAGTGGTTCATATCTTCAAACATTTCGAAACCTTCGTTGTTGTAAGCTCTTACTGGGTCTTGTTGACCGAACGCTCTTAGACCGATACCTTGACGCAATTGATCCATCGCATCAATGTGATCCATCCATTTTCTATCTACAACCATAAGAAGAATTACACGTTCGATTTCTCTGAATTTTTCTTTGCCGATGGCTTCTTCTTTTTCGCCGTAAACTTCCAATGCTTTTTGTGTTACATAATCTGTGAAAGTTTTCTTGTTGTAACTGTTAAGTCTTGTAAGATCCAATGTTCCTTCTGGAATGAATGTGTTAAGATATGTCATCAATGCTTCCATTTCCCAATTTTCTGATTTTGGATCTTGGCAATATGTGTCAATTGCATTAGCAATGATGTCTTTAATCATAGCCACGATAGATTCGTGCATATCTTCACCGTCAAGTACTTTATCCCTTTCAGTATAAATTACTTTACGTTGTGCATTCATAACGTCGTCGTATTTCAATACGTTCTTTCTGATACCAAAGTTATTAGATTCAACTTTTGTTTGCGCTCTTTCGATTGCTTTAGTGATTGTTCTGAATTCCATTGGTTCGTCTTCTGGGAATTTGCCAGATTCAGCGTATTTTTGAATAGTTTCGCCACCGAACAATCTCATTAAGTTGTCTCCCAATGATACGAAGAATCTTGATTTACCAGGGTCTCCTTGACGGCCAGAACGACCACGCAATTGGTTGTCAATACGACGTGATTCGTGACGTTCAGTACCGATGATGTATAATCCTCCGACTTCAAGAACTTTTTTCTTATCTTCGTCAGTCATTTTCTTGTATTTTTTGTATAATTCGTTGTATACATTTCTTGCTGCAACTAATTCTTCGTCTGTACTTGGCAAGAATGAATCCAAACTTTCGATTACGTATTCGCCGTAACCTTGTTTTTTCATATCGTGTTTTGCTAAGAAATCTGGGTTACCACCTAAAAGAATGTCGGTACCACGACCTGCCATGTTTGTTGCGATAGTAACTTTGTCAAACATACCTGCTTGTGCTACGATTTCTGCTTCACGTTCGTGTTGCTTAGCGTTCAATACGTCGTGTTTGATTCCGTTTTTCTTCAACAATTTGGACAATTTTTCTGAAACTTCAATTGAAATAGTACCAACTAGAATTGGTTGTCCAGTTTTGTGAATTTCTTTTATTTCTTCAACAATTGCGTTGAACTTAGCGTTTTCGTTGATGTAAACTCTGTCTTGTTCGTCAACTCTGGCTACTGGTTTGTTAGTAGGGATTTCAACAACGTCCATCTTGTAGATTTCATTGAATTCCGCTTCTTCAGTCTTGGCAGTACCAGTCATACCACTTAATTTGTTGTACATTCTGAAGTAGTTTTGGAATGTAACTGTTGCCAAAGTTTTGGATTCGCTCTTAACTTCAACACCTTCTTTTGCTTCTATGGCTTGGTGAAGACCATCAGAATATCTTCTACCTTCCATGATACGACCAGTAAATTCATCAACGATAAGGATTTCGTCATCTTTTACTACGTAATCAATATCGCGTTTCATTGTATTGTTAGCCTTCAAAGCTTGGTTGATGTGGTGAGCTAATTCCATGTTATTAGGGTCAGACAAGTTTTCCACACCAAAATATTCTTCGGCTTTTTTAGTACCAATTTCTGTAAGACTGGCAGTTTTTCTCTTTTCGTCAACCAAGAAATCTACAGTTTCATCCTTAAATTCACGATCGAAAATATCTGGCTTGTCTTCTTCTGGATCCATAATACGTCCAGTCAAACCATTAGCAAACATATTTGCTCTCATGTACATATCTGTAGATTCGTCGCCTTGACCAGAAATGATAAGTGGAGTTCTAGCTTCATCTATTAAAATAGAGTCAACTTCGTCCACGATTGCAAAGTTAAGGCCTCTTTGAACCTTGTCTTTTTTGTAAATAACCATGTTGTCACGCAAATAATCGAAACCATATTGGTTATTAGTACCGTAAGTAATATCACAAGCGTAGTTTTCACGTCTTTCATCATTATCCAAACCATAAACGATAACGCCTACAGTTAATCCCAAAAATTCGTGAACCTTTCCCATCCATTCTTTATCTCTCTTTGCAAGATAGTCATTGACAGTAACTACGTGAACGCCCTTACCACTAAGCGCATTCAAATATGCAGGTAAAGTTGCAACCAAAGTCTTACCTTCACCAGTTTTCATTTCTGCAATTCTACCTTGGTGTAATACAACACCACCGATTAATTGCACACGATATTGTTTCATACCCAAAACTCTGTAGCTGGCTTCTCTAACTACAGCAAACGCTTCTGGTAAAATATCGTCCAAAGTTTCTCCGTTCTTTAATCTTTCCTTGAATTCAACAGTTTTATGCTTTAATTCATCATCTGATAATTGTTGCATAGACTTATCATATGATTCAATTTTTTTAATAATTGGTTCTATTTTCTTTAGCTCTTTTTTATTAGCTGAGCCAAAAATAGATTCAAATACTCCCATATAAATCTCCTTACTTTAATATCTATAAATACTACCTTTTATTTTAACATGTAAACACATCATTTACAACAAAAACATCAACATTTAAAGGAAATCACTTATAAAATTTTCCAATAAATTACAGTGCATATAATTTTAGGTGAAAATCCGAAAAATTTATTTATAAAATCATCTTCAATACAAAAGAGAGCCGAAGCTCTCTTTTGTTACACCGATAGTCTTAATTTAATTTTCCGTTTTTCTTTTCCATTCTATTGTACAAATACAATGCCAATAGTGTGAATAGTAATGGTCCTGCTACAGACATTATTGTAGTCAACCAGTCCCCACTACTAATAGCCGGTTCAATAATTGTAAATAGGTTCGCAAATCCTACAACTAAACATACTAAGAACACAGCCGCCTTGACAACTCCCATAGATTTAAATTTTTCAAATGGTTTTTCTATTTCTTGATTTTTCTTAAACGCTAAGAAAGAATATGCAATGAAAAAATATGGTAAAGTCATTGACACGTTAGTCATTGACACCAATACTTCGAAGAATTGTTTTGCGCTTTTTCCTCCGAATGAAACAATGGCGATAATTACAATAACACACGCTGCTTGATACTTCATAGCATTCACATACATACCGTTTTTTTCAACAGTCCAAGATTTTGGCCATAATTCTTTTGGAGTCCCACCTATTAATTGCTTAAGTGGAGAATAAATCAAAGTAAAAAACGCTCCTGTCAATGCTAAAAACATCGAAATACCCATATATCTTGAAATCCACAAACCACAAGTTCTAGCTGCAGCTTCACTCATACCAAAAGCAAGTCCCAATTGATAACCCATGTGATTCATACCAATATATGAAACATTACCTAAAGTAATAGCTTCTTTTGAGAAACTTTTGAAAGCAAAATCCCAATTAGTAAAAGATCCAAACATCAAAATCCCCAATGCATATCCAACAGTTATTATTATAGCTGCGATGCTTACACCTTTAGGGAAATTTTTTTCAGGATTTTCTGTTTGATCTACAAGACCACCTATAACTTCTATTCCACCATATGCAAAGATTGCGTATACAACAAATGATAAAACAGCAATTCCTCCACCTGCGTATTTTGGATTTGGAGATTGGAAAAATGCTTCAAAATTAATTGGTTGTAAAACTTTTCCTTTGTTTAAAATAAGTATAATTAATCCTCCAACAAACAAGAAAATATTAATAAGAGCTACAGCACTTCCGCCAACAGAAGTAATCTTTTTAATTTTTTCCAAACCTTTGTTAGATACATAAGTAACCATTATAATCCAGCAGATTGCCAAAATACCCAAAGTTTTTACTGAGTCTAACCCGAACAAAGACCATTCTTGAGTCTTATCAACCCCGAAAATAGCATTCGATAAAACAATCCAAATACCTGAACCTACATTTACTTGCCAGATTATGTATGATGCAAACCACATAAAAGTGATTACAAAAGCGTACTTCTTGCCAGAACTTTTTTCCATCCAAGAATAAATACCACCTTTTGCGTCTTTAAATGCAGAACCATACTCTGCTATCATGAATGCAAATGGTAGGAAAAATGCTATACCAGATAAAATATACCAAGGAATAGCGGAGTATCCCATTAAATAATATGATCTACTAATGTTAGTGAAACCAAAAACCGACGTAAAAATCATCAGTATAAGCGCTTTCAAACTAAGTTTTTGTTTGTCTGTCATATATTCCTCCTAATATTAATTCAACTCTCAAAATCGCAATCGGTGTAAAATGCTTTGAGAATGATTGTTTTTTAGAAAAATTTGAATTATAATACAATTGAAACGCGAGTATTTATCGCTTTAACGCGATGCAGTATAGGCGATACACGCCTTTTCCCTCATTTTATTGCACTACTCTCTAACTTCTTCTCTCTTATATTATATTCATTAATATTCTGATTTGTCAACCACTTTTTTTGCTTGTTTTAACTGTTGATTTAGGGATTTATCTGCCTTTTTTTTGATGTATATTTATACGTAATTAGCTACATGAAACTTACGATTAATTTACTTTTAATTGATATTTCTTTAGTTCATATTAGAATATTAATAAAATAAATTTATCTTAATATTGTTAATTTAAAAATTTTAATATTTTTTAATTCCTCAATTTTTTATTCTAATAATTTTAAAACTTCGGAGTACAATTAGAAAACATTCTTAGTATTCTAGATATTCATGCTAGATGTTCTCCCCTTCCGTTTATGTTAAAATTCACTCCGCAATCATCCTTGTGTCCGTTTAGGCAAGTAATCGAACATACCTATATTGTAAATCCATGTAAACAGTCAAGCCTTTTTGCTAAGAATATCATACGGAGAAAATAATCATAAATTCAAGTGAAGTGAACCGTTAAAAAATTGTGCTGTCTGAGTGCGTAGCACGAGTTCACAATTTTAGGTTCACAAGCTTATAATTTATTTATTTTTGTAGTCTAGATATTCGTGCAAAATGCTTGATCTGTGTTGTGTCTGAATAAGATTATTAAATTTTCACCAAGATATTCGTGCGCGATTGTTTCCGTAGCCTAGATATTCGTGCGAAATTTTGGTACGAAATATATATTAGCACGAAAAAAAGAGCCCACATTTGTGAGCTCTTGTATTTATTAAAGAATTGAAAATCCTAATTCTTTTGAGTCTTTGCAGAATGTTTTCACTGTATCTAGTGAGTATTCGTTCAAATCTTTTCCCATCAATGAAAGTTTCTTGATGATTGCAGGAGTACATGTGATGATGTCTACTCCCAATTCATTTGCTTGGTAAATGTTGAACACTTCTCTTGGAGATGCCCACAACAATTCGCAACCTTTTTTAGTTTTGCAAATTTCCAAAGCTTCTTTCATGATTGGCATTGGATCAACTCCTGTGTCTGCAATTCTTCCAGCAAATACTGAAACAATGCTTGGAACATTTTCAGTCAAGTTGTCTACAACTTCTCTTACTTGATCCACTGTAAAGATTGCTGTAACGTTAAGTTTAATTCCTTTTGAACTAAGTTTTTTCAATAATGGAGCAGTTGATGTTCCATCGCTTGTAGTTACTGGAATTTTGACGTAAACATTGTCGCCTAGTGATGCGATTTTGTCTGCTTCTTTTTCCATAGTTTCTAAATCATCTGCAAATACTTCAAATGATACTGGATATTCTGTGATTTCTTCTAGAACTTTCTTGGCAAATTCAACGTAATCAGTGATTCCAGCTTTCTTCATCAGTGATGGATTAGTTGTGAATCCTGTTACTTTTTTTGATGCCAATGATTCTAACATGTCTTCTAATACTGCACCGTCTGAGTAAATTTTTGTGTTAATTTTATCCATTTCAACCTCTTTCTTGTGTAGTTCAAATTATTGTTCGTTGTTAATTGCCGTATCTTTCTTAGTGATAATTGAAGGAGCTATTAAAACTACTGCCAAAATAGCGATAATAATGTAAACTCCGACATTACCCATAGCGTTACCAACTTTTCCTAATAAAATTCCCAAAACTCCGAAGTCAAAATCTCCGAATGTTGTATTATTGAATCCTAATTGTCCTAAAACTGGAAGCAAGAATGCTGGAAGGAATGCCAAGAATAATCCGTTGATGAATGAACCTATCATAGCTCCTCTTCTACCACCAGTTGCATTACCGTAAATACCAGCAGTTGCACCACAGAAGAAGTGAGGAACAAGTCCTGGAATAATTAATACTCCACCGATAGCTCCCAAAATAAACATACCGATTAATCCGCCTACAAAACTACATGCAAATCCCAAAATAACTGCTGTTGGTGCATATGGGAAAAATACTGCACAGTCAACTGCAGGAACAGAGTTTGGAATTAATTTTGTAGCAATACCTTCGAATGCAGGAATCAAGTCTGCCAAAATCATTCTAACACCGGCATATACGATTGCTACACCAACTGCGAAGTTTAACGCAGAGATGATTGCAAACAAATATGGGTTCTGTCCGTTAGACATTTTGCCGACGAAATCTGGACCAGCTTTGATGCTTGCGATTAGATAGAACACAATCATTGTTAACGCTGTTGAAATTGTAGTATTTCTCAAGAAACCCCATTTTTCAGGAATTTCGATATCTTCAGTTGATTTGGAATCTTTTCCAACTAATGAACCGATAAACGCCGACAAATAATATCCCAATGAGCCAAAGTGACCAAGAGCTATTTCGTCTCCGTCAGTAGCTTTCAAAGTGTATTTTTGTCCGATTGCTGGAGAGATTGAACTCCAAGCTCCCAATATAAATCCACCAGCCAATACCAAAGCCACGCCCTTAAATCCGATTGCACCTAAAGTTGCTGACAATAGACAAGCCATGAAGAAGCTGTGGTGACCAGTTAAGAAAATATATTTGTATCTTGTAAATCTTGCTATTAATAAGTTAAAAATAAGTCCTACTAACAAAATTGACATTGTTTCTACGCCCAAAACTTTTTGCGCAACAGATGTGATAGCTTCGTTATTAGGAACAACACCTGTGATGTTGAATCCGTGTTGAATCATTTGACTCAATGGATCCAAGTTAGTCGTGATGACATTTGCACCTGCAGACAACATTAAATATCCTAAGATTGGACCTAATGTACCAGTCATTACCTTGTGAGCTGGTTTTTTAAGTGCGATAAGACCTACCATCGCGATAAGACCCATCAAAAACGCAGGTTCAGATAAAATATCCTTTAATACGTTTAAAAATCCCATAAATTCCTCCTAAATTTTTAAATTTTATTTGAATTCTTCTAATACAGGAACCAAATCTTCTTCGATTTTCTTCTTGTTAGTGTAGCTTTTAACGATAGCTACTTTTTGATCATCTGAAAAAATTGATTTGAATTCCTTAACAGTTACGAAAAGGTCAGCGCCTTTTCCTACAGCTGCGTTAGAATCACAAGATTCAACGTTCGCTTCAATTCCCATTTCCTTGCAAATAGTTTCAACCTTCATTTTCAAAAGAAGACTACTTCCAATTCCATTACCACATACAGTAACAATATTAATCATCATTTCCCTCCTCTAATTTTTTGTTAATAATATCCAACATTTCGTCCTCAGTTTTTGCATTTATAAGCTCATCTGTAATTTCATCTGAATCCAAAAGCACTGCCAATTGTTGAAGTGCTACAATGTGTGATGAAGAATCCACAGCTGCCAAACAGAATAGAATTCTTACCCAGTTGTCCTCATCCTCTTCTTCGTTTCTAAAATTTACAGCCTCATTTAATTTTGTCAAACTAATCGCCATTTTGTCTACATTACCGTTTGGTCTTGCGTGAGGAACCGCAATGTTCGGAGCAAGCACAATGTATGGGCCAGCATCCTCAACGCTTTTTATCATGTCTTCTACATATTGCTCGTTAATGTAACCATTGTCCAACAAACTTTTTGCTGCAATTCTTATTGCATCCTTCCAATCATTTGCATGATCTTCAATTCGTATCAATTCTTTTTTTATTAAATCGCTCAAACTATCACCTCTTTACAAAAAAATATTGGTTAACAAAAGTATTGTTAACCTTATTTTACCATATATTCACATTAGATTATATATGCGTTTCAAAAAAATTTGCCAATTTAAAGGATTAAACTACCAATCAAAATTATTACCGGCAAAGTCACCACCGAAAATATCGTCGACAAACACAAAGCCCTTGATGGAAAATCCGTAGATTTATTAAACATTAAACAGAAAAGCACACTCACTCCTGCAATCGGAGCTGATGCCATCGCCAACGTCGCAATCTTTGCATCTGTTTTCATTGGAATAACCATCAAAATCACAATATATATTAAAGGAAACAAAATATTTCTGATACAAGAAACTTCCCACGCCATTTTATCCCTGTGAAAAGGCTCTGTAATACTGACGAAATTCGCTCCGATAATTATCATACTAAGTGGCGTATTCATACTCGCCAAGTAAAAAACAGGCTTAGTAACCACATTCGGCATTTTGTAAATAACCCCGAAGAAAAACAAAACAAATCCCAAAACAGAAGAAATAATACATGGATTTTTCAAAACTTTGTTCCATTGAATCTTGCCATTTCCAGTCATCTCGTACAAACCAATTCCATGACTCCACAACAAAATATTGAACACCGCCAAATAAGGAATGGCGAAAAAAGTTCCATCCGCACCAAGCAACGCTTCAATCAAAGGAATTCCCATAAAACCACAATTGCTGTAAACAGATGCGAATTTGTATGTACTTATGTTTTCGTTCTTAGAAAATCTATCAAATTTGAACAAAAAATGAGAAATCAAAATAGATGAACCCATCAAAACCACTGCAGCAAAGGCAGTCATCAAAAAATTATTCAACAGCACTGGCGTAACGGGTCTATTAAACGCGTTAATAATAACACTTGATCCCACAACATACATTACAAATCCAGTCATCTCTCTGATAGTTTCTCTACTGAAAAATCCCGTTTTCGCAAAAATGTAGCCCATCGCCATGAAAACAAACATAATCAAAATCTGCTGTAACGTAACTAAAAAAATAAAAAACCACTCCTTATGACCTGAACCCGTAAACACGGAATAATTTAATAATATTTTAAGCGGAATGTAATCTGTACATAACAGGGGACATTC